>NZ_JBBCQM010000051.1:0-255 GCF_037150015.1 Asaia sp. VD9 | reverse complement strand
ATGTGCTGGCACCTCCAAATGAGGGGAAAGGCGTCGATCCCGGTACAACACCCGACTGATTGGACCAACTTACCTTTGTAGGGTCCGCGATCTTGTCATTACTAACAAGGATATAGCCCCCGCTCGGACTATAGGAAATGAACCCGTTTTCGGTCTGGTATGCTCCGGTCGTGGTGTTCTGCGCACTCACAACCACTTGTCCGTTGGCGTCAGTGTATTTCCACGTTTTGCCGTCATACGACGCCGTAAGCGGAC
>NZ_JBBCQM010000050.1:0-255 GCF_037150015.1 Asaia sp. VD9 | reverse complement strand
ACCCCTGTTTCCGGAACGCTCTCCTCCGCAGGAAACCGCACGCCAGATCGTGGTTTTCGAGACGGCCATGATCTGTCCAATTTCGTGCAAAGATTTTCCAGCCTTGTGCAGCTCAACCGCGTGCCGATGCTGCCTTTCGGTCAACCGCGCAGGCCGTCCCAGCCGTGCCCCGCTACGCCGTGCTGCCTCTAGCCCTGCCCTTGTACGCTCCCGGATGATCTCGCGCTCGAATTCGGCAAACCCGGCGAGGATGGT
>NZ_JBBCQM010000049.1:0-255 GCF_037150015.1 Asaia sp. VD9 | reverse complement strand
ACGCGGCCGGAACCCCGCCGGAGACCGTGTCGAGCACGATCTCCCGCACCCCTTCTCGCTCGAGTGCCAGAAGCTGCGGATCATGCGTCTGATCATCGGTCGAGACGCGTGCATAGCCATACCGTGTTATGAAAACCCCCGCGGTTATTTCGGAACACGGTTTGGAGACGGGACGCACCGACCGATGCCGTGCCGTCCCGAAACCGACGGATTGTGAACCGGTCATCACAACCGGCCAGGGCAAGGTCGAACCGC
>NZ_JBBCQM010000048.1:0-255 GCF_037150015.1 Asaia sp. VD9 | reverse complement strand
GCGGTTCGACCTTGCCCTGGCCGGTTGTGATGACCGGTTCACAATCCGTCGGTTTCGGGACGGCACGGCATCGGTCGGTGCGTCCCGTCTCCAAACCGTGTTCCGAAATAACCGCGGGGGTTTTCATGACACGGTATGGCTATGCACGCGTCTCGACCGATGATCAGACGCATGATCCGCAGCTTCTGGCACTCGAGCGAGAAGGGGTGCGGGAGATCGTGCTCGACACGGTCTCCGGCGGGGTTCCGGCCGCGT
>NZ_JBBCQM010000047.1:0-258 GCF_037150015.1 Asaia sp. VD9 | reverse complement strand
CGGCGATTACCTCTGGACCGATCCCGATGCGCCATCCACCGCGCTCAGACCGCTTCGCCAGATGCGCGCCGTCGAAGGCACGGCAAAACCTTAGCGTATATCTGGGTCCGTTCTGTGTACCGACCCCAATAAGGGGTCGGTTCAGGCTGAGGGCGAAATGACACCCTAAGCAGAATGGCGATTGCACGGCAGGAAGCCAGCACGTCTGATTTTGCGTTCTGCTGTGCTTAAAATCTCAAGGTTCCAGCAAGCGTTGCG
>NZ_JBBCQM010000046.1:0-261 GCF_037150015.1 Asaia sp. VD9 | reverse complement strand
ACAGCGCGCCAGAGACGCTGATCGACTGGTTCACGCCATGATAGACGGAAAGGTCGCCTGCGGCAGAGATGGTGTCGCCCACCGTGCCGACGATGGTGCCCGTGCTTCCCGTGAAGTTCACGGTTGATCCGGTACCGCCGAAGATCGTGCTGTTGACGCCAACCGAGATCTGGCTGCCGGTCAGCGCTGCATCGACGATGAGCGAGTTCGACTGCAGGTTGACGATGGAGTTGCCGCCCAGGATCGTGACTGTATCCGAGG
>NZ_JBBCQM010000045.1:0-368 GCF_037150015.1 Asaia sp. VD9 | reverse complement strand
TTCTTCGTGAACCTCCATCGCGTTCTCGGCCTGGCCAAGACCGGTCGCAACAATCATCCGAACTGCGGCCATTTCATCAACCGGTATGTCTATGACTTCCTGTTCGGTGAGATTGGGCTCGAGGTGATCAGGGAGGCAAACCCGAAGATCCTCCGCGCCAACGATAATGGCGCAGCGGAGTATCAGCGGGCGTTCCGGCATCATCAGATGCTGAAGCCTGAGCACGACAAGGTGTTCAACCAGCATATCCGGACGCTGAATACCCTGCTCGGCATCGCCAACAGCATTGGTCATTTCGATGACATCTTCAATGCGACCTTCCCGAAATCCTGCACGCAGATCGGCTTTGCTTTCAATGAGCAACGGCT
>NZ_JBBCQM010000044.1:0-388 GCF_037150015.1 Asaia sp. VD9 | reverse complement strand
TGTATTTCCACGTTTTGCCGTCATACGACGCCGTAAGCGGACCGATCGCCGCATTATCGTTACTGGCAGAAACTGTCCCGTCAGCATTCAGCACATAAATGTACACATCGTTCAGTGTGTCGGGCAGGTAGCCTGACGGTGCAGTTACGCTGGGCATGGTAGCGTGCGCTGTCGGGTCATAGGTCCCTTGCGCGGTTACACCTCCAGAAACCCGATCGTAAGTGACTGCGCTACTTCCGGAGGAATCGGTGATCTTCAGGGATGTGCTGGCACCTCCAAATGAGGGGAAAGGCGTCGATCCCGGTACAACACCCGACTGATTGGACCAACTTACCTTTGTAGGGTCCGCGATCTTGTCATTACTAACAAGGATATAGCCCCCGCTCGG
>NZ_JBBCQM010000043.1:0-402 GCF_037150015.1 Asaia sp. VD9 | reverse complement strand
ATCCCCACAACCGGAGTATCCGAATGAACTTCGACTGGCAGACGATCTTCGAGACCGTCCTCCCCTTCCTGCCTGCCTCTCTCGCCGGTGACGCGACGACGATCCTCACCTTTGTCGTGGCTCTGGCCGCCGTGATCGCCCGCTTCTGGCCCAGACCGGCTGACGGCTCGAAATGGCTCCCCCTTTACCTGCTCGTGAACACCGTCGCGATGAACGGCAAGCACGCCACCAACGCCGACGACGCCAAGCCCTGACTGACGACACCGGCAATCGGGCCGGGATCAGTCCTCATCATCCAGAAGGAAAAGACCATGACCACCAGCGCGAACACGCTCGTCACCAAGCTCGTCAAGCTGATCACCGATGCGGCTGGCAGTTCCGTCAGCACCGCCACTACGGCCA
>NZ_JBBCQM010000042.1:0-448 GCF_037150015.1 Asaia sp. VD9 | reverse complement strand
GCTGCCTTTCGGTCAACCGCGCAGGCCGTCCCAGCCGTGCCCCGCTACGCCGTGCTGCCTCTAGCCCTGCCCTTGTACGCTCCCGGATGATCTCGCGCTCGAATTCGGCAAACCCGGCGAGGATGGTCAGAAAGAGCTGCCCGTTTGCCGTGCCGGTCTCGATCCCGACATCGAGAAGCCTCACCCGCACCTGACGTTCCACAAGACTGCCCACCAGCCCCATGACGTCGAGCATGGTCCGCCCCAGCCGGTCGAGACGCGCTGCAACGAGACTGTCGCCCGGCTGCAGCTTTGCCAGCACTTCCGACAGCCCCGGTCGTGACGCGGCCGGAACCCCGCCGGAGACCGTGTCGAGCACGATCTCCCGCACCCCTTCTCGCTCGAGTGCCAGAAGCTGCGGATCATGCGTCTGATCATCGGTCGAGACGCGTGCATAGCCATACCGTGT
>NZ_JBBCQM010000041.1:0-680 GCF_037150015.1 Asaia sp. VD9 | reverse complement strand
GATCAGCTGATCACGATGTTCGAGGCCTTCAGATCGGTCACGCCGAGGAAGGTAACCTTCATGTTGTTGTCGAGCTGCAGCGTGGTGTTGCCGCCAGTGACCGTTGCCGTTGCCAGCAGATCCTGGATGGCCTTGTCGGCATCCGCCGGGCGGTAGTTATACATGAAGAACATGTTGCCAGCCGCGCTGCCGAAATCGGTGATGGTGATGTCACCACCATTATGCCCGGCGAGCACACCGAAGGTGTTGGCTGCGCCGCTGCCACCGGTGACGGTGGCGAAGCTGTCGCCATTCGAATCTGCGAATTGCGTGCCGAACACGAAATGATCGGAGCCCGAGGTGCCGATGATGGTGTTGTTGCCAGCACCCGTCCAGGCTTCGAGTGTTCCCTTGGAGGAGGAAGCATCGATATACTGGTCACCGGTCGTCTTGGGCTGATTGGCCGTGAAGAGCGCACGGCCTGCCGTGTCGACGGTGGCGTTGAGGTCATTCGCGCCCCAGATCGTGCCCGAGCCGGCATTGATCGAGGTGTTGCCTGTGCCCGAGATGAAGGACAGCGCGCCAGAGACGCTGATCGACTGGTTCACGCCATGATAGACGGAAAGGTCGCCTGCGGCAGAGATGGTGTCGCCCACCGTGCCGACGATGGTGCCCGTGCTTCCCGTGAAGTTCACGGTTGA
>NZ_JBBCQM010000040.1:0-737 GCF_037150015.1 Asaia sp. VD9 | reverse complement strand
ATGGTGAACATCCGCATCCACCGGCCCAGAACCCGCAGGGCATTGACGGAATTGAAGCTTTGCGATCCGCCTGAGACCTGCATGACCGCCAGCGTGCGGCCCTGCGTCGGACGGATCGAGCCTTCGGACAATGGCAACCAGTCGATCTGGTTTTTGAACACAGCGGTTATGTTGCCGTGCCGTTCGGGGCTGCACCAGACCTGGCCTTCCGACCAGATCGACAGTTCCCGCAGTTCTTGCACTTTCGGATGCGTGGCAGGCACGGAATCCGCTATCGGTAGGCCGGTCGGGTCGAACACCCGTGTCTCGGCCCCCAGCACCTTCAGGATGCGTTCCGCCTCAAGCACCAGCAACCGACTGAAGGATCGGGGACGCAAAGAGCCGTAGAGCAGCAGGATACGCGGCGGATGGTCCACACGCGGTTGCGGTTCCAGCCGCGCGAGATCGACCCGTTCGAGATACTCCGGATGCAAGGCTGGCAGCTCAGGTTCGGTCATATATATCGGTCCTGTCGTGTATTACGGGTGACTGATCCGGGGCAGCCATAGGGCCAGCGCCGCGAGTGTTGCCAGCAGGACGGGCGGCGTAATCGCCAGTCCGACCTTCATATACTGCCCCCATGTGACCCGATGGTTCTTGGATGCCAGCACATGCAGCCACAGCAGTGTTGCGAGACTACCAATCGGCGTGAATTTCGGCCCGAGGTCGCAGCCGATGACGTTGGCATAGATCATCAG
>NZ_JBBCQM010000039.1:0-822 GCF_037150015.1 Asaia sp. VD9 | reverse complement strand
ATTGGCCATTACCCATATCCCAGCCACGAACAGGGTCAGGCCTTTCAGAAAGGCCGCGCCAGCTCGCCATCGCAATGCCATTCCGGCAACACTGAGGCTTATTGCGTAGTTGGCGCTGTCGCCAAGGAAATCAATCGCGTCCGCCTGTAAGGATGCAGATCCAACCGACACGCCAGCCCCTGCTTCAACGGCAAACATGCTGGCATTGAGAAAAAGCGCGATCAGGAGCGCTCTCCGCCATGATTTATTGATTGGTAGCGGCGTATCTGTGCATCCACCACAGCATCCTCCTGCCATCCAGCGCCTCCCTGACGAATCATCTGTTTTAATGTATGCTCCCTGTAGCAACTACAGGGTCAAGAGGCAGGGAATGCGATCGATTGGCGCCTTGGGAAAGGCAACGAATACCAAAGTCGAGACGATCCGCTATTATGAACGGATCGGACTGCTGGCTCCGCCACAGCGGACCGATGGCAATTATCGCACTTATGATGATGAGGCACTCGCGAGACTGTCTTTTATTCGTCGATCCCGGGATCTGGGTTTTTCATTAGATCAGGTAAGAGCTCTATTATCCCTAACAGATCAGGGAACCCAGGATTGTAAGACAGTTGATAGAATTGCTCGTGACCATATGGCAGAAATTGAGCGCAAAATTGCGGATCTCATCGCATTACGCCATGAACTTTCTACGATGATAGAATCATGCTGTGGGGGCAGTATTTCTGATTGCAGAATTATTGAAGCACTGTCACCATTTGATTAATATTAGTTTTATTAACTAATATTTTTACGTTATTTCCATTTAATATTTAATTTTTT
>NZ_JBBCQM010000038.1:0-1409 GCF_037150015.1 Asaia sp. VD9 | reverse complement strand
TCTGTGGATGGCTCCCGTGTTGCAAGAGAAAAATGACACACTGACGTTGATCAGGAGCAGTCTTCTGTCCGGCCTGTTTGCGCAGTCGGTTTTGGACTGCTGGCCCTGATGGGTTCCGCGAACAAAGTCCCGTTCTAAAACTCAGGCTATGACGCCTCGGACACAAAGTGGGTTGTCTCTGTTCTCGGCCTGACCGATATCGCCATCATGTCGCGTCGCTCCTGCAACCTCCTTCGGTCGGGGTGAACCGACCGATCCCGTTATTTGTCTGTCTTCCCGATTATGCGGCGATCGCCGGCACGTGGTTTGCCTGATAGGCGTCGCCACGTGTCATCAGCGCCCATATGATGCGTGCTATTTTGTTGGCCATGGCGACTGTCGCCACACGCATCGGTTTACGCGCCAGCAGGGCCGCAAAGGTGGGCGGGACGCGATCGGGACGGATCCTGAACTGCTTCACCAGAGCTGTGGCCCCAGCAACCAGAAGCTTGCGAAGATATTTGTCTCCCATCTTCGTAATTCGTCCCAGGCGTTCCTTACCTCCGCTCGAATTCTGCAAGGGTGTCAGTCCCAGCCATGCTGCAAATTGTCGCCCGGACTTGAACTGGGCCGGATCAGCTACGGTGGCCGCGAAAGCTGTTGCCCCGACAGGCCCGACACCGGGTATTGTGCCCAGACGTCGTGCGATCTCGTCGGTCCGATACAGGGCCTGCAACTGACGATCGATATCGCGTGCCTGTTCGTGCGCGAGGAGTGCCTGTCTTGCCAGTATCTGCAGCATAGCCAGTGCGGGTTCAGGCAGATCGAGCCCGCTATTGCCGTCGAGCGATTGTTGAAGAAGATGCAAGGCATTTCCGATACCCTGCGGGATGCATACGCCGAACTCGGCCAGATGGCCGCGCGCCATGTTGACGAGTTGTGTGCGCTGTTTGACGACGAGGGAGCGTACACGATGAAGCGACAGTGCCGCTTGCTGATCGCGTGATTTCACGGACACGAAACGCATTGTCGGTCGTGTGACGGCCTCACATATCGCTTCGGCGTCAGCAGCGTCGGTTTTGCCGCGTTTCACATAGGCTTTGACGTAGGCCGGGGGCATGAGCCTGACCTCATGACCGAGTTTTTGCAGTTCGCGTGCCCAGTGATGGGATGTCCCGCATGCCTCGATGCCAATCAAACATGGGGCAAGCCTGGCGAAAAACGGCATGACCTGCACCCGCCGCAGCGCTTTGCGCACCACTACGGTACCTGCCTCGTCCACGGCATGCACCTGAAAGACGTTCTTGGCCAGATCCAAACCAATCGTGGTAATCGTCATCTCGGATGGCTCCACTATCAGAGGTACGCAAAGATGGCGTCCTCACCTTTGGCACTATAGATGCCGTGATCGGGAGCCATCCACCCCATCT
>NZ_JBBCQM010000037.1:0-1624 GCF_037150015.1 Asaia sp. VD9 | reverse complement strand
CGTTCTTTAATCGCGTGCAAGGTCTCTCCAGCAAAAAGACCGAAAAACCCGTTTCTATGTTCGGTTGAGAGCCGTTTCTCCGTCCCGGCCTGACAATAATCCTGCGACGCGCGCAACAGAGGTCAAGATGGGTTCGCAGGGGACCCGTCTGCACGTAGGCGACCGAAGAGAGCCGGAGGAAGATGGGGTGGAACCCGTCTTGACCGGCGTGAGCATGTTGCAATCCTGACTTTCGCCGGGATCTTCAATAGTAGACGCTTGTCATACCGGGGCATGGTTCTTTCCGCGGTCTACAGAGGCAGCCGCAACATGGCATCTGATGAGGCCGGTGCCCGAATGTCCCGATCGCATTCACGCGAGAGCGTGTTGCAACGAAAGGCGCGGGGTCACCAAGCCTCGTCCCGGTAGGGACAAACTACCGCCCTATCGGGCGGGTCTCGGAAACTGGTGTCACAAGGATCATGATGTTCTCAGGCGACTGCGGGCAGCGCACCCGCACAGTCAGCTTTGTTTCCCCAGTTGAATACGTCGCCGTTACGCCAAAGCGTATGCAGTAGAACGGCAATCTTTCTCGCGACGGCGACTTTCGCCCGGCGCATGCCAATACGTTTTGCCATCACCAGGCCCCAGGTTTTCAGGGCACACTCGCGTGGATGGCGTGACAGGAGAACGTTCGCAGCCTCGAACAGGTAGGATCGCAGGAGAGCATCCCCGCATCTGGATATACGCCCGACACGATCCTCTTCGCCGGATTGGTAGCGCCGAGGCGTGAGACCGACATACGCACCGACCGAACTGGAACGTTTGAACCGATCGGGATCATCGATAGTGGCTGAAAAGGCCAATGCAACGATCACGCCTACTCCGGGGACCGACATCAGCCTCTGCACCGTTGCATCTGACTTGGCACGTGCATTGACCCTCGTGTCGAGAACAGCAACCTGCTCTCGCAACGCCTGCCATGCAATCAGCAAAGGCTCTATCACAGCCATCAAGACGTCGTTTTCACCGATCGCATCACGCACCCTAGGTGCGAAAAGCCCGCCTGAGCATCGGACGATGCGGAGTCCGTATGTCTTCAGGATGCCCCGGATGGTGTTCGCCATAGTCTGACGCTGCGCCACGAGCTGGGCGCGCGCCACCAGCAGGATCTTGAGGGCGTGGGAGTCCATACTTTTGACGGCTACCTCGCGATACCAACCTGTGCGGACAACGTGGGCCAGACCGAGCGCATCGTTGTCATCGGTCTTGTTGAGCTGCAGGCTGAGAGCCGCCTTCGCGTGACGGGCATCGAGACAGATGACCGGGACATGGCGGCGCCGGAGACTGAGCGTGAGCCAATTCGAGAGCTGTCCGGTTTCCAGGCCAACACGTACCGCTCCTTGCGCATGAGCGTGCAGCGTATCGACAATCGCCTCAGGCGTGGACGCACATTTCCCGCGCCACAAAATGTCTCCTGCAGAGTTCACCACGCAGACCGACGTCATATCCAGAGAGACATCCAGGCCGACATATTTCAGATCATCATTGTGGGTAGCACACATGCTGTCCTCCATCATTTCCGTGACTGGGGTCATCATACACGTATGGCATCCCCTCTCGTCGCGATTACGCCATGTCCCGA
>NZ_JBBCQM010000036.1:0-1779 GCF_037150015.1 Asaia sp. VD9 | reverse complement strand
CGGCGATTACCTCTGGACCGATCCCGATGCGCCATCCACCGCGCTCAGACCGCTTCGCCAGATGCGCGCCGTCGAAGGCACGGCAAAACCTTAGCGTATATCTGGGTCCGTTCTGTGTACCGACCCCGAATCTGCTCTATATGAGTCATAACCATCGTTGGTCGGTCGATTGCGCCTGACTGAAGGCGGTGCTGCATCTGGTTCAGCCTTACCCGTACGGTTTTGGCAAGTTCATCCGCCTGTAGCAGAATTGATGTCGTGCCGCGGTAATTGGCCGTAGCCTGCGAGATGGACTTAAACACCGTGTTCTCTGCACGCCGGAGACGAGCCGCCGCCTCATGCTCCTGCCCAACAGCTTCAGCTATGGGGCCTTCGTTCTGATTGAAAATCGGAATTTGCAGAGAGGGATTTACCTCAAAGCGATTTGAAAAATCCCAGTTATAGGAGGGACTGATGGTGACATCGGGATAGCGTCGGGAAACTTCGACCCGTAGAGCCTGTCGGGCGGCGTCATAAGACGCAAGAAGTTCCCGCAGATCCGCGCGTTGCATTACGGCTTGGTATCTCATGTCCTGTGAATCGCGGTATTCCATGAGGTCGGGACAGACATCAAATGCTTTTGTATCAAGAGCAATGGAATCAAGTGCTTCGGCAGGAACCCCGATTGCTCCTGCCAGAGCTGCCTTACGGACGGCATACTCGCGCCGCAGATCACTGACAGACAACTCGGCATGGATCATTTCCGTCCGTACCTGCGATATTTCGAGAGCGGATGCTCGCCCCTGATCAAAACGTGCCTGTTCCAGGGTAAAGAGTTCGCGTTTAGCTGCCGCAGTCTCTTCCACAAGCTTGAGGCGCCCGGATACAGCCCAGACGCCGAGAAGAGCAGACCGCGTGTCGCTGCGTAGTTTCCATGCAGTATTGATGACTTCCCATTGCGCGACGGCAGCCCGATATCTGGCTTCTTTGATACGGTGATAACGCCTGCCGAAAAATTCGATCAGTATTGACGCGCCGTAGCCGACGTAATGAGCCGATGGGCCACCCAGCACCGTGAAACTGGGATTGGGCAGTTGACCGGCTGTCTTGATTCCAGCGCGAGCCGTTTCCAGTTCAGCTTTAGCTACAAGGATATCGGGATGAAAATACAAGGTAGCAAGCGTCAGGCGAGTGATGCCCCATGCGTTTTCCTGACTCGATACGTTTGGTCCGAGAACTTTTGTAATGAATTCTTGCAATCCGGCATCCGTAAATTGACGGCTGGAAAATTTCTGGACATCTGATTCCGGCGAAATATGTGAGTGACCACTATTTGTGCAGCCACAGAGCAGGGGAAAAATCAGGAGAATGAATGCCGCATTATAGCGTGTGCGTCTCCTTGCCTGCTTAATATATTCTAGAGTATTATATGATTTATACATTGATATGTCGTGATATATCTGATTTGTTATCTGTTAGTTCTACTCTCGATTGTCGCATAATCTGCACACCTCCACTAATACCAAGCATCGCAAGGATGGCAGCTACCGCAATATCCGGCCACGCAGAACGAGTGCCAAACACGCCCAGAGCTGCCAGCACAACGGCAACATTTCCGATCGCATCATTACGAGAGCAGATCCATACGGAACGGCGGTTGGCATCACCTTTCCGGTGTGTCCATAATATGAGGGCACAGGCCAGATTGACCGCGAGGGCAAGCAGACCAATGCCGCCCATTGCGTCTGGGTGAGGCGGATGGTTGCTGTTCATTACCATCCACCCAGCATTGGCCATTAC
>NZ_JBBCQM010000035.1:0-2251 GCF_037150015.1 Asaia sp. VD9 | reverse complement strand
CGTGCCGTAAGCGGGAACAACGCGAGCTGGGCCGCCTTATGCAAGGCAGCGGATTTTTTCGACTGTCTGGATTTCATGACGGTCCTGCCCATAACCAGATTCTAGCACCGAACCAGCCGCGAGTACAGAAGAATGGAAGGGTCTAGGTCCAGATCTCAAGCGTGTCCCACGGCGCGGTAAAGCCGCCCTGGCTGGCCCTTGCAAGAGGCATTGTCGGGAAGTCGATCCAATGCGCTTTCATCCGGCGGCTCCATGATGTGCCGGCGCTGATCTCCTTGACGAGACAGCTTGCCACGGCTGCCGCACCATAAACACGAGTTCGCCGCACGACTTCCGTTCCGATATGAACGACTGTGGGTGCCTCCTGCTCTTTCGGAACATTGGGCTGATTGATGATCGGCGAGTTCCATAAGCGGGAATGATGGGCACAGATGTTGCGGACGAACGCAAGACACCTGATCCAGCTCACCAGCGTATCGGGAAGCAGACCGTATCGTGACGCGATCGCGAAGCGGTCCCGTGGGTGCGCCATGAACAGAAGCCAGGAAAGCGTGCCGAAATCCCAAGTCTCAACGGCCATCCAGATCGGCAGGGGCGAGCTGTAGGTGTCGAAAAACTGCTTTACCCAGCTTTCCTTCGAACGTCGGATCGACTGATTGGCCTTGTCGAGCCAATTCTGGTGGCGTGTGCCGTCGTGGAATGGTGTGTTCGCTCGGCGCGTGTCGAGGAAAGCTGGCGAGAGATGTGCCCACGGATCGCGCTTTCCGAGCGTGTGTGCCAGATCCACGCGCAATGCCACCTCAATCCGCTCGATTGCGTCTAGGAACAGAAGACGGAGCTGCTTGTCGAACAGGTAAAGATCGACTGCGTGGCGAAACTCAGCACCCGGTCGGAACTGGTCGGTGCGAATGATGCGGGACGGATCGCGAGGATCGGGGCCGTTCTGTTCGAAAGGCTCCCAATACGGTGCCAGACGCCCGTAACCAATGCGCTGAAGGTGATGGATCGCCTTGGTCCGGTCTGTCACTCCCAAGCCCCGGTTTATCAGGAGATCAACTTGATCGGCAAAACTGAGGTGGGGCTTGGTATAAGGCGGACGCATGTGCCTAAAAATAAAGAAGGCCGTCCCTTGATGTCCTGAGCTTGCGCGCAGCACAACAGCGGAGACGGCCATATTAAGTGGGCTTTTAAGCTGATACACGGCGGGAGTCAAGCATAAACGGAAACCGCGCTCCGTGCGTATCCTGTGACGTGCCCTTTAGTGTATCCTCTAGCGTGTCCTAAATATCGCGGTTCGCTCCACGGAAGCGCATCGCGGCGTCGGCGCGCGATGCCATTGAGCGACCTCACTGCAACACGCTTGTCTCTAGGATCGTATGATGATCTCGATGGATTCTTCCGGCACCCCGAGAAACATCGACAGACTTTTCTTCGCATCGCTTATGGAAAGTGGCCGCAAATCGGTGCCGGCATGACCGGCCTCCTTCTTTTCCTGTTCGGCAGGAAGACCAGGTTCTGCCAGAGGTATGCGCGCGATCGGCTTATGAGCTATTCCAGCACCAGCTCCCACACGCGAAACGGGGCTGCTGGCTTCTTCATCGTAGAGTGAAATCCAGATCCCTCTCCGCTTTTTCGGTACACTATGTCCGGCCTTGATCCGAGCCTGATATGCCCGGTCGAAGCGCGCGCGCATTTCATCACCTTCAATAAGATGCACCTGCGCAAAGCGCGGATTTTCCTTGTCATCTACAGAAACGGCCACGATCGCATCCACATCGGACAACGTGACCCAGGCATCACCGGCATCATTCCTCGGAAACGCAATCCATTGATCCTGCGTCGTCCTGATTGATACGATTCGTTCCTGGCTGCCTTTTGTAATCTTCCGAACGCTTCCTTTTCCGAAGCCGGGGATTTTCTCGACCTGCCATCCGTCATTCTCTAACGCATGAATGCCAGCTTCAAAGAGTTGTGCCTTTCTGGCTGCCTTTTTGGGGTCTTCAAAGATATTCGCCATATCGGTCTGATTCCTCGCTGATTTCTTTCTGATAAATGGGGTATCATTGATTCGTCAATGAAATTCTTTCGTGACGAATGGATTTATCCCTCAAAGATCAGCGATGCGCGTGCGGGTTTTTTCGGGGGCTTGATCTCCGCTCTAGTTCGTAAGGCCGCGAGCCAGGTGCGCTGCACCTGTCTCCCGGCCAACTCACCGGAGCCAGCCGCCGCCCTGCGCTGCGCTGCGGTCGCC
>NZ_JBBCQM010000034.1:0-3056 GCF_037150015.1 Asaia sp. VD9 | reverse complement strand
TAATTGGTCGCGGCGACCGCGACGGGATCGACCGAATCGGGGCGGATCAGCTTGCGGGCTTCATCGACCTCGCGGCCGAGATCATTCCATCCGATCGCTGCCTCGACCGCAGCGCCGATATCGCCACCTGATATCTTGGCGGCGAGCAAGGCAGCGCCGAGTTGGGCAAGCAGCCGGATTTTGCCGTTGATGGTGCGCCGGTTGCGCTTGAGTGTCGTGTCCGCGCTGTTCTGTTCGCGCCGGAACATCTGCCCAAGCAGGCGATCGAACATCAGCACCGCATCGTCGGTGAGGGTAACGATGGTTTCGAGGATGGTCGCCACCAATGTGGCGCGACGCCGCGTCGCTTGCAGCGTCCGAACATGTTGCGCGGTCAGCCGCACGCCTTCCTGGCACAGGCGTCGGAGGCGCTCGGGATGGACGCCTACGGCGATATCCGGATCGATCCCGATGGCCCGAAGCAGTGTCAGTCGCTCGATGATGGCGGCGAATGTCTTTCGGCCGGGCTTGCCGGGTGACTGCCGCACCCAGGCCAGATCGCTCAAGTTCGTGCCTGTGTGGGGCAGGAGAAGCGCATCGAGCAGCCGGCGCTGTCGAGCATCGAGTCCTCGGGTCAGATGCTCGGCGACATGGCGTTCGGCATCGAGCAACGCCTGTGCGACCATCCGCTCGACCGAACTGATGCCCGGCACAATGATGCGCCGTCGCCGGCACTCATCCAGCATCACGCGCGCCAGCCTAGCCCCGCTGGTCGTCGTCAGCGCGATCGGCAGGAGCCATTCCTGCAACGTCGTTCGCAGCGGCCGACTGAGCGGCATGAAGCCGAATGCATCGCGCAGTGCATCGAGCTGTTCGTACCGGGTCGGGCCGCGCGTCGCGTAGTCGGCCAGCACCTCGGGTCCGACCTGCAATTGCTCTGCGACGAACGCGAGCGGCGTATCAGGGATCAGTTCACCGGGTCGCAGGAAACGGCCAGGATAGCGCAGCGCGCAAAGCTGGATCGCGAAACCCAGCCGGTTATGCGGTCGCCTCCGGCGGACGATGATGGCCAAGTCGTCCCGGCTCAATGTCCAGTGCTGGACGAGCAGGGTTTCGTCGTCGGGAAGCGCGAGCAACGCCGCGCGTTGCTCGTCCGACAGGACGGCGCGACGCGGCATCGGCTTAGACCTTGGCCGGTGCGGTCCAGCCGATCCGGGCAAGCGTGCCGAGAAGGGTCGAACGCGGCACCTTGAAGGTCCGGCAGACGGACGCCTTGCTGGCCCCGCCATCCAGCGCGGCGGTGATCCGCTCGAGCGTTTCGGCGTCGATCATCGGCGGGCGGCCACCTTGGCGTCCCCGGCGTTTGGCAGCAGCCAGTCCCGCCATCACCCGTTCGCGCGTGAGCGCACGCTCATATTGTGCCAATGCACCGAACAGCGAGAACAGCAATTCGCCGTGCGGCGTGGTCGTATCCATCTGCTCGGTCAGCGACCGGAACGCGATGCCGCGCGCCTTCAGATCGGTGACGATCGTCAGCAGGTGCGGCAGCGAGCGTCCGAGCCGGTCGAGCTTCCACACGATCAGTGTGTCGCCCGCGTTCAGATAGTCGAGGCAGGCTTTCAGGCCTGGTCGGTCGTCGCGCGCGCCGGATGCCTTGTCGGTATGGAGATGCCGATGATCGACCCCGGTTGCGACGAGCGCGTCCCGCTGGAGATCGACCGTTTGGCGGTCATCGGTCGTTGACACCCGCATATATCCGACCAGCATGTACGACAAACCCTCGAAAGCATGTTTTCGAACACCCTATCAAAGCGACAGGGTTTGTCGATCGTTATGGGCTGAGGCGGGTATGGTTCGGCAAAAGCGCAGGTCCGGAGCGTCGCCTATCACCTGTTTGCCGTCACGCGTCTGCTGTCCGTATGGACGCAAGTAGAAGGCACGCTGATGCCGCAAGAAGCACCAGGTCCTTCAACAGGAACTGTCCGGTTCCGGCCGAAATCGCCGGGAACCCGCCAGCGGTCGGCTCGGCGACGCCAGGCGTGCTCAGGAAAAACGTCAGTGTCACGGCATAAGTCAGGCATGACATCGCCGCGCCGAGAGCGGAGGCCGTCTTGTTGAAAGCACCGATAATCAGCGCAGCGGCCGTCGCGAGCTCGACGGTGCCTATAAAATAGCTTCCACCCTGCACCCCAAAAACGGCCGGAATCCAGCTCATGATCGGACTGTTCTTCATCAATGGCGCGATGCCCATCGCTTCATAGCTCGTGAATTTCATGCAACCGAACCAGAGAAAGATGACCACCAGCGCCCAGCGCAGCAACGCGAGAGACCCGCGAGAGCCGGTCGTCTTTTCAGCTATGTGTAATGTCGAAAACATGGTGCCTCGCTTTCATCATGGCGCATGACCTGCCTTCATGCTTAGACAGGCGTGATATATGCGCTGCGCATACACTATACGCCGTCAATGAATGAGGCAACCCTTTGAACGTACTCTCGGACCGGCTCGTCAATCTGTTCGGCGCCCTCGCAGTGGGCATCACCGATCGAATTAAGAAGGCGGCATTCGACCCGACGATACCCGGCGGTGGCGAAACCACCGCGGCGATCGTCGTCATCGGTCACGCGACCGGTCTTTCGATCGACGAATTAGGACGGGTGCTAGGCTTGTCCCACGCGGGGACGGTGCGGCTTGTCGATCGATTGGTTGCAGCCGGGTTCGCCGTTCGATCCAAAGCGCTACGGGACCGTCGTGCAGTAGCGCTGATGCTCACTGAGGCAGGCGAGACTCGCCTATCTGCGATCCTGCAACGAAGAAACGAGACTTTATCCGAAATCCTTAGCCATGTCTCGAATGCTGACCGCCTCGTGCTGGAACGTATTGCCGAGACAATACTTGCGCAGATGTCTGACGACGCTGTCTCGGCGCTGACGATATGCCGGCTCTGCGACGAGAGGCGATGCTACAACTGTCCGATGGATGCCTTTGGAATGCTGGAGTCGTCGACGCATAGAGTCGACCCATAAGTGCGCGCAGAGACGCTTAGCGTATATCTGTGCCCGTTCTATGTCCTGACCCC
>NZ_JBBCQM010000033.1:0-3941 GCF_037150015.1 Asaia sp. VD9 | reverse complement strand
TCCAGGCCGACATATTTCAGATCATCATTGTGGGTAGCACACATGCTGTCCTCCATCATTTCCGTGACTGGGGTCATCATACACGTATGGCATCCCCTCTCGTCGCGATTACGCCATGTCCCGACACCTTCAGATCCGCCGGCAACGCAGCGCAGGTCTAGGGGTCATCTCAGGGGACCCGTCTGCACGGAGCGACCAAAGGGAGCGCAGGAAGATGGGGTGGATGATCCCCTAGACCGGAGCGAGGCTGCTGGCACCAGCGCAGCCCCCCTTGGGGGGGCGAGCACCGGGGGGACATACCGGGCTTCCGATCGTTACCCGGATGGGTAGAGACAGACGGCGACCGCAGCGCAGCGCAGGGCGGCGGCTGGCTCCGGTGAGTTGGCCGGGAGACAGGTGCAGCGCACCTGGCTCGCGGCCTTACGAACTAGAGCGGAGATCAAGCCCCCGAAAAAACCCGCACGCATCATCAGAACAGGTCATCTAGGGAACAAGAAGAAGCGATCTGATTTGTAAAACCTGATTAAATGGCGGTCTGGTGCAGTTTTAATTGAGAAAAATGTAATTTTCTGCGAAATTTCTGTTCCCACGAACAGGGAATCACAGCCATGAAGAGACTGTTTATTGCGATCGGGGCAGCAATGATCGGCGGTGCTGTTTCGTATTCACCGGCCGCCCATGCGGAGCCCTGTGCGGCTTTGTTGTGCATGGCCGGAATGCCGGCGACAGGTGCAGGTTGCAGCGGCCCGGTCGGAGAATTTTTCAGTATTCAGGTATGGGGCTTTTGGGGATACGAGCCAGGTGCAACGGCAGCAAGGCGTGCCGCGTTTTTGAACTCGTGCTCCGGGGCGGCGGCCAACGAAGCAGTCGTGCAGAGGATCATCGGGACGTACGGGACACTGCTCGCTGCGCCATGACGAAAGACGCGGTTCCCCTCATGGTGGCGCATGTCATGAGAGGAACCGCGAAGGCGGACGTGGGATGACAGGCCGATCGCCATTGCGCGATGATCGCGGCGAATTCCTGGCCAAGGGCACGATCGAGCTGATCGGGATAATTGCCGGCCTGACCAATCAGACCGAAAACGACTGTCATATCTTCCACGATGGCCCTATCGAGCGCCCATAGCGACGTGAGATCAAACGATCCGCACGATCCTGCATTCCACCATGCCAGCAGGAAATCCGCGACACGCCGCGATTGTCCGGTGTCACCCTTTGCAATTTTAATCAGGCGTGCCAGCGCCGCCCGTTCATTGTCCTGTTTCGCGGTCATGGGTCTTTTCCGGGGTTTGTTGGTTTGAGCTGGCGGGCTGTGAGCGTCACCCCACAAAGGGTTTCCAGGTCCATTTTGCGGTCAGGTCTTCATCATCAATCTCGAAGCCCATCTCCTTCAGTCCGGTCAGGACCATGTTCACGAGGCGCATTCCCGGATGCTCGCGCATCCAAAGTTCTGCCGCTACGCGGACATAGACCGGCAGGCTGACGGAGAGCCCGACCAGCTCGCCCGTGTCGTCGCCCGTATGCGGTTTGAGACGCCGCTTGCGTTCGGGTACCAGATCCTCGGGCTCCACATGCACGCCGATCGTCTTCAGCGCCTGAAGGATGGCGCAGCGCATGGAGGTGTCGTTATCGTTTACATACTCTTCGAGCTGCCGGCGCACGGCGGGCTTGACGCGGAACAGCGTCAGGCGCGGGGTGCGATCAAGGACAGGGACAGCAGACGCGGATTCAGACATCGAAACTCTTTCAAGGCACAGATCCTCTCCTTTAACATATATCGGATATAATAACGAGAGAGCCGGCCGCCCTCCATCTGGACGGGCAAGCGGACCGACCCCACGCAGATATGTGCGGGAAAGGGGCCATCGGCGCCGACCGGGTATCCCGGCCGGGCAACAGACATCCGCTCATAGCGGCGGACGAGAGCTTCGTATCTCACGCGATCAGTCATCGCTTCATCCTTTTATATCCGCGATATAATAGAGACACGGACGTTCACCACGATCGTCCGTGCTTGCTGGTCTAGTCGCCCAGGTGAGCTTCCCCGGCTGGCTCAGCGTCATCAGGGGGCGGTTCCCGCAAGGCGGCATCGACCAGTGACCTGAGCCGCCATACGGGGACCATGATCCGGAAGGCCATCCCGTATGAATCGGCCGCGCTTTGCACCCATGAGCGGATACGCTCGACCGGCGCATTCTCTGCTTTCATCGCCACGGCCAAGCTCATGAGATGGGCCATCAGCTCGTCCAGCTCGAACTCAACCACGCGCAGGGCATCTTCGAGACTATGTTCGGCCAGTTTTTCAAAATCTGCCGAAATATTCTGGCGTTCTGCTTCCTCTGCTAGTTTGGCTTCCAGATGGGCCACGGCATCGACATAGCTCGTGAGACCCATCAGGACCATTTTCGCTTCGGTCCGTGCATCGACCATGATGCGCAGGGCAAGAACCGCGTCTGCCACGGGTCCGGTTCGCTTGCCATTCGCAGGACTGTCATCTGTCTGCGTCATGCTGTGCTTCCGGCCCGCATTTATTGACGATATGGCATTCATGCTGCGGTCCTCCTGACGAAATCACAAGAAAAACCCGTTTGTTTTTTGAATCGTTTCAGTCGATACGCAGCCCCGTGCTGTCGATACGGGAAAGAACGGTATCTGTTGTCATCCAGCCCGCCACCCGACCGAAGCCGATGAAGGGGACCAGGACGGTATAAACAGAGTCCAGATCGTAGCTGGTGCGCTGGTCCCGTGGACCTTCCCACAGGCATGACAGCATCAGCCCCTCGATCTCGGTGCCGTCGCTGCCGATGGTCGTGACCCACAGATCCGGCAGGACGGCGGCTTCGCAGGCGCGAACGCGGCCCTTACGGGTCCAGTAGGCCATCAGATCCGGCTTTGTCTTCATCGCCGAAATCGTGCTGTATTCGTCGCGATCCAGCCGGATCAGCGGCAAGGTATTGTGAAGAGGCGATACCTGTTTTTCGGCGTGGTCTTCCTTGGACATAGGGCTATCCTCCCTGTGCGACGGATCGAACGGTTTTATCCTCCCGGCCCGCCTCTAATATATACGAGATATAATAAAGAGGGTTCAAGAGAAAAATGAAATTTTTCTCGCGAATGGTGGAGAGGCCGGCAAGACGGCCTCTCTCCCGGATTCAGGCGCAGGCTGCCTGCTCTTGCTCGGCCAGTATCTCGGCATGGAAGGCTTCCATCGCGCGCTGGCTTTCTTCAGGGTCGATCAGGTAGGCATGAAAGCCGGTGAGGACGGTAAAGCCCGCCGCTTCCAGCGCCTGTTGTACCTCGGTGATACCCCATAGGGCACTCGCATACTCGGCCTCTTCGCGCTGCTCGTCGGGGACATATTCCAGGCCGCATGATGCGGCTTCATAACGGGCGATCGCGTCGTCCTCGGGGTCATCATACACGCCATACCTGATGCTGAGATCGACGGTCATGGAACTGGTGGCCTTGGCCTGTTTCATCGCATCTTCGAAGTGCTGGACATAATACATCCGATCACGCAGCTCGTTTCGGGTCGCATAGGAATCTTCCGAGGTATCATCCAGCCGGTCGGACAGGCGGCTGTACCATGCCTGCGTGTCGGTGATGGCGCGATCAAGAACGTCTGCCGGATTGGGGCGAGGTGGCATCTTTTTGGAGCGGAACAGAAAGCCCATCAGACCGGAAAGAAGTGACATAGGTTTACCCTCCCATGTTCGGACGGGGAGGGGGACGATCCCCCCACGTTTTCCCGCCCGGTGTCTCTATTATATACAAGATATAATAAGGGAGAGGCAAGAGAAAACGGCAGTATTCCGCCAAAAATTACCCTTGCATCCGCCCCCTCAAAACCCCAGCCTTTCGTTCGACCTGCCAGCGGCAGGGCGAAAGGCAGCGCAGCGACGCCTTTCGTTCTTTAATCGCGTGCAAGGTCTCTCCAGC
>NZ_JBBCQM010000032.1:0-4209 GCF_037150015.1 Asaia sp. VD9 | reverse complement strand
AGGAGGCGGCGTGATGGGCAATCGCAGCCACAATATCTTCACTGCAATCGGCAGCGCCGCCGATATCGAGCGCCTGCGCGCGCAATTCATGGTCGAGGAGGCGCCAGCCGTTGCGGCTGGCGGTCTGCTGGAGCTGCACTTTGACCAGCTCGGCCTTGATGACGGCCCCACCTATCTTCTGGGTGATCGCATCAGCAAAGAATTTCCGAGCCTCGCATTGTCTTGCGAATACCACCCCGAAGGGTCGAACTGGGCGTTGCAAGGCGTCACAGAGTGGCATGCAGGTAAGCGTTGGCGCGAGATCATGGTGCCAACCTAAGCATCGCGTCGCGCCGTCTCGAATGCATCCATAGAACGCTGCACACAGGAGAGAGAGGAGAGAGGGAAACCAGAACGGCGCAGCCGGCGCAATCGGTGGGTCGGCATCGCGTCCTCGCCATGCTCGCAAGCTGCGCGTGGCTGCGGGTCGATGCCGATCCCGGCGCAAGAGCGCAGCGATTGCCCCGGCTGCGCCGTCCCGGTTCCCGTGAAGCATCAAGAGAGAAATATGATCCCGAGCAGGCAGAGCAATTTCTGTAACTGTGCGCCAGGTGGCCGGGACGATCCTCTCTTCATGCAGTCACGGAGATCCCCTCATGTCAGGCAGCGTCAACAAGGTCATTCTCGTAGGCAATCTCGGTCGCGACCCGGAAGTCCGCAACGCCCAGTCTGGCGCGAAGATCGTCAATCTGACGGTTGCCACGAGCGAAAGCTGGAATGACCGTAACTCGGGCGAGCGCAAGGAGCGCACCGAGTGGCATCGCGTCGTGATCTTCAACGAACGCCTTGCCGATGTCGCCGAACGCTTCCTGCGCAAGGGCCGCAAGGTCTACATCGAGGGACAGCTTCAGACCCGCAAATGGACCGATCAGTCCGGCGAGGACCGCTACACCACGGAAATCGTTATCGACCGCTTTCGTGGCGAGCTCACCCTGCTCGATAACGCGCAGAGCTACAGCGACGAGAGCCGCTTTGGCCTTGATGATCGTCCCTCCCGTAACGCGCCGCCGCGTCAGTCGCAAGAGACCAGCAATTCCGGTTCAGATCTGGACGACGAGATCCCGTTCTAAGGCCCAGCCTGAAGGGTAGGGGCGCTCAACACGCGTGCCCCACCAACAAAGCAGAGAGGGCTACGGGACGTCGCTTTTCGCATCAAGGGAAGGCTACGCCCGACGCTTGCGCGTCGCCCTTGACCCGAAAACCGACGCCCCGTCGCGCGGGAGGCAATCAAGAGGAGATTGTCGATGAACTACGATCTGTTTTCCAGAAAAAATACGACTTTCAGCACACCGGTTCGCTGGTCCTGCACATCCGAAAGCGTCACCTGTCGTCGTTGCCACCACGAATGGGATGACGGTGATCCAGCCTATCGCTTCGCCTGTCCCAACTGCAACGCCACGCCCGCAAATCCCTGCCAGCGCAGCACGGGCGGCAATGAACGTGTCTGCCCCGGTCGCGATCGCGTAGCCCAGGCCGCAAAGCTTCTCGGTCCCTGCGAAGGTCTGAGCTGGGACGGTCGTCACGACAAGCCGCTGCCACTGAGAGCCAGCCGCACCGACCCCGCATGGCAGCTGGTCCGTACCGGATCGCCAGTCGCCCGCTCTTTCAACGAACGTTACCCCTCCTGAGGAGACGCAGGATGAGCTTCGAATCTCTCGCCGATCGCGACTACGCCCTTGAGGCAGGACGGGTGCGCACCGACTGTGCATGGGTGCTCAGCGACCGTGACGTCTGGTACCCCAATCCTTTTTATGTCGGATTGCGCGTTCCCCATCCGGAAGACGACAGCGCTCATGACTATGTCCGCGAGCACGGTATCGATGCATGGCGCGATCTTACGGCTCCGAAAACGGTACCGCCGCTTGAGGAGTGGGAGATTCCATACTGACGCAGCCAGACATTTGGGTCGCCTGACGAGCCGGGCATGGGCGAAACGATCCAGAGGGCACACCTCTGCACCGTCGCGGCCCCATATCTCGTAGCCGGGTCAGATGCCGCGGGGCCGTGGTGTCGCGCCCAATGTCAGAGGAGAGTCCTCCGTGATCGTTTTGATTGTGGTGGACAGGAAATGGCTCTCGAAATCTCTTCGTAAAACGAAGAAAGCCCTTCAGGCGGTTACAGCCGCTCTGAAGAGCCTTTTCGAGTAGCATTTCCGCACCGATCGAGGGGCTATCTTTTCCCGAGGTACCCCTCGATCACCTCCGATGATGGTCAATCCGGATACGATTTTCAAGGGCGATGTCTCCGCGCAGAGGCATCGCCCTTTTCTTTGTCCTCTTTCCACCGACCCTCCCTCATTACGACGCGACCCGCGAGACAATGAGGAGAAAGGGGGCTGACACAAACGCCAGTCCGCCGCCAGGGCGTCGCCATGCTCGCAAGCTGCGCGTGGCTCCGTAAACGGCGCGCGCGCCGCCCTGGCCCCGGCCAGTCGTTCGCGTCAGCGGGAGGGCATCCAGCAGAAATAAAGGAGACGCAGGATGTCAGACACAGCACATACCCTCGAAGTGGGCACCATGGTTTCAACACCCCTCTACGACAGAGGGCGTGGCTATATCACTGCGATCCATGGGGAACAGATGCCGCAAACCGTTAAGCGCATCGGTGGCCTCATGGGCACCGGAGGCAACGCGCACTTTGATATCATTTTCGAAATCGGCGCTCGTTCAGTACGGCTACCGGAATGCATCATTCATGGCCCGCAGTGGAAAATATACCCCAAGGAAGCGGGGTTCGCCGAAGCTTGGCGTCTTGCCGAGCTCGAGAAACTTGCATCAGATCTCGAGGCTGCGCAGCTCGCGAAGGAACGCGAGGAAGAGGCGGCGTTCGCACGTGTGGTCGAGGCCCTGAAAGCCGATCCGGCTTACGCCGATCTGGAACAGGGTGACGATTGCGACGGAGCACTCGCTGCGAAGAACATCCGCAAACTTCTAAAGGCTGCGTTCAAGACAACGAAATTCAGCGTTCGCAAGTCGGAATACGGCTGCATTTACGTTCGCTGGTGTGGCGGTCCTTCCGAAGATCAGGTGTCCGAGATTACCGGCCGCTTCAAGACCGGCACATTCGACCATCACAGCGACTGCGCCAGGCAGGAAGACACGCCATGGAGCAAGTCGTTCGGCGGTGCCGAGTATGTCTTCACCTCCCGATCCGAAGCCTGATCCTTTCCATTCCCTCAAGCCGCCGCAAGGCGGCTTTTTCGTATTCAGGAGACTCACGATGACCCGTTTCCAGTTGGTCGCGTCCCCCGCCGCGCGCGTTGAAAAAGCCGATCAGTATGCGATCGAGCCCACACCCGGGATTTTTGCAGACCTCGCCCATGAGGCAGACGCTACGAACGCAGCCTCCCTTTCGAGCGCGATGAACAGTTTCGGCCAGCTGGTTCGTCAGCGATCGCGCGAACTGTCCTTTCTCGTTTGCGCCGAGATCGTTCCAGGCGCGCGCAAGCCGCGCTGGTACGCTCGCTGCGCTCGAGACGGCGGACTGCGCGACGAGGCGTTCTTGTTCACGATCATGCTCGATGCGACGATCGAGGACGGAACGCCCCCCGTGCGCATGTGGGGGGCAAAAGCGGCGCCATTCCAGCTCAGCGATCGCGCTCCTGTCTGGACGGACGCCGAGCCCGACGAGTTCACCCCTCATGCTCATGGGCATCTCGGCTATTATGGCTGGCTGCGGATGATCAATGCCCGTGTTCAGTTGCTCACAAACTCGCGCTGCTCCTTGTTCGACCGTACCGACGCGTCAATCATGACCAGGCGATACAAGGACCGTCACCACCCCTTCGCCGTGGCGACCGAGCTTATGAGCGCTGGTTACTGCGTCCCGCATAGCGGAACGGAGTAAGCGCCATGCCTCGCTTCGATGTAAAAATCGTCGAACGCCTCATCATGATGGATGAGGCGACCCTCTCGATAGAGGCTTGTAATGCAGAAACGGCAGCACGCATCGTGCTGTCAGGTGTTTCTGACGATACCAGTGGCGGCGTCCGTTCCGTCATTCTGCCTGATGGATCAACTGCTTCCCTCGATCCCGAAACGGTCGAGGGTACGGATATCCTTGCCGAGGTCCGCGCGTCTGGCAGCGAAGACCTGATCCTGACCTGTGGTGCCTCTGATTTCCTTCGGACAGATCGCGACATGCGTCGGGATCTGGATGGAATCCTTGCGC
>NZ_JBBCQM010000031.1:0-4704 GCF_037150015.1 Asaia sp. VD9 | reverse complement strand
ATACGACGTGATTGCGAGGTGTAGGCTGCACGTGGAAGGGGTCGTGACGCGTGTTCTGAATTGGAAGGAGCAGATGATGTGTCAGGAGATGCTGGGACTGATAGTTGCTCATTAATGGTAACAGGTCTTTCTATGAGTACCTCAACGCGCTCCGCTTCTGGCGTCTTTCCTTCCTGACGCAGGGCTCTGGCAATGGCCCGGTCATGCCGACCCGGTACCAGTGGATGCCCCAGACGAATTTCCTCGAGACGGGCGCATTTCTCCAGACGCTGCCAGGAGAAGCGCGAGCTCAGCACATGATTGTCCTGCCATTCGGGCAGAAGCAGATGGCCATGGGTGCTGCCATCCTTCTGATGCACGACCAGCGTCATGCGCTCCCTGTCCGCCTGCAACTCATCGCAGAGCCTGGCGGCAAAAGACGCGAGAGCCTCGTCACTCATGGGCTCGGCAGGGTTGAAGGCGATATGACGCAGGCCATAGCGTATGCCCTCACGTCTTGCTTCCTTCATCCAATCGGCCAGACACCAGTCACTGCCGCAGATAACGCGTATGGCCTCATTCCTCGCGCCCCGAAGCACATGACGTGAAACGGCCTGATGACCGCTGCTGGTCCGGATGCGGGTTTCCTGCACAATCATGCGTCCCCCTCCGGAGTTCGAGGAGGCTTAGTGCAGTGTTGTGGGCGAGGTCGCTATCGGCTGGGATACTTCCGCCTCTGTCCCTGTCTCTGGTTCGACCAACTGGCGTGGTCGAGACGTCCTCCTTGCCCTCGTCACCCGCAGGGATTTGAGCAGGACATCGACACGGTTCTTTGTCTTTTCCAGCACATCCAGAACATCCCCCGCCCGGACGGCGTCGCCACAATGGGCCGAATGAGCCAGCTGATTGAGGTTGTTGCCAATGCGCCCAAGCTCGCCCCGCAACTTGCATAACGAGGCGCCCACCGCCATCCCGTCATGACCGGTCAGGGCGGCTTCCTTCAGCAGGGAGCGCACCCAGAGGGCAGTGGTCTCATGACCCAGAAGACGCGCTGTACCGGCCCACGCAGCGAGCTCGTCAGGCGAGGCACGAACCGACAGGCGGGACGAGCGGGCAGGGCGGGACAGGCTGAGGACAGGATGCGTCACGGGCACAGGAACATGGGGCGAGGCAGACATGGGATGCGCTTTCCATCAAGGGGGTCAACGGGGGCGACAGCCCCCTTGCCAGCTGCTTCGTGCACCCAACGGGTAGCCACGAAGCACTGCTGGCTCAGGGGAGCCAACCTATGACCTCATGATAGAACAGGACGGGAACAGATGCCGGATGGACCAGGCGGCTTCTGACAAACCCCATGCAGAACGAGAGGAATTTTCTGCCTTCCGTCTGAGAAGAAACCGTTCTCTTGCGGGCTGTCCCCTCCGGTCTCCCGGAGAACTTTCCTTAGCTTGCCCCGGTCTCCTGTGACGCAGTCTCAGCGGTATCAGCATCGGCAGCGGCAGCAGCGGCGGTCTTCGGTTCCTCGACGGCCTTCAGTCTCACACCGGGGCCGAACTGCGCATCCGCCGGGATGAACACCGCCCCGCAGGCTTCCAGCGTTTCACGCATGGCCCGCAGAGTGCGGATATGGGGTGTGCGGGCATTGGTCTCGAAATCGGCCACGGTGCGATGCGCCATCTCGGCCATCTTGGCCAGGTCACGCTGCGAGAGACCCAGCATGGCACGGGCGGCACGGCATTGCGAAGCAACAAGCGTCATGGAGGTCTCCGTAGAGGTAAGGGCAGGGGGTGGAAGAGAAGAGGGAGAGGAAGAGAGACAGGCGATAGGGATAGAAAATAGGGCAGGGATATTAATGCCGATACTGCCTCATATGCGCCGCTTTCGGAAGGTACCCGGACGGTTTTCTGGAAAAAAGCCGGGGTTTTTACGTGGTTTAGTGTGCTTAGTATGAAATAAGGAGTCCATATAAGTATGTTGGGAGTCCAAATATGGTTTGGAGTCCAAACACGTTGACTGTGACATAAGAACGCCGCTATCTGTCGTCTCAAGAAGGAGAACGCAGTCATGGCGCGCTATGGATATGCCCGTGTGTCGACCGATATGCAGAGTGTCGACGCCCAGCTTCCCGCCCTCGAAGCCGAGAAGCTGGACATGATTTTCGTCGAAACCGTGTCAGGTGCCGTGCCTGCCAGGGAGCGTCCCGTCCTCGCCTCGCTGCTGGACCGGCTCCAGCCTGACGACAGTCTAGTGGTGGTGCGTCTCGACAGGCTCGGGCGCGATGCAATCGATATGCTGCAGCTCGTCTCCGCGCTGGATGAGCGCAACGTCAGAGTGCGTATTCTCTCGCTGGGCATCGAAACAGGCACGGCCAATGGACGCCTGTTCCTCACCATCCTGATGGCAATAGCCGAGTTCGAACGCGAGCTCATTCGCGAACGTACCCGGGCGGGGATTGCGGCAGCGCGGGCGGCAGGGCGTCGCATCGGACGGCCCCGTGCGCTGACACCGGCGCAGACCCGGCACGTGAGGGCATTGGCGGCACAGGGTCTGTCCATCCGTGACATCGCGTCCGTCATGAATGTCGGGCGCGCTACTGTGCATCGAGCGCTGCAGGGCGAGGCTGGACCGCAGCGGGCTGGGCAATCATCCAGCGCCTGAGCCTGAGCCTGACGCTGGAGTGGTGTGTTGCCTCAGTGACGGGGCCTTTGCACCAGCGTGAGACCTGCCAGCCCGCAGGCGGCGACAAGTGCAAGCCAGTAGCCGCTGTTCCATGAGGTGGCATCAATCAGCGCGGTCGCCTGCTTCTGCACCATGGCCTGCAAATCATGTTGCATGGCGGCATTACCGCCGAAACCGCCAAGCAGCTGACCCGTGCTCTGGGCTGCCTCGGCTGCGAGATGATGCAGCCTCGCATGCACGACCAGAGGCAGGGCGAGTAGCAGGAGCAGCGGCAGGGTATTGAGCAGCCTCGCCCGGGCAAAACCCAGCCATGGTGTCACCCAGGGCAGGAGCGTGATGGCACCGCCGAGCAGGCGCCAGAAGCCGAACTGCACCGTGATGCCTGCACCTCCCGTCTGCACGCCGAGCAGCTGGTTCAGCGTGTAATCGAGCCTCATGCCCAGCATGGTATTGCCTGCGTCGAGCGTCCATCCCGGCAGAACGTAGAACCCGAGCAGAACAGCCCCTGACATGACCATGCCGGGCAGGGTCATGCGGTCTTTCTGTTGACGCAGGTAGGGGAGCATCACAGCTCCCACTGAGCCACCATTGCTACGCAAGGTCTGACCGAATGCGCTCAGCGTTTCATTGGCCAGGACATCGCGCCCCAGAACATGGATGGACGCGATGCGTCCTTCCGGTGTCAGGGTAAAGCTGACTTTCTGGTTCAGGGCCGGGGCTGCCGCTCCCTGCCAGATTCCGGAGAGCGTGAACTCGTATTGTTTCCCGTCAGACACAAGAAGCCCCGGCTGCGTGTCGGGAACGCGGATAATTGTGCCGCGATTTGCAAAGCCTAGCTGTAAATCAGTGGGTGCTTGGGCTGCGGGAGCGTCATAGGTATTGCCAGCGTTGGGCACGGAGGAGGGATGGTTCATCAGTCTGTCCTCACAGGGCGGGCTTTGCGGTGGCATGCGCGAGTTTGGCGTCAATGGCTGCATTGAGCTGCCGGATGATCTCGGCTGTGATGGCCTGTTCGGCACCGATATCCTCGGTCGTGATACTCAGGCTGCGCACGGCGGACGGGTTTTGTGGGACGACGCTGACAGCGATGCGCAGCCAGGCCTGTGTCGTGGCAGCGCGCGGGTCTGACGAGGGCGAAGGATCAATCCCGGTGCCATTCGCTTTCTCGACGACACTGCCGTTTTTGAGAGCGTAGAGCGCGGTCGCAGCACTCTCACCCGATAGCGGCGGCAGATGCGCCGTGTAGTGCGCGGTGAGCTCGGTCTTGAGGGCATCGTATCCCGGTGCATTGAGAGGCGGGTAGGAGACACTGCGCTCGATGCGGGTCACCACGCCGCCCATGACCGGTGGGGCGAGGGTGACATCGATCCTGTCGCTCTCGCGCTGGCAGGCCAGCGATGCCGGATAGGGCTGGCTCTCGATATCCACGCCCTTATGCGACGTTCGCAACGTCTCGGTCCGGATGCTCGGTTCTGTCTGGCAGTACTGGCGCAGCACGTTGGTGGCCTCGGGGGCGGACATGCCGAGCGACAATCCGAGTATGGAGGCCTGACCGATTGCATTGCTCATCCTCTGATAGGTGAGCTTCTGCGTCAGCGCGACGCCGCCATTATCCTGTGTCGCAGGAGAGGTTGGAGGCTGCGCGACGTGCCCCTGACCAAGGGCATTGGCCGCATTGACCATGTTGCGGCGGAAAGCCTCCATATCCTGAGCCTGAGCAAGCGGCGCTGAGGCCGCAGACAGCAAGAGGCAGGCGATGACGCGTTTCATGGTTTCTCCCGAAGTGATGTGACGCAGGCCATCACAGGGCCGGGACAGGTGTCGGTCTGAGCCGCCCAGGAAGTCATGGCAGGGCAATGTCAGGGCTATGGGTGAGCGGAAGCCCGACTTGCAAAACCATTGCCCTGACTGACTTTCTGGCGGTTCGACCTTGCCCTGGCCGGTTGTGATGACCGGTTCACAATCCGTCGGTTTCGGGACGGCACGGCATCGGTCGGTGCGTCCCGTCTCCAAACCGTGTTCCGAAATAACCGCGGGGGTTTTCAT
>NZ_JBBCQM010000030.1:0-5426 GCF_037150015.1 Asaia sp. VD9 | reverse complement strand
CATGGCCGCCGCCCTTGTCGAGAATTTGCAGCGCGCCGATCTGAACGCGATCGAAGAAGCAGAGGGACTTCAGCGGCTTCTGACCGATTATGCTCTGACGCAGGAAGAGCTCATGCAGCCACAGCAGTGTTGCGAGACTACCAATCGGCGTGAATTTCGGCCCGAGGTCGCAGCCGATGACGTTGGCATAGATCATCAGGTCGCGTGTCAGTGGCGTGATGTCGTGAGCCTGTTGGATCGCCAGCGCCCCGACCAGCACACTCGGCATATTGTTCATGATGGACGACAGAACAGCCGCTAGAAAGCCGGTGCCGATGGTGGCCGTGAACGTCCCTTGATGACCGAGCCAGACCAGTGCGGTCGCAAGGTAGTCAGTCAGCCCAGCATTGCGCAGCCCGTAGACCACCAGATACATGCCCAGGGAGAAGATCACGATCTGCCACGGGGCGCCCCGCAGCACCTTGCGAACAGGGATGACCCGACCATATCCGGCGACGAGCAACAGGATTCCGGCGGCCAGGCAGGCCACGACACAGACCGGGATATGAAACGGCGCCGTCAGGAAATAGGCCGCCAGAACCAGGGCCAGCAGTGGAAATGCCGCCCGGAATACATGAGGGTCACGAATGGCCGTGGCAGGTGCGGGCAGTTCGGCGACGGGATAGGTCGCAGGCACCTGCCGCCGATACCACAGCCACAGGACCGCCAGCGTTGCACCAAGTGCGACCAGATCGACCGGCACCATGACCGCAGCATAGCGATCGAACGCAATACCAAAGAAATTGGCGCTGACGATGTTCACCAGATTGGAGATGACAAGCGGCAGGCTGGTGGTATCCGCGACGAAGCCAGTGGCGATAATAAAGGCCAGCGCCGCAGCAGGACTGAGGCGAAGCTGCGTGAGGATGGCGATGACGATGGGCGTCAGCAGCAGGGCCGCGCCGTCATTGGCGAACACAGCCGCAATGGCTGCTCCCAAGACCACGATCAGCGGGAATAGCGTCCGGCCTCGCCCTTTGCCCCAGCGCACCACGTGCAGGGCGGCCCAATGGAAGAACCCGGCCTCGTCCAGCAACAGCGAGATGACGATCAGCGCGATAAAGGTGAAGGTCGCGTCCCAGACGATGTGCCAGACGACAGGAATGTCGTGCCAGTGAATTACTCCAGCCACCAGGGCCACGGCGGCACCTGCCATTGCGCTCCAGCCGATGCCCAGCCCCCGAGGCTGCCAGATGACAAAAACCAGCGTGACAACGAAAATCAGAAGCGCCAGCATCAGACGATCCGCTTTCCGGATTCATCGACGATCTTCTCGCCGTCCTCTTTGACGAAAGCGCCTCTCTGCGGGTTGGGCAGGATGTCCAGAACCGCCTCGGACGGACGGCAGAGTGCCGCACCCAGCGGGGTGACGACGATCGGCCGGTTCATCAGGATTGGGTGTGCGATCATGGCATCGATCAGCGCGTCATCGCTCAGGGCCGGATTATCGAGGCCGAGTTCGTGAAAGGGCGTGCCCTTTTCCCGCAGGACCGAGCGCACCGGAACGCCCATACGGGCAATCAGATCGACCAGTTCCTCACGGCTGGGAGGCGTTTTCAGATACTCAATAATGCGAGGTTCCTCACCGCTGTTGCGGATCAGTGCCAGCACGTTGCGCGACGTGCCGCAGGCTGGGTTGTGATAGATCGTGATGGTCATGAGCAGGATTCCGGGGACGGACAGCAGGAGGACAGGGTCGCGATCAGGGGCGTACAGAGTTCGGGGCTGCCTGCACAGCAGTCTCTGACGAGGAAGAGCATCAGGTCGTGCAGGCGAGAAAGACAGGCGCGATAGACGATCAGCCGGCTATGGCGTTGCGAGGTCAGCAGGCCGGCGCGGGCTAGGGTGGCGAGGTGGGCCGAGATCGTGTTCTGCGGCATATCAAGATGGCGTGCGACGTCCCCGGCGGGCAGCCCGTCCGGCTCATGGCGCACAAGCAGGCGGAAGATATCCAGCCGCGTGGACTGTGACAGGGCGTTAAGTGCGGCAATGGCAGAGTTTGTATCCATATATCTGGCTTTTCAGATATATGGATACAAGTCAAGGTATCCTATCAAGCAAACGGAGATCATGACCGTCGATTTTCTCAATTTTGCTGCTCAGATCAGACACCTCGCTTATCTTCCTAAGCCGCCGATCAACAGCCCTACTGTTACTGTATGGCTTTTTTTGATCGCCCATCACTGTCTTTACCAAAGCATCATACTCAGCGATTCCAGCCATTCGAGCGAAGCCGCTATAGGCCACGGTAGCCAGTTCACATCCGGACGCACCGCCATAATGACAGCAAGAAGCATCATAGGAACCATGAGCGCATTAAACCCGGCCGCCCGGCCAGTCGGCCGATAATGCCTTGCCAGTTTGCGTCGCCCTTTCCATCCTGATCGAAAGGGCTGACACCGACCTGGGCGAGCTGCCGCCAGCAGCAAAGATCGCGCGCGCACGCGAGAAGCAACAATGACCTCAAGGACCGACGTGACGTCCTGGACATTCGCCCGATAAAACTCGCGGGACCGGGCAAAAGCCACATGACCAAGCACCCGGTCTGCACGTCGCAGCCGCTTGGCAACCAGCATCCGATGCGCCTGCTTTTCGGCCGCTTGCGCATCAGGCACAGGTTTCTTCCACGCGACAACCAGCTCAAAGGGGCAATCCGCGCCGCCCACCCCGCGGCATCGTAACGTCGGATCTCTGGACGTGCGCCCGATCTTCACTACCCCAGGTAATGCCGGAATTTCGAGAACGTACAGCCAGCCCGCTTCAGGCATGTCAGCCTCCTAGTTACGGACTGCTTTTGGGCTTTGCACGTGGCTTGTTGCTCTCCGCCCGCTGTCCAGGGGTCTGTCCCTTTTCGCTTGTTTGCTTCCAGTAGCGATCAGCGACATTCTCACGCGATGCCGCTTTCTGCGCCTCGGCAATACCGGCCGTCTTCTGGCTTCCCTGCTGACGCGCCTTATCCCGACGCTTCTCATTGTTCGTTTCCGACATTGCTCATGTCCCCCTGACACTCAGGCCGAGATCTTATTGAACCGATTGGCCGCTATTTTTTCTCTGATTTCAGGCCGTCGAAAATAGATAGGCATCCCGCAACGCAACGGACGACCACCACGCACCACCACAAACGCTTCATCTACCCGGACATCGTTCAGCAGTTCTTCCCGTCGGATCAGCGGACGGCTGATTTCGTGATAGCTCGTGTTCGCCCCGCGCGAACGGTTGCTCGCTTCCCAGCCTTTCCCCGACGTGCCGGTATTGCTGCCCACGGATGTCGCCATGACACCATACTGACCGAAGGTTTCTTCCAGCTCTTTCGCGGTATCGAGATCGGAGATCGCAACATATGTCCGATGTGCGGCCGCCTCGTACCATGCTCGCTTTCCCTCACGGCCCCATTGTTCTTCGAGTTGTCCGACCGACTGATAGAGCAATCTCAGGGTAATACCGTATTTGCGCCCGGCATCCCGTGCTGTTGCCATGATCCGCATAGGACCGAGACGTGCGACTTCGTCCAGAAGGAAGAGGACACGATTCCGAATATTGCCATCAGCTTCATAAACGGCATTCAGTAACGCCCCTATAATCGTGCGACCAATTTCGGGTGTGTTTTCCAAAGCCCGCAATGGCAACTGTACGAAAACATCCATCTTGCCATCGACCAGATCTGACGAGCGAAAACTGTCTCCGGACACCAGGTCCGCAAACGCAGGATTACTGAGCCAGGCTGTCTTGTCATCGGCATTGCCATACACCCCGGAAAACGTCTCATCGACCAGTCCCTTGAGCGCGCCGGCCGTCTGGCTCGCATAGGCGCACGGACTGCTCGCATGGATCGTGTTCAGCAGATTCCGCATTTCTTCTTGCGGCGTGCAGACCCCGCTTCTCAGCGTCCGCAAGGTCTTTTCCTCGGCTGGAAGGTCCGGATCAAACATCATGTGCGCCAATAAACACGTCACGAGATTGCGGCCCTGCCGGTCAAAAAACTCGTTATTGGCGTCTTTTTTGGCACCACTCTCCCGGCATATCCATGACACCACGTCCTGTATATTCGTGATTGCTTCGGGCGAACGAATGTCGATCCAGTCCAAGACATTAAAGCCAACATCTCCACCGAGCCGCAGCTCGTAGACCTGATGACCCAGCGTTTCGCGGAACGGTCGAAGCATCGGCCCCAATTCTGTACTCGGATCAAGCACCACGGCAGAGCCCGTCCATGTGGTCAGCGTGGTGACGGCCGACGTGGACTTGAACGATCCCGGTCCGGCAAAAACCAGACTGTGGGTCGATCCTGTCTCACAGGGATCTATGAGCAATGGCGCACGGCCGCCCTGTCCCCATGTTTTCGGCTCTTTAGGATGAAAGGGCACCCTTGCATGCCGGTCTTCGTCCACGCGATAGGCTTCGCCTACAACGACACCTCCATATTCAGCGGAAGGACGTGGAAAGAGCTGCCTGGCCTGCTTCATTGTCATCCAGTCCGCATAGCCATGATTCTCTGTCACGCCACGGATAGGCCGTTGCCTTCGACTGAATATGGACGGGCGCAGAGAAGGGCCGATTGCACCACGCCGGAAGATCACCGCCAGCATTACCAGCGCAACCACAACACCGCCTGCCCCCGCGCCGATCTTGAGCCATTGCACTACGATCGGATTATCCCGGCCATACAGAAAATAGAGCCACCATTGATAGAAAGGATGCTCGAACGAGCCCGATAAACCCGTTCCCTTCAGAAAAACAAAAGACGCGACAACGGTCCAAGACACAAATACCATCAGAATTCCGAGGATAATCCGGGCGATCAAGACGATCGACTTGTTTTCTGACGCCATCGTGCGCTTCCTTTCAGTATTTCGTCAGAAGATCTGCTGCTGTCTCGCCTCTACGGCGCGCATCCGCTGCCAGCCACACTTCGCCGATGGAATAGATCTCGCCTGTCGTCTCGAAGGGCACGATTACGTCAATCGCGGCGGAGAGCATGTCCACAAGAGTTTTGTCTTCTAGCGCCGCCCCCTGGGGCGAGCCCTTGATAAGCGAGAAGAGCTTCTTGAACGCCTGAACCGGATTTGCGCCATGAATGGTAGAAATCGAACCGGGATGCCCCGATACGACCTCATTGAGATATGTCCATGCGGCGTCGTCGCGAAGCTCCGCCGGCAAGATCCGATCCGGTCTCATGCGCAGACTTGCGTGCAAAAGGTCTTCCGCACTGACCGAGCTGATTCCTGTTCCCGACTTTGAATAGAGCAACCGCACATGGTTGGGGTACCGGTGACGACGACGCGTCTTTCTTTCATTGCCGATAGGTTTGCCATCATGGGCGGACGAAGCTCCAGTCATAAAGGCCTTCTCCCGGCGGCTGCCAAAGGGGAGAGGCTGTCAATCTCGTC
>NZ_JBBCQM010000029.1:0-5474 GCF_037150015.1 Asaia sp. VD9 | reverse complement strand
ACATCCAGGCCGACATATTTCAGATCATCATTGTGGGTAGCACACATGCTGTCCTCCATCATTTCCGTGACTGGGGTCATCATACACGTATGGCATCCCCTCTCGTCGCGATTACGCCATGTCCCGACACTTTCAGGACCGCTGTGGACGGAGATGGGGTCAAGATGGGTTCTCAGGGGACCCGTCTGCACGAAGCGACCAACGGGAGCGGAGGAAGATGGGGTGGAAGCCGTCTTGAAGCTATCGAGGCCTATGGCATGGCGTATTGTGATTGGTTCGGCTCAAGCATCGCCCTGATGAATGCGTCAACGGGATACGCCGAATGGCCATAGGGGCTTGGGGCGGAGCCCGTGTCACGTGGCCCCGAAGGGGAGACGCCCGTGTTCTTCAACGGGCATCGTAAGAAAAAGCGAAGCACGATATGGATCAGATACCTGACCAGGCACGCGCATAATTATAGATATTCTGCCTGTCCCCGGCTTTGAGACGAGCCCCGCTCAGATGGGTCACAGCAAGAGCCGGCATTCCCCACAACGTAGCCTCCTGGGCGATCGGATTATGACGTGACGGATCTATTGAAGAGACATGACCCTTGTCGATGATGTGCCCTGGTATTCTCTTGAGGGTATCGAGCCCGATGACAAGAATGCGCCTGGGCGCATAAGCTTCGACCAATTTCTGGATTGTTCTGAGAGAGTGCGCTTGCAGCTCACGACGGACAGAAAGTGGGATTGTTGTCCATTCGTTGACAGTGGCAGCGCGGAAGAAATTGATATTGCCGCCCATCATGTCGGTCATACGATCGGCTGGCCAAATGCTCCGCAAAGCTCTGGCTAACGGCCACACCTCTTTCGCATAGGCCAGATCGGAAGGAGGAGTTATTGGGCGCTTCTTCTCCTCGGACATGGTCTTATCCTTCTCGGTACATCCCGGCTGGTACCCAAGAATGAAGAGCGAGGGTGTCACGACCTCTGGTCCATACAGGATCTCGTAGCCGTAATCCTTCCCGCCCATCTGTGGCGCCAGTCTGTCGTAGAGCTCGCATGTCTCCGCGTAGGCAGTGCGATACTTAGTGTCGATCATGTTCAGCGCCCTCACTGGGAACAGGTTGGTTTCTGTGACCCGGATCCATAGTGCCGTGATCGCTGTTCAGTGAGAAGTAAAGGCGTGGCACATTATGCGCGGATCACGTCCTGACCCGCATACTCCAGCTCGAGGTCATACCAGCGCTTGAACCATTCCGGGCTGGGATGGATCACGAGGAGAGCGTCGAGGGCCTGTTTCGCCTGTTCCTTGGTTGCGAAAGGACCGGCGAGCATGTCGCCGCTGATATTATCAGCGACATGGAAGACGCCTGACCCATCAGGAGCAGATTCCAGATAGGGCTCGACAGGAGGAGGAGGTGCCGACGGATCGGCGATATCGGCGAAGTCGCCTGGAAAAACGGAGGCAATGGGCGCTTCCAGCAGCGCAAGCACCGCATTGACACGCGCATTGGTGGAATCACCACGATCCGCCCAGAGATCCCAGTCGATGCGCAGGAGGATCTCATTACCCAACCGTTCGCGCAGATCGCCCATCGTGTCGTCATGAGCAATGGACACGCCCACAAGCTCGGGCGCGTTCGGTGCGGTGAAGAGTTCGATCGGCAGGGCGCTTTGATAGCCGGAGCATAGGAATTTGAGCCTGACGGCTGTGAGGCAGGAAGAATGCATGCGTTTTCTCCTGTCGCGGTCGTGCTGCTGCGCAGTCGTCACGCGAGGTCGTGATGGAAATAGGTGAGGGTTTTGTGGCAGCATCGCGAGATGGCTATTTCCCGACGCAGATCGCGCAAAGCTGACAGCGAGGTGGGACAGCAGATGTCCCTCTTCCCGGTCGAGGCGCTATTGCGCCGTATCAGACCGGACAGGAATGAGTGGCGATATTATCGTCTGAGCATCCACCGCGATCTGTTCGGCGGCGCGACATTGCTGCGGCAATGGGGCCGTATCGGCACGGCAGGTAGCACGCGCGTCGATCTCTATCAGGATGAGGGAGAGGCCGCGAACGCGCTGACGCGCATGATCCGGTATCGAAAGAAGCGCGGATATGCGCTTATCGGCAACTGATCAGAAGCGCCGGGAGAAGCCGCGCAGGATTGGATCGATAAGGGCGCGTCGCTCTGCACCGGTTGAACGTGAGCGCGGGGTGTAAGGGCTGATTTCCGGCTGAGGAAGCTCGGGATCAGCATTATGAATCTGCAGGGACAAGCTCGGGAACGGGTCAATACCGATCCGTTGTTCGAGCGCCGCGAAACCCAGCGTCTCGCAGACAGGCGCATCGTCATTGCGGCACAGCCACGCGCCGCCTTGTTCGTGAACGGGATCGTAGACCGCCTTCCAGATCGCAACGGGAACCGGAATGCGGTCCCAGCCGATCGTCGGCCCATTTGTCTGAAGCACGGGACCAGTCACGACGTAGAGCTCGCCGACCCTGTGCGCCCAGTCGGCCACTGCCATCTCGATCCCGGTCCAGACCCCTTCGTTCAGGGCCGGTGTTTCGGGCACGACATTGGCGAGAGAGAAGGTCTCCTCCTGGGAGAGCTGATCAGGCGCGTCGCCGCTCGGGGTGAGATGGCCGCGATCGAGGCCAGAGCCACGGTAATCCGCAAGCTCTGCACGTTGGCCATAAGGCAGTCCTGCTTCCGGATGGAAGAATTTCGTGACGCGTCCAAGGCTTTCCGCACTGTCGAGCGCCTCGTCTGTGAGGTGCTCGGCCGACCAGAGAGGAATACGCGCGTCCAGTGACTGCATCGCGATATAGACCTGGCGACAGACGATCGCTGTATTTCGCCGGACTGACAGCGCAAGAAATGCCGGCGGCGTGTGGCCGACAGAAAGGTCATCGCAAGGATGGGTCTGGGCGTGAGCCGTGGTCAGGGACATGGCCAAGGTCGCGAAGACTGCGCAAGCACGGAAAAAATCGCGCAACATACTGATATCCCTTTACTTTGTTCCCGGAGCCGCGCTTATCTTTCCTCATGCGAGGAGAACCCATGATTCAGGCGTGTGCAAGGCTTCTTCGGTTTCCGACCGAACGCTGTGCTGCGCCCACCTTTGATCACCTGCTGGCGCAGCTCCCCGCAGATACCAGCATGGCCGATGAATGCCTGCATTATGGACTGCCGGCACCCGATCTGAACGCCTTGCGTGAGCAGGGCAACGCGATCGGTATGAAGATGCGTCGCCAGATCGTCTTGCCCGCCGCTGCAGGCGAAGCAGCGAGCAAACGCGAAATCTGGTTTGCTCCCGCTCGCGTCACCATGCAGCGAAACATCACGCGTGTGCATGATATGACGTGGCGTGCTGAGCAGACCGGAGATCCGCAGGATCACCGGGCCGCGTTCAGCGCCCGCTATCGTGCCTGGCAGACATGCAAACGATTGATCGCGGCCTGGGAGACGCTTTGCCTGGATGAAGAGGATGTGCGTCCGAGCGCATCAATCCTCACCTTCCAGAAGAAGGCGTCGGGCTGAACGCTGGGCGTAAGTGGCTTCACGGCGCCAGCTGGCGCTACGTGATGCGAGAAGAACGTCCTCTTCAGAGGCGTCCCTGAGGAAGGCAGCTTCCGCCAGGGTTCGACGGGGATTTCCGAAATACGCGCAAAGCGCTGCGGCTTTCATGTCGGCGGAGGGGGCATAACCTTTGGCAGCATGGAGAGCGGTCCGCATGGCGAGATCCTTTCACCGTATGGCACGGCGTTTCAGAGTGAAGTCTTATTCCCGATTGCGGCGGCGACAGCCGCCTGGGCGCGCAAGCGCCACTGGGCGAACCACTCGACGAGGTCGGCGCCCTCTACGGGATGATCCTCTTCGAAGGCCTCGGCTTCGTAGCCGAGTGCCTCCTCGATGACCGAAATCAGGGAGTGGGGGTGTGCGTCCGGCATTGTCGGATCAGCGCCGCGCGAGAAGCGTGGTGTGGTGAACAGGCCTGGTATCATCCCCGGCCAAGAGGCTCGGGCCGCATGTGCAGGTCAGGACCAGCATCACGAAAGCCGTGACATAGAGGAACATGGCGGCGAGTTCGCGCGTGTTGGCGATCAGGGCCTGATTGTTTTCTTTCGTCATGACGGGTTCCTTTTCGGGATGGATCGGAACACCTGGCGAGCCACATCTCATGGACCGCCGGGGTGGTCAGGACGGAGCTGACTGTCTGTCTTTTCTCCCCTTGACCCGATCCGCAGCTCATGGCGCGTGCAGCCCGGAAAGGGCGATGCGCCGGCACGGCGCGTCGGGAGCTTGCGACAACCCCTTGTAGGGCTGTGCGCACCATGAGAGCGGTCCCTCTCCTCTTTTCTCGTTTTCTTCGGCCCCTTCTCAGCGGTCCACTGGCCTCTCGGGGCGGACGGCATTGGGGAGGATCAATCGGGGCTCACGCCACTGATCGTGACGGTTTGCCCAAGCGATACCGACGCGAGAGCGGTGCGGATGGGGAGCATGGCGGGCGTCTCGGGTGTGGCCTCGCCATCAAGCTTTTGCATGACGTAGTCATGCGCCTGAGCGGCAGCCTCACGATCGACATCGAACACCTGATGGCTCGATTGCTCAATCTGGTACGCCCAATTCGTGAGGCTGAGCGAGGCGATCTCTGTGCCCGTCGCCAAGTCGAGCACGATCGCACCACCGCAATACGCATCAAGGCATGGCTTGCTGCAATCACCAGCCCAGATAAGGCTCCAGCGGACCGGCAAAGTAAGCTTCTTCTCGCAGCAGGCGTACACGAAGGTCAGCACGTCCTCGACCGATCCGCTTTCATCATGATGAATCCACAGATGCTGCAATTCGTTATCGGGAGGCTCGTTCGCCTCGGCTTCAAAGCCGAGGAAGTCTGATTCAAAAGGCCCGCCCTCGCCCTCTGCACGCATCGTTTCGAGCAAGGTGAGAGCCTGACTGACAGCGTCTGCGTTCTGTAGCGGCAGCAGCGTGGAGAATTTGGTGTAGTAGTTTGGCATTGTGGTCAGTCCTCGTCGAAGAGTGGAAGGGTTTCATCGAACGGGCCATCCGCATCGAGCAGGACGTAATCGCAGTCCAGCTCGCGCGCCCGAGCAAGGATTGCGACGAGCGCTGGGATCTCGCTCCAATGCGCAGGATCCGGATCGGTCGATACGTAGATCAGCCATCCCCTTTCCCCCGTCATCGAGCTGCTTGATGCGTAGGGCGGTTGTTCGGTCAGCAATCCAGTCAGCTGCTCGCGGTCGCGCGGCGAGAGATGCCCCGTGCTCAGATCGAGGAACTTACGAACGCTCATGCGTCATGCTCCTTCAGCCAGACGCGCAAGCGTCGGGCTGCGGCATGGCTTTCGGGGTGGCGTGTGTCCTCTGTGGATGGCTCCCGTGTTGCAAGAGAAAAATGACACACTGACGTTGATCAGGAGCAGTCTTCTGTCCGGCCTGTTTGCGCAGTCGGTTTTGGACTGCTGGCCCTGATGGGTTCCGCG
>NZ_JBBCQM010000028.1:0-2500 GCF_037150015.1 Asaia sp. VD9 | reverse complement strand
AGGTGTAGGCGTAGCGAAAGCGAGTCTGAATAGGGCGCATGAGTTGCTGGCAGAAGACCCGAAACCGAGTGATCTAGCCATGGCCAGGCTGAAGGTGCGGTAACACGCACTGGAGGGCCGAACCCACGCCTGTTGAAAAAGTCGGGGATGAGCTGTGGCTAGGGGTGAAAGGCCAATCAAACTCGGAGATAGCTGGTTCTCCGCGAAATCTATTGAGGTAGATCGTCACGTATTGCCCTCGGGGGTAGAGCACTGGATGGGCTAGGGGGACCCAAAGTCTTACCAAACCTAACCAAACTCCGAATACCGAGGAGTATGAGCGTGGCAGACAGACAGTGGGTGCTAAGGTCCATTGTCGAGAGGGAAACAGCCCAGACCACCAGCTAAGGCCCCCAAATCGTGGCTAAGTGGGAAAGGATGTGGGGATTCCAAAACAACCAGGAGGTTGGCTTAGAAGCAGCCATCCTTTAAAGAAAGCGTAATAGCTCACTGGTCTAATAGAAACCCTGCGCCGAAAATGTAACGGGGCTCAAGCCACGTGCCGAAGCTGTGGGTGCATATCTTTGATATGCGCGGTAGCGGAGCGTTCCGTAGGTCTGCGAAGGAGACGGGGTGACCCTCTCTGGAGATATCGGAAGTGCGAATGCTGACATGAGTAGCGACAAACAGTGCGAGAAACACTGTCGCCGAAAGTCCAAGGGTTCCTGCGCAAGGTTAATCCACGCAGGGTGAGCCGGCCCCTAAGGCGAGGGCGAAAGCCGTAGTCGATGGGAACCAGTTGAATATTACTGGGCCTGCCAGAAGTGACGAATGCGATATGTTGTCTGGTCTTATTGGATTGACCAGGCTTTTGGAGCATTCCAGGAAATAGCTCTGGCGTATAGACCGTACCCGAAACCGACACAGGTGGACTGGTAGAGAATACCAAGGCGCTTGAGAGAACGATGCTGAAGGAACTAGGCAAATTGCTCGTGTAACTTCGGGATAAGCGAGACCCGTCCGTGGGCAACCATAGGCGGGTGGCACAGACCAGGGGGTAGCGACTGTTTAGTAAAAACACAGGGCTGTGCGAAGTCGAGAGACGACGTATACGGCCTGACGCCTGCCCGGTGCCGGAAGGTTAAGAGGAGATGTGCAAGCATTGAATTGAAGCCCCGGTAAACGGCGGCCGTAACTATAACGGTCCTAAGGTAGCGAAATTCCTTGTCGGGTAAGTTCCGACCTGCACGAATGGCGTAACGACTTCCCCACTGTCTCCAGCATCGACTCAGCGAAATTGAATTCCCCGTGAAGATGCGGGGTACCCGCGGTCAGACGGAAAGACCCTATGAACCTTTACTGCAGCTTTGCAGTGGCATCAGAGACATCCTGTGTAGGATAGGTGGGAGGCTACGAACCCGGGACGCCAGTACCGGTGGAGCCGTCCTTGAAATACCACCCTGAATTTTTCTGATGTCTAACCGAGACCAGTCTAGCCTGGTCCGGGACCCTGCATGGTGGGCAGTTTGACTGGGGCGGTCGCCTCCCAAAGTGTAACGGAGGCGCGCGATGGTGGGCTCAGGTCGGTCGGAAACCGACTGTCGAGTGCAATGGCATAAGCCCGCCTGACTGTGAGAGTGACAGCTCGAACAGAGACGAAAGTCGGCCATAGTGATCCGGTGGTCCCACGTGGACGGGCCATCGCTCAACGGATAAAAGGTACTCTAGGGATAACAGGCTGATCTCCCCCAAGAGTCCACATCGACGGGGAGGTTTGGCACCTCGATGTCGGCTCATCACATCCTGGGGCTGGAGCAGGTCCCAAGGGTTCGGCTGTTCGCCGATTAAAGTGGTACGTGAGCTGGGTTTAGAACGTCGTGAGACAGTTCGGTCCCTATCTGCCGTGGGTGTATGAGACTTGAGAGGATTTGTCCCTAGTACGAGAGGACCGGGATGAACATACCTCTGGTGTACCGGTTGTCGCGCCAGCGGCACAGCCGGGTAGCTAAGTATGGACGGGATAACCGCTGAAAGCATCTAAGCGGGAAACCCACCTCAAAACTAGGTCTCACAGGGCCGTGAAAGACCATCACGTCAATAGGCCGGGTGTGGAAGCGTGGTAACACGTGAAGCTAACCGGTCCTAATCGCCCATATCGCTCACACAACGCTCTCACAAAGAGAGCATACACATGCATAGCAATCATCCACGCAAACACACTCATCATACCAAACACCAACCTCCACACCGACACATAGTTGTCGGGTGGATCAGAAGACCTGGTGGCTATGGCGGGAGACTTCCACCCGATCCCATCCCGAACTCGGCCGTGAAACGCCCCAGCGCCTATGATACTGCATCTCAAGATGCGGAAAAGTCGGTCGCCGCCAGGTCCCCTGATCCACCCCACAAAACACCCCACCACCCTCGCGGGGTGGAGCAGCCCGGTAGCTCGTCAGGCTCATAACCTGAAGGCCGCAGGTTCAAATCCTGCCCCCGCAACCAAATCCCCACACATACA
>NZ_JBBCQM010000027.1:0-7318 GCF_037150015.1 Asaia sp. VD9 | reverse complement strand
TGGCCAGATCCAAACCAATCGTGGTAATCGTCATCTCGGATGGCTCCACTATCAGAGGTACGCAAAGATGGCGTCCTCACCTTTGGCACTATAGATGCCGTGATCGGGAGCCATCCACCCCATCTAATATGGATAGCGTGCGGACCATGCGCGAACTGATTGATCGCGATGTCGCGCCTCGCGCTTTCCGCAGATTTCGCCGACAATGGAAATCCCGCGAGCCCGCCTGCTCCGGCGTCGTGCTCTATCTCGGGCTTGATCGGGGCTATGAGCATCTCGCGCACCACAACTTTGTCTTTTCCCGCAATGCGGAGGAGGAATTTGACGCCATCTATCATCAGGGGCGTCCCGCACCTGACCCGACCTGCTACCTCGCCGCCCCCGCGCGCACGGAGCCAGAGACCGCTCCGGCGGGTGGGGAGGCACTCTACGTGCTCGTCCACACACCTTATATCCGACCGGGACAGAACTGGGCTGAAATGTTCCCCGGCTACCGTCAGACGATACTGAACAAGCTGAAGACCGCCGGGAAGATGCCCGACATCGAATCCCGTATTGTCGCAGAGCACCATCTCACGCCGCTGGACATCCATACGCGGTACGCGCCTCAGGCTGGCGCGATCTACGGTCTGGCAAGTCACGGGAAGCTTGCAGGAGGTTTCAAACCCGCCAATCGTTCGGGTGATCTTGCGGGGCTGTATATGGCGGGCGGCAGTGCCCATCCGGGTCCTGGCATGCCCATGGCGCTCATGTCCGGCTGGATAGCGGGTGATTGTCTGGATCAGGATGCCCGTGCACCTATGCCGGCCACGGCTCACGGCATCCCGCGGGTTCAGGCTGCATCTGCCGCCCATGTCCTCTGATCTATCCCGCGCCTTCGGCAGATCACCGTTTCTGGCGCATTGGATCACCAAGGCTCTGCGCCGACGTGTCACGCAGAATTTTGCCTCTTTGCGCTATGCCGGGGAACCACCCGCACTCAAACCGGGACAAGGCATAATCCTCTACAGCAACCACCCTTCCTGGTGGGACCCTGCGGTCTTTGCCGTCTTGCAGGACCGATTTTTCGCTGACCGACCCGGATTCGGCCCTATCGACGCTCAGGCTCTGGCCCGTTACCCGCTTCTCCGCCGAGCCGGGTTTCTTTCCCTCGATCAGAACTCTGTTTCATCGATACGGCGCTTTCTCCGTGATGCATCGGATATTTTGCGCCAAGGGGGGGTCTTCTGGATCACCGCACAAGGCGCGTTCACTGATGCCCGCATGCGGCCGCTTCAATTGCGCCCCGGCCTTGCCCATCTGGCGGCTCGTATGCCCGGCACGCCCATCGTGCCCTTAGCCCTCGATTACAGCTTCGGTACCGAAAGCCGACCGGACGTCGCGGTCATGTTCGGTTCGCCCTTGACCTGTAGTGGGGAGCGCGCTGCGACCATGACCCCCCGGCTGGAGGCGGCGCTCGAGGTGCTCTGCGATCGCCTCGCTGAAAAGGTAAGCCTCCAGGATCACGCCAGCTTCACGCCTTTCCTGGGCGGGCGGGAGGGCATGGGCGGTGTCTATGCCTCTCTGCAGCGCATCACCGCTAGCTTGAGCGGACGGAAGTTCGAGAAGCGCCATGTCGCACGATGATCTGGGCCGAAAGAAGGAGCGCGAGTACCTCCTTTGTGGACTGGCCTTCCTCCCCCTGCTGTTGTGCCTGACCAATCTGAGGGTGTTGGCGCGTGCACCTGCCGCCGCCATCAAATCACAGGATGGGGTGTCGGTCCTTATACCGGCGCGGAATGAAGCGACCCAGATCATTCCAGCCCTCGAAAGCGTCTTGGCCAATGGCACGCTCGTCAAAGAGATCCTTGTTCTCGACGACAACTCGGGTGATGACACTGCAGACCGCGCGCTCAGTCTCGGTGATGATAGAATTCGGATCTTGTGCGGAACACAGCTTCTTGAAGGGTGGTGTGGCAAGAATCACGCCTGCGCGCAGCTTGCGCGCGCAGCAACCCAACCCTGGCTGCTCTTCATCGATGCCGACGTGCGTCTGACGACCGACGCCGTGAATCGCCTGGTCGCGCTGGGAGACAGTCCGAATGCCCCCGCCCTCCTCAGCGGCGTCCCCCGTCAGATCACCGCCACCTGGCTCGAGTGGCTCCTTCTACCACTGATCAATGTTCTCCTCTTTGGTTATCTTCCTTTGGCTCTGGATAACGGGCGCTCAGCGGGGCTCGCCGCTGCCTGCGGGCAGCTCGTAATGGTGCGCGCGCAGGCCTATCGTGAATCGGGGGGACATGGAGCGATAAGGGGCCGCCTGCATGACGGCCTTGCCCTTGCCCGCCATCTGAGACGCCACGGATACCGCACCCGACTCATCGATGCGACCGACCTTGCACAGTGCCGCATGTATCGCAGCGGGTCGGAAGTCTATGCCGGTCTGATGAAAAACGCCGTCGAGGGCATGGCGGGACCGGTGGCACTCCCCATCTGGACCGTACTGCTCGCTGGCGCTCATATCCTTCCCTTCCTGTGTCGCGGTACCGCCCTAGTCTGGATGGCACGCATGGCCAGCCTTACATTTCGGCTGATCGTTGCCCTGCGCTGCCACCAGGGCTTGCGAACCGCCCTCCTGAGCCCCATCGGCGTCTTTCTGCTTCTCTGGATCCAGTTTCACGCTCGTCTACGCCATTTGCTCGGGCGCCCCGTCTCCTGGAAAGGTCGTATCTATGATACCTGATTTTGCGCGCCAGCGGCGCCACTCTGTCGGGCTCGGTGCCCTAGCGACTATGCTGTTCGGAGGGGCATGGCTGGCTCCGGCACATGCGGCTACTGTCTCTGCCGAGATCAGCAATATCCCGGACAATACCGGCACGATCCGGGTGGCGCTGTGTACGGAAGACGAGTTCCTCAAGCCCAGCTGCGCTTTCCACGCTGAGACCGCTTCAACAGCTCCCCGGATCACCGTGGTATTTTCCGACGTTCCTGCTGGCACTTACGCAATCCAGGCTTACCAGGACCGCAATGGCGACGCGAAACTCAATCGAACCTTCATCGGAATCCCCAAGGAGCCAATTGGCTTCTCACGCGATCCCAAGCTGAGCTACGGCCCTCCAAGCTTCGAGGAGTGCGCGTTGCGTTTCACGGATGCCGGTGGAACAGTCGCCCTGAAATTAATCACGCATTAAAGCAGAAGAGCCGCCCCCGGTAAGGGAGGCGGCTCTTTAAAACAGGCCGGATCAGGCGTGATCAGAACGACCGGTTGACCTGCATGAATACGTAGCGACCGATGATGGCACTCGTATAGATGGCGTTTGCCGTGTTGGTGGCGGTGTCAAAGACGAAGGGCGGCTTCTTGTCGAGAATGTTGTTAACACCAGCCTCTAGGTTCCACTTGTTCCAGCGATAGTTGACCGTCACATCGTGGGTGAAGATGCCCGGCGTGCGCCATTGTCCTGCCGTCTGGCGCGTCAGATCCTCCGACATGTCGTTCCACACCATACCGCCCGTATAGTGCAGCATATAGGTGAAGGCGAAGGCATTATGCTGCCACGTCGCGGTGGTATAATTCGACACGCGGGGAATACCATTAGGCATACCGACTGACGAAGAGCCCTGGAAGAACAGGCGACCAGCATAGTTGTACCAGCTTCCGCCCGGCTCGTTCTGCTGCAGATAGGAAACAATCTGCTGCAGGTTGTTGCTCAGCGTGATCGAGTTCTCGCGATTGATGCGGATACGATAATCCAGATCGAAATCGATGCCCGATGTCTTCAGCCCGCCAAGATTGTCATAGAGCGTGCTGACATAGTTGATCTGCTGGTTGGACGAGCGTGTGATGTCGGAGCAGTATTGCGGCGCTGAACCCGTATAGCAAGAGTCGAGCACATACTGCGCCGAAACCGCGCTGATGGCATTCTTGATCGTGTAATGCCAGTACTCGACAGATGCCGAAAGGTTCGGAATCCAGCGCGGGGTGATGACCGTACCGACCGTATAGGTGCGACCCGTTTCGGGGCGCAGATTGCCGTTACCGCCGCTGATGGCCGGAACCTGACCGGAATTGGCCACTTCGAATGTTGCAGGATTGATGCCCTGCTTCATGCAGTTGGCAATGACGGTCGGATTGCTGGCGCCGGAGCACGGATCATTCGCTGCGGCATAGCCAAGCGACTGCCCCTGATAGAGTTCATACACATTGGGCTGACGATAGGATGTACCAAGTGTCGCACGGAAGCGAATGTCGCGGATGGGCGCCCAGTTGATGCCCACTTTCCAGTTCTGCGTGTTGCCGAAGGTATTGTAATGCGACCAGCGACCTTGTGCATCGACGGTCAGGTCCTTCGCTAGGAAAGCGTCACGCAGCAGCGGCAGCTTGGCCTCGCCATATACCTCGGTCGCATTGAACCCGCCGCCCGTATAGGACTGGGTGTTGCCGGTCGTGTCACCATTCACGGCAAGCGGATCGGGCGCATAGCTGAGCTGCTCGCTGCGATGCTCAAGGCCGAAGGCTAGACCCAGATCACCACCATGCTCGTAAGGCATGCGCACAACCTTGTCGTTGTTCACACGCAGATTGAAGTCACGGATCATGTATTGCGAATGATCGTGCTGGTTGAACTTGGCGTATGAAGCGCCCTGCTGCGACATGGGCGCAAACGGGTTCTGCAACGAGCATCCCGCAGCAGCCTGGCAGACAGTCGGGTCATAGGTGACGGCGCTGGACGCATCGGTCGGGTCGAGCTGGCGAATACCATATTCCTGAAGGATATGGCGATAATTACCCATATTGTTGGTATCGTAGCGTGCCTGGCTCACGCCATAACCCATCGACGCGTCATAATACCAGTTATGGGTGATCAGCCCATTCATGCCGCCTGTGATCTGTAGGTTATCCGTCGCGTATTCCTGACGCCGATCACCAAGATCCGTGTAGCGCTTCTGGACGACAGTATCGACGCCGAACGGATTGTAAGGCGCATTAGCCGGCAAAGTGAGAGGATTGGAGAGCTGTGAGGGGTAGATCGAGCCGGCCACCGGCGAGGGTGCCAGCGAGGCTGCCGCCGTCTTGTGGGCGTAGCGCACATTGGCGTAGAGGTTGAAATGCTCATTGAACTTGTAATGGGCATCGCCGGACAGCACGGAGTTCTGCACGTAATTCGTGAGGCTCTGGTTATTGCCGTAATTATAGCGATTTGCTGCCGTATAGCGCGAGAACGTGCTGCCATCGCCATTCGAGATCAGCCCGGCGCCCGGACCGCTGAGGACGCGCGTATTCGCGGTATAGCCTGAGCCGTAGATGGGCGGCACGCCGGGGTCGTTAGAGGCCTGAACCAGACGCGACCAGTCGCGGTCACGCTGCATCACGGGGCCCTGTGTCAGGTACTGCCCGGCCAGGGTGATGTTGCCCTTGTCATGGTCGAAATTCCAGCCCTTGAAGCCAGAGATCAGACCCGTGCGAGAGTCACCCTGATCAGTGATACCGCCACGGATGGTCATGCCCCCCGTGGTCAGGTCATGACGCAGCTTGATGTTGACCACACCGGAGACAGCATCGGCACCGTAAAGCTCGGAGCCACCGTCCTTGAGGATTTCGACGCTCGCAATCTGCTCGATGGGGATCGTGTTCAGATCGACGCAGGCGGCGCCAGGGTCCTGCGCCACGCGCTTGCCATCGATCAGGACAAGGACGCGCTTCGAGCTGAGATTGCGAATATCCGTGCAGGAAACGCCGCCGAAGCCATTGGTCTGGCTATTGGAAGCGCCCGAGTTGCCGATGGACGGCAGACGCTGCAGGTAATCGCCCAGCGTGGTTGCGGCGGTCTGCTGGATCTGCTTGGCCGTGACGATCTGGACCGGGTTCGCGTTCTGGTTGTTCGAGCTGCGCAGCATCGACCCCGTGACGACGATGCTCTCGCTTCCTCCCTCGCTCACGCCGCTGGTCAGAACACGTGCGCGCGCCGCAGGCTTGGCAGCGGGAGCGGCTGTCGGAATGGCAGCCCGGCTGCCATCGCTGGTGACGACCTGACTACGCACCGGGGCAGCCTTGGACGCCGCTGTGCGATGATTGCTGTGCTTGTGCGCCTGGGTTGCCGCCATGGCGGCTGGTACGCCGTACCACGAGGAGGTGAGCACGGTTGCACCGAGAATCCTTGCGAGGATCGAGTGGCACTTCATGAAATGGATCGCCCGTGTGAGAGAGGAATGGACTGTTACGATACTGTCTCGTTGCAGAAACGCGACTTCACACGCAAGCAGGTTCGATTACAGTTTGGTTGGATCGAGTCACATTCTGGGTAATATGTTGTTGTTCTGCAACATTCATTAACAACGCCGTGCGACAAGCCCGTTCCGCCCTAAGAATTTTCATTCCTACGCAAGCCGATAAACAGAATTATCGTACACTTGCATGGCTTTTCAGATATCTGATCTGTCACGCTGACTGCGCGACCGCGTGTCTGACAGTTCACCCGCCAGAAGGAGGGCGATCTTGCTGATGACCGGCGCTGGCGGTTACGCGCTCGAAGCACGGCTTACGGGCGGATATGAGGATCTGGCCGAAAGTCCCGCCCTAAAGCTCGTCACAAACGCATAATTTGTAAGGAGATCCAACATCCTCTCCGGGTAAGAGCCCGCAGAAGGAGGCAGGCCTTATCCAGTTGCGTTTCCTGCTGGGTCTAACCGATCGCGCGCTCGGAGCGCCATCGGTTGAGCAGAAGGGAGTTCGACACGACAGAGACAGAGCTGAGCGCCATGGCGCCACCGGCCAGAGCAGGGTTTAGCAGACCGCAGGCGGCAAGCGGTATCGCCGCCAGATTATATCCGAAGGCAAAGACGAGGTTCTGGCGGATCTTTGAGACAGTGGCTTTTGAGAGAGACAGAGCGTCCAGAATGGCCCGCAAATCCGAACTCATAAGGACGAGATCAGCCGTTTCCAATGCCGCGGCGGAACCTGAGCCGATGGCGATACTGATATCGGCTGCGGCAAGCGCCGGGGCATCATTGATCCCATCACCCGCCATTCCCACAACGCATCCTGATCCACGCAATGCCTCGATGGCCGCCACCTTTCCTTCGGGCCGTAAAGCCGCCTGAACCCTCGTAATTCCGGCATGCCGGGCGACGGGAGCCGCGCTTTGCGCAGTATCACCCGTGAGCATGGTCGTGCTGATACCAAGTTTCTCGAGCGTTCGCATCACTGCGGGAGCTTCGGGACATGGCGTAATCGCGACGAGAGGGGATGCCATACGTGTATGATGACCCCAGTCACGGAAATGATGGAGGACAGCATGTGTGCTACCCACAATGATGATCTGAAATATGTCGGCCTGGATGT
>NZ_JBBCQM010000026.1:0-7341 GCF_037150015.1 Asaia sp. VD9 | reverse complement strand
TCACGCCGCTAAGTCGTCCCCATCATAATCATATCCTGGGTCTTCGTCATCGTTTGCAGGTTCAGGCCAAAACATCTCTGAACAGGCGCGGTCGTTCGCTGTTTGCCAGTCAGACCACATCAAACCCTCTCCCCACCAGAAGCGCGTGGCCACCCCAAGATCCATAATTTGCCGATCAGGAACCCAAAGGATGCGCATGTAGCGTACGCCACCAAACCGAACATCAAGCCCAAATCGAGGAACAAGAGGAGCGCACCAGCAAAATGAGTCACCCAAAGGAACCATCGCGCTAGGACGTTTTTCCGCCCCGTACAGCCCCCTCCAATTTCCGCCGGTGAGTTTGTCTTCTCACGCCCCGCACCGCCCTCAGCGCCAAACGTCGAGGCTCTCCGAGGTCGTTGATCAACGGGCCGCGCTGCGAGATGCGTTCGGTCGATGCGTTCGGCCCACGGCACGCTGAGATCGATCATGTCGGCGCCGAGGGTGCGTTTCGTCGTTTCGCTCATGTCCGATCCTACCACACCCCGAGCCCCGTCGGTACTGGAAACGACCGGATTTGCTGGGTTTTTCATGTTTTCCTCACTCACCATGCCGGGTCATTCTGGCGCTCGTCGTCGCCCCGGAACCAGGTTGAGGGGCCGTCGAACTGCATCCCGACGATGCCGGTCCGGCCGCCTCGGTTCTTGAGCACGATCACCTCGGCTGTGCCGGCCGACTTGGCTAGGCGCTCGGTCACTTCGGCCGATCGCTTCTCGTAGGCTGCATCACTTTCGCCGCTGTTGCGGCTGACTTGCCCATCTGCCCCTACGCGCAACCGCAGCGCCATTTCTTCGCGGTAGAGCGCCATCACGCACCGGGCATCCTGTTCGATCGCGCCACTGTCGCGAATATCGGCAAGTGAGGGGCGTCGGTCTTCGCGGTTCTCCGACTGCCGGTTGAGCTGGGAGAGGGCGATAACAGGGACGTTCAATTCCCGCGCCATGCGTGCCACGTCGCGGCTGATCTCGGTGACTTCGGCCGTGCGGTTGCCGGATCGCTTTACGGCCGCACTGGCCTCCATGAGTTGCAGGTAGTCGAGCGCGATGAATGCTAGGCCCTGCTTTTGCCGCTTCATGCGTCGGGCCCGTGCGAGGATCTGCTGCACGGTCGCGCCTTCCCGGTCATCGACCATGAGCGGGATATCTCTGGCCGCCATTCCGGCCGAGACGATCCGATCCATGTCCTCGCGTGACACCGGCCGCCTCTCGCCGTTCGGGAATTTCCAGTGCCCCGTCATGACCACATCGACCGGCAGGCCAGTCTTGCCCGCGATTGCCTTGCTCATCAGCTCTTCGGCCGACATTTCCCCGGACCAGATCAGACCCCGGCCGTTGCGTTGGGCAGCCCGCATTGCAATCCCGAGCATCAGGGACGACTTGCCGACACCCGGCCGTGCTGCAATGACATACACGCCGCCCGGCTTCAGGCCGCTCAGGAGGCCGTTCAAGCCCTCATACCCGGTATCGATACCCGAAAGGGCGTTCCCTGCCTTCCAGGCGGCTTCTGTGGCCTCTAGGAGCGTGTCTATCGCGTTTGCCGAGGTCTTCATCGGCCGATCGGTGTCGCCACTCAGGGCGAGGCGCTCGATCCGCTCCTGCAATTCCTCAACCAACACAGCGCCGGTTTTGTCTCCGGCATGGGTCACATCGAGGATCAGGTTCTCAGCCTCGTCCTTGAGCGAGCGAAGCAGGGACGCATCGGCAATCGCCTGGGCATAACCGCGCATCACCGGCTTGCCGACGAAGGCCGTCAGGATCTTCGGGCCCGACGCCTTCCAGAACTCTGCCGTCTTCGGGTTTGTCTCCGCCTCGCCACGGATCATGATCGGATCACACGGGCGACCGGCACGGACGCGATCACGAGCAATCCGGTAGAGCTCTCCCACGGCCTCGCTGGTAAAAGCCTCGGGCGCGAGGATGTCGTCCACGAGCTCGAGCATCGCGCTGTTGAGCAACACTCCGGCGAGGACCGAGCACTCGGCCTCGAACGTATCGAGCGATCGGACGGGCGGCAGGAAGAGCGATTCACTCACGTTCGTTCCTCCCGAATTGCAGATCTGCGATCAAGCGAAGAGCCTTGGCGGTGGCCTGAATCTCGTCTTCGATCTCGTCGCGGCTCAGGGCCCCTTGCACGATCGCATCGGCGAAGGTGCTGTTCATGCGCTGCCGATTGATGAAAAATGGCTCGGCAATGTGCTGGTTCATGGCTTGGACACTCCAAGAAAATCATCACGCATCGGCGGCTTGCCTTCGCATCCGGTTCGGGCCCATTCCCGGCGAGCCGCGACGAATGCCGCCTCGACTTCGGGCGGGTATTGCGAGGCCGTTGGCTTGGCTGCGACCACGGCGGTCACGCTCTCGTCGTTCCACCGCTCGCCGTTGAGCCAGGAGGCCGGGTGAGGGCGGAAGTCTTGGCCGTTGCGGACGTTCTCGCCAAATGGCCACGCCGAGACGGCGCGCATGATCGCCTCGTGCCCGATCTTGCGCCGTGCCCTGTCGTAGGCCTTCCGAGCCGATGCCTTCCCATCCTTGCGAGGGTAGGCGCTCCAGAAGGCTTCGAAGTCCCTGGCCGGGCCCTCTGTCTCGTTTCCCGAGTTTGCGTCTTCGGTTTCGAGTTCGAGCGTCGGTTCGTCCCTCAAAGGGACTATAGGGTTATATGCTTCTGCTTCTGCTTCTTGGTGTTTAAGGGGGGTGGTTAACCCATCTTCGCTATGGGGGTTAACCCCTGCCTTAACCCCACGCTTAACCCCTGTTGTTCGTTTGGGGTTAAGCCCCCCGGTTAAGGTCGGATTGCCTCCCATCTTGCCATTTGCTGAAGCCTCATCGGAAATGGCCTTATCCCTGACCATGCGCCGATTGAAGATTACGCCATCTTCCGACCGGCTAAATGCCCCCGCTTCCTCAAGCTCAGACAGGCATGAGGTCAGCTCATCAATGCTCGCGCCGCACACGGCGGCAAGTTGTCGCTCAGTTGGCTGGCGTCCGTTGACTAGCAGGTGACCGCACGGCTCCGCATCGAACATGATCGCCAAGAGGTCCATCCAAATGCCGCGCGCGGCCGGGGAGCACATGCGCAATGCGGGATCGCGTTGCCAGTCCTGCCACCACCATTTTGTCCATCGTCTTGCAGTGCTCATCCCGCCACCTCATTACGCAGCCGATTGCGGACCAGATACCGCCGTATTTTGTTAGTGTTCGGAATGACTGGCCCAGCATCACCGTCAATCCTGCCGGGAGTTGGCGCGACCGCTATCCTGGCGACCAGATCGGCCCGCACGGGGAAACGTACGAACTTTCGGCCTTCGCGCTCGAAATAGTAACCGTGCGCCTCCTCGATAGTCTCTTTCGAGTAGAGACCCGCCCAGCAAAGTGGCCAGCAATAGCCCGCATTATCTGGGCGCCAGAGGGTGATATAAGGGCGCCCCAGGTCGCGCCGTATGTCGATGATGTAATACATGCTCATGCCACCACCTCGCGAATGGTCACGACCGTGCGCTGCTCGTCGCGCTTGCACTTGATGCCGATCACCTCGATTTCGGCGTACTGCGGGGCGTCGTCGATGATGAAGCCCAGGCCGCGCTTGTTCTTCGTGCGCTGACGCGCGCCTTCCGTGCGTACGTTGAGCAGTCGCGGCGTCGTCAGGCTGTCGATCAGGAACTTTGCACCGCCTTGGAGGCCGTCATTGTCCGGCGAGCCCACGGAATACCGCTCGATCAGGACATGCGCCTTGCTGAACGGCTCAGGAGGCCGCAGACCAGCCGACGCCATGGCGACCGACCGGGCCATCTTCCGGCGCATTCCAGTAAGCGCAAAACGGCTCTGCCCGATGCTGTGATTGAGCAGCGGGAAGGCTGCGGGGAGGGTGAAGGTTATTTCTCGCATGGCGTAAACCTCCCGGCCCGATCCCGCCCCCGTTTCAAGGCGCGGATCGTCTTTTTCAGGGCTTCGATTTCCTTGTCTTTGGACGCGATCAGGGCCAGCGTGCGGGCTGGCTCGATCCTGTTTTCCCAAAGCTGGTAGCGCAGGCGCAGGCGCTCGTTCTCGCTTTCCACGCGGCGGGCGTAGGGTGTGCGGAACAGGTTCAGCATATGCCGCCTCCCTGAAAGAGGGCGGCCACCTGTGAACCAACCTCCGTCAACTCGTATTTCATGCGGTTGGGGCCGACGAGGCCGCGTTCCCGTAAGGCAGAAACGGCCCTTCCTTTGCCGCGTCCGAGAGTGGTTTTTCCTCTAGATATCTCGCACAGGGCATCAACCATGCTGTGAGTTAGATTGTGCTCTATAAAGGCGCCGAACGCCTCATCTTCGCGGCGGGCTTCATTGAACACGTCCGGTCGATTTTCTTTGAGAAAGATGAAACGCGCCTCAATTTCTTTCTCGGTGAATGGAAGGTCCACGAGCGCAATCTGTTCGGCGCCGACTGCCTCGAAATACTTGGCGATGAACACATCATCTTCGTGTGTGAAATTGTTCATGGCTCACATCCCCAGCGCGCGACGATATGTGTCGAGAATTGTTTCCGCTTCTTCCACCTTCGCCGGGTCTTGCTTGCGGATCTTGATGATCTGCTTGATCGTCGGCACGTCAAAACCTGCCGATTTGCTCTCCGCAAAAATGTCCTTGATGTCGGACGAGAGCGCCTTCCTTTCCTCTTCCAGACGTTCCACGCGCTCAATGACCGAGCGGAGACGATCGGCAGCAATCCCGCCCACGTTCTCGCTGTTGTGGCCTGTCATGTCGGTTGCGTTGGTCATGGGGCAGTCTCCAGAATTCGGACGGTAGGGGCGACCGGCTGGCCGCCAATCTGATCAGCAAGAGCGTCGGCAATGCCCTGGTATGTCTCGCTCCTGAGCTTCCATCGATCGGCGGACGGGGGCATTTTGTGGATGCGTGCCTCGCGTCCCTCGACCACGTTCGTCGGCGTCAGAGGGGCTACATTTTCGAGCCAGAGGCATGTCGCCTTGGTCTCACCATGGCCAAACATCCACGGCTGGATTACCTGGTCCGGTTTCCGCCACAGGCTCGACATGACGCAGACGGGGTTTTCGATCACCTTGCGGGGGATCGGGCACCGGGCGAGAGCCATGAAGAACGCGACTGCCGATTGCTGCCGGCCATCAAGGCGCTTGGCTTCGAAATGCCGCGCCCCTGACACGCTGAGATGCGTGCACGGCGGGTGTGCGATCATCAGATCCCATGGGTAGTCCAGCACGTCGCGCACATCGCCCTCGTAGTGAGGGCCGGGTCGTTCGGTCGGCAGGAGGTCGCACGACATCGCCTCATGACCGCGCGCCAGAAACGCATCCCTGACGATGCCGCTGTATTCGCAAGCGATAAGGACGCGCATTATCCCGCCCCCTCGATAAATTCGTAATGCACGGTCACGACGCGGCGCAGGCCAGCGGCCTTGAGAACACGTGCGGAGTATGGTTTGACGGCGTTTCGCTGGGCGTTGAGCGCCTGCGGGCTCATTCCGAGGGAGCGCGCCGCCTCGGCCTCACTCGGGAATTTATCAACCCATCGGTTGACGGCCCCGCACAGGTCAGCGGCGTCGATCTGATTGGAACGGCTCATTTCTGCAGCTCCTTCCGTGCCGCTTCGAGCGCTCGCTTGTAGCGATCGACTTCAGCCAGCGCCCAAGCCTCGAAGGCATCCCAGTCTTTCCAGACGATCCGTAGAAACGTCAGTCGGTATGAAGGTGGAGGGCCTGCATCTCTTCCGATGCCAAACCGACCGACCTTGATTTTGAACCAAGGCATAATTCTTGCTCCCGCGCCGCACGGCGCTCAGCAACGAGGCGCTCCACCTCGTCGGCTATGGATGAACACGAGGCCATCAGTTCGATCAGTGCTTCCGCATCGGGAGCATTGCGTTCTGACAGCCAGTTACGAGCCGCCCTGGGTGATTTTTTCGACGCCCGGGCGAGCATTTCTGCTGCAAACCGAAAGGGCATGAACTCGCGCTTGATCGCATCGAGCAGCCGATCGCGAACGGGGATGGTCGCAGCCATCATTCGCGGAAACTTTGGGTCAACAGTTGGTATTTTTGGGCAGCGGAATGCCCCAACCTTGCACATGTTTTTCCTCCATCATCTGCCTTGTCACCGGCAGTTTGAGGGAGTTCAGAGTTGGACGACGACACCACCACCCACGAGCACGACAAGCCACTGGTCGAGGCAGATGCGAGAAGGTTCACGCAGCGGTTGGATACGCCCGTGATCGCTCTCGACATCATGCGCGCCGCCCGGCTCTGGTCGGTGCTGCATCCGCACGCTACGGGCCAGACGCGCCAACGTCTGGTCGAGCAGTTTGCGGCTGCGGTGGGGGTCGTGGTTGTCATTTGATGGGGTCAGAGGGCGCGCATGTTCTGCGTCAGTTTCAGGGCTTCGAAATAGGGAATTCCAAGCCCGAGCGCGCCCCAGCTTACATCAGACCCGGCTGGCTCTGGTCCCCTTGTGTTGAGGGTGGAGGCAGGGACCTCTACAGGGAGCCGCGGCTGCCCAGGCGCCGGAACCTCGCGCTTCTTCGCCCGATTGACCTTTGCGGAAACAGCCTTGACCGAGATGCCGCAGCGCGCAGCAATCTCGCTGTACGACAGGCCATCCTGGAAAAGCGCAAGCATCTCCTCCGGAGACGTACTGCACGGGTCGTTGGCGGCAGGAATGCGCGCGTTGAGCAGTCCATGCTTGATGGCCGCATTCAGAAGGCTCGACTGTTTCCGCCCGATCTCTTTCGCCGCCGCAGTCTGGGACGCGCCCTTGTTCACCAGAACGAGGAAGCGCTCAGCCTCATCCTTCGTGACCATACGATCGCCGGAGGTTTCCTGCGCCGCACAGAATGCACGACAGAACCGGCGCTTCTGCCAACTCCATTTCGTGATGTGATCCTCGCGCATGATGAGGGCGCCGCAATAGGCGCAGGGCTTCGTATCGCTCATTTCTGGCCTCCCTTGCGCTCGAGGCGGCTTGCGATGCTCTGCAGATCGAGCGCGGAGACGGTGCCGGTCAGAGAGAAGGGCGGCTTGGCGGCTGGGGCGCTCATGGGCGTTCCTCCGAGCTTGCAGCCCGCGTCACGCCCGACGCCCAAACGAGCAGGCGAGTGGCAGCGCAGGCGGGGATTATGATTTCGAGGAAGTGCAGGAGGCTCATGGGCGGGCTCCCTGTGCAGCAGACAGGCCCAGCCGTTGCTCATTGAAAGCAAAGCCGATCTGCGTGCAGGATTTCGGGAAGGTCGCATTGAAGATGTCATCGAAATGACCAATGCTGTTGGCGATGCCGAGCAGGGTATTCAGCGTCCGGATATGCT
>NZ_JBBCQM010000025.1:0-10675 GCF_037150015.1 Asaia sp. VD9 | reverse complement strand
TCACCTCGAGCCCAATCTCACCGAACAGGAAGTCATAGACATACCGGTTGATGAAATGGCCGCAGTTCGGATGATTGTTGCGACCGGTCTTGGCCAGGCCGAGAACGCGATGGAGGTTCACGAAGAACGGCTTCTCAAACCGCTTCTCCCATACGCGCACCTCGGGCGAGAGGATGTTGAGGCGCAGGAGATCGCGGGTGACGGGTTGGTTGCGGCGCATTTCGATGAACGCCCGCGCTACGCTAATCATGATCTGTGTTGCGACCGGCATGTCGGATCGGCTGATCATGAAGAGCGCCTGATGCTCAGTCAGGAAATAGGCCGTTGCCGCCTTACCCCCGCCAGAAGGAACGATGCGTTTTGAAAACACATCGTCCAATTGCGATAGGTTATCGACATGGTTTTTGATGAGGCGGCGGAATACGCGGATATCAACGTAGCCGAGACCCTTCGCCAATTCGATGTCACTGATGCGAGCCTCGCCATCAGTCTGGACCTCGATACGGAAGGGCACGATCTCCGCATTCATGGGCGGGCCTCCGTGGGGGTGCGTTCGAACAGGTCCGGCCGCAGTTGCTCACGGGGGATGCCGAAATTCGCTTCAATGCTCGGGCAATGATGCGGGGGAATCTCTTTCCAGAGGATTGGGGTCGAATGTTTGACGCCCAAAACTTTGGCAAGAGCGCTCGGGCCGCCGACAAGGGCGATGAGTTCCTTTGGTGTCATACAAAAGGTTTGCCACACGAACATCGTTCATCGCAAGCGTTTTGTTTGCCACGCAAACCCATTCGTGAAGAGGATGCGCTAGGATCAGTGCATGTTTGACCGCAAAATCATGGCTGAGCGCTTACAAGCCATCCGTCTGCGTAAATCCGCTGAGGTAGGCAGGAAGCTCACTCAGGCTGATGTTGCGGCAGCCGCAGATGTCTCACGCTCGCACGTCGCGAACGCAGAGGGCGGAAAGACGGGCATCAGCGTCGAGGCAGCCTTCAAGTTGGCCCAGTTTTACGGCGTTTCCCTCGACTACCTTACCGGACTTTCTGTTTCGGAACTCCAGAGCGCGCGCGATGTGGTCAAAGACGCCGACGAGCGGTCCCTTCTGCGCATGTGGAGAGCAATGAACGATGGGGAGCGAGCGGCTATGGCTTCTGTCGCGGAGCGCCTGGCCGAAAAAGCCGGGAGCGCTGACGCTGCCTGAGGGAATCGGGTCATGTCGTTCTGCCGTTGCCATGCTATGCATTATGAGAACAGAACGAGAACATTTCAAGCGCGGGAACATTGCGGTTTGGTGAGGGTGGGCAAATCTACGCAGGAGACGCAAAGTGCAGTCCTCCACTATAAGTAACTGAAAAGAATAGATAAAATGTCCAAGTTGCCAATTCCGCCCGCCACTAAACGCAGAGTGCCTCAGGATAATCTTCCAAAACCGATTCTCATTCTGAACAGAGGCACAAGGCATTTTGTAATTTGCAATGTCGCCGAAAGGGTTTCATGTTGACGCCTCTCGGAGGAGAACAGCATGTCGGAAAGCTATGAAATGACGAAAAATCTCATGCAGGCTACTCGCGCTGGTATCTCAAGCCTTTTCCAGTTTGCTGGTCCGGCAGAAGAATATCGCGTGGTCAGCGACGCCGAGCTGCGCGGGAATGTGCTGAGTGGCGTTGGGCAGGCGTTTCGTGCGGCGATGTCTGAAGAAGATGTGAAACTTGGCAGATGAGCAGAAGGAGGGCCTTCGTGTTGGCCCGTCAAATGTGCCGTTCGACGTTGGTTCTTCTGTAGGTTTCTCCGATAAGCCTCCTCTACCCATCACACAGCAACTACAGTTCGCTGCGACACAGACGATGCACGTCGGTCCGCTGCCGCCGCCGGATCTATTCGAGAGTTACGATCGAATAAGGCCAGGCACAGCAGATGATATAGTTCATATGGCGAAAACCGGCCATGCTGCGGAGATTGAGCGTGCGAGCCGCGCGTTGTCATATAGCTATCGTACGAACATGACGGGAAGATATCTAGGTGCCTGTTTCGCCGGAATTGCTCTTATAGGGGGAATGGTTCTTGTGGCTTTAGGCCATGATGCAGCGGGATCTGCGATTTCCGGCGCCTCTATAACTGGCACTGTAATAGCCCTGATTACCGGGCAGAAAAAGTAAGCCCCGAGCCATGTCCCATTCGGAGCCCGGCCCAGCCGGGTTTCTTTTTGTGCGCAAGCGTTCGTGTGGCAAACATTTTTCTTGCGGACAGAAAGTTTGTGTGGCAAACGTATCCCCATCACCACCGATGGGGAAGCCAGATGGCAAACGTAAATTTCGACGTGTCGACCGCTGACCGGGCGATTATCAGAAAGATATCGACGCGTGCGATCAAGCTCATCGAGGGCTTGAATCTCAGCTCTAAGTTGCCGAGCCGTACCGATATCGCGATGGACATTACCGCTACCCACGCGAACGGCCTTCCGCTTCGCCTCAGCGATATGCTTGGCGCGGACAAATTTGACTTTCTCCATGACATTGCTGGGATCAGTAAGCATCTCGACCGCGAAACGGGAAAGCTGACCGAACATTTTCGGCCACGCTTCGCCGTGCCGAGCGATGCCCTGATCGCCGAAGCGCAGGGGGCGAAGTGATGGGTATCTATGAATCCGGCATTGGGCCGAATGTAGATAGCATCCTGCTGAGCGGTACGCGTGTGGTCGCAGGGAAGATCCCGGCTCAAGTCAGAAAAGAGCTGCGTACCGGTATGAAGGCCGGTGTCATCGGAGTGCTTAAGAGGTCTCCGCTAACACCCGAGATCTTCTATTCGAAGAGCCATCCCCATCCATACACGGCAAAAGAAATTCAGAGAAAGGAGCGCGAGTATAACGCCGCTCTCATCAAGAAGGCCTTTGCCTGACCCCGCTTGACGCGACCCCGGTACGCCGGGGCCGAACAAGCCGGGTTTCCGGCCAGTGTTTCCAGTGATGGAGAGAGAAGATGGCATATCCAGACGGAATGCAGTTTCGGAGCAGAGATACCCGCAGCCCGTATCATCGCGCCAATGCGATGAGCAACTATCAGGCGGCGGTCAGCCAGGACGCAGAGATCGCCGAGGAAATCCGCGAACTGATCACGCACACAGAGCAGCAGGTGAACGCCAAGCTGTCCCGCGTGAATGACCGGGGCGCGTTCGATACGGACGAGCTCGATTGCCTGTTCTGTCGCCTTGGTGAGGCGCTGCCGAACCGTGCTATGCTTGAGCAGAGGGCAGGGTGATGGGCAACGGGATTTACGCGCCGTTCCTCATGGACGTGCATGACCGACTTTTGGCATCCGCCGAACTGCACATCAAAGCCGCTGAGGCGCTGCAGGAGACTGACAAAGACGCAGCCGAGCGCCTGATACGCCAAGCGTACGGAGACCGATCTGCGGCCAAGTCGTTGCGCTGGTCGGTGGAGAGCTTCGGGGTAACGGCAAGTGTGCCGGTTGTGCAGGAGGCCGCACAATGACGCCCGCACAGTACGACCTCGCCAGGGCGAACGCAGTCCTCAAGCACCTACGCAACGAAGCCTGGGGGCTCGATGCGACCCCGCTCCACAAGAGCCTCATCCAGCAGTGGGAGGCTCAGCGGACTGAGGCCGATCGGCGGATGATTTCTGAATTGTGGGGGGAACGCTCATGAGCGGGAAATGGACGCCGGGGCCTTGGCATTGCCACCGAAACCCAGACTTCTGGGAATTCGGGAGCGACGAGCACGGACAGCTTGGAGACGTTTGTGCATCCGCCTTCTCCACTGAAGGATGGGCGCCAGTGAATGCCGAGGAAGTTATGGAGGCCAACGCCCGCCTTATCTCTGCTTCGCCGGAACTGTTCGACGCATTGAAGGATCTGGTCGAGGAAACGGCGGACATGCTGACGTGGGGTTGCGAACCTGACGTGATCAGGAACGCACGCGCCGCGCTCGCCAAGGCCAAGGGAGAGGGGGCGTGAGCGAAGTCCTCACAATCACCGGCGAGGAATGGCACGCCCTGCGCGCAAGGCATGTCGGAGGCTCCGAGATCGCAGCCCTGTTCGACGCGCAGCCTGATTACGCACTGGGCCTGCATGGACTCTGGCTCGTCAAATCCGGTCGTGCACCCGCTCCGGAAGTCGATAATCCGCGCACGCGCTGGGGCAACCGCCTGGAAGAGGCAATCGCGTATGGTTGCGCAGAGCAGGAAGGCTGGAAGATCCGCAAAGGTGGCCACTTCACCGATCTGTCGTGTCGCGGGCTGGGTGCTACGCTCGATTTTGTCATTGAGGGCGGCGAAGAAGGGCGATCCACACCGGGCGCTCTTGAGATCAAGAACGTCGATTACCGAGTGCATAAGCAGTCATGGGTCGATGGTGAGCCGCCACTGCATATCCTGCTGCAGCTTCAGCACCAGCTTGCCTGCTCGGGATTTACCTGGGGAGCAGTCGGCGAATTGATCGGCGGGAATGACCTGCGCATCTACCGCTATGAGGCGCGTACCAAGCTGATTGCCAAAATCCGGCAAAAGGTCGCGGCATTCTGGAAATCGATAGATGAGGGCAATGAGCCGCCCGTCGATAATTCAACCCAGACGGGAGCGATCCTTCGCGCCATGAATTCGCCCGTTCGCGACGAGATTGCGGACATGGAAGGCGACAACGAACTGCCGGAGATCTGCGCAGGCCTGCTCCACGCAGCGGCCAAGCGAAAGGAGATCGAACGCGAAGAGCAGGGCTTCAAAAATCGCCTGATTGAGAAGCTGGGCACGGCCAAGAAGGCCAGGAGCCAAGGCTTCTTCATCAGCACCATAGTCACACCAGAAAAGGCGCCGCGCGCTGCCCTGCCGGGAGAAATGATCCCGGGCCGGAAGGAAGCGCGCCGCTACGAGATCAAGGAAGCAAACGCATGAGCAATGCCCTCGCAACCCCCACTGAGAAGCTGCGTACCCAGATCACGAGCATGACGGGCGAGTTTCGCAACGCACTTCCGTCGCACATCAAGCCTGAGAAATTTCAGCGCGTCGTGATGACGGTTGTGCAGCAAAATCAGGGGTTGATGAACGCCGACCGCAAATCTTTGCTCGCATCGTGCCTGAAGTGTGCGGCGGACGGACTGATCCCGGATGGGCGCGAAGCCGCACTCGTGATGTTTGGGCAGCAGGTCCAGTATATGCCGATGCTGGCCGGTATTCAGAAGCGCATCCGCAACAGCGGTGAGATCGCGAGCATTCAGGCACATGTCATCTATGAGAACGATCACTTCGTCTGGCAACAGGGCGTAGATGCGAGCATCGAACACCGTCCGCTTTTTCCCGGCGATCGCGGAAAGGCAATCGGCGCCTATGCTGTAGCCAAGTTCAAAGACGGCAGCGATCCGCAGTTCGAGGTCATGGATGTAGCCGCGATCGAAAAGGTTCGCGCAGTCAGCCGCGCCGGCAAGAGCGGGCCCTGGGTTCAGTGGTGGGACGAGATGGCCCGCAAGACGGTGTTTCGTCGTCTCTCCAAGTGGTTGCCGATGGATACCGAGGCCGAGGACCTTATGCGCCGGGACGACGAGAACGATGCACAGGATGTCGCTGCGCCGACGATCCGGGTTGAGGCGGAAGCGCCTTCAAAGCTCGACGCGCTCGAGCATGATGACGATGGAGTTGTACTCGAAGAAACCGGAGAATTGGAGGGGGCCGCCGCATGAGCATCCTCTTCTTCGACACCGAAACCACGGGGCTGCCGAACTATGGCCTCCCCACCAACCACGAGGACCAGCCGCATGTCGTACAGCTTGCGGCCATCCTGACGGATGAGCGAGGCAAAGAGCAGGCGCAGTTGAGCGTCATCATCAAGCCTGACGGATGGATTATCCCTGAAGGTGCAGCCAGGGTGCATGGCATCACGACAGAGAAGGCGAGTCGATACGGTATCCGCGAAGTGGTCGCAGCCGGGGCGATGTATGATCTGTGCTGCGCTGCCGATACGATCGTAGCGCACAACATCAAGTTTGACCGGCAGATTGTCGGCACGATGTTCGCGCGCGCTGGGCGTGGTTGGAAGCTGCCCGAGCGGCAAGCCTGCACGATGATGAACGCCTCACCGATCGTGAACCTGCCCCCGACCGAGCGAATGATTGCTGCAGGGTATGGCGACAAGCCCAAAGCGCCGAGCCTGGCTGAGTGTATCCGCCATTTCTATGGCGAAGAACTGGACGGCGCTCATGACGCGCTGGTCGATGTGCGGGCCTGCAAGCGGATCTATTTCGAAATGCTCGAACAGGTGCCCGCATGACCGCCGCAGCCTTCCACAAGATCAAGCGCGGCCTGCTTGAAGCATTGGAGATCGCACAGGCGGCCGACGAGGAAATAGCGGACCGCCTGACGAGAGAGCAGGCGGCACAGGATGCAATTCGCGCCCGGATAGCGGCGCAGGGACAAAGGCATGAGGCCGTGAAGGGCCGGAGCGCAGGGGAGAGACGGGGATGAGTGACGATAGTGCTGAGAACGGTAATCGCCGCGCCGTCCGTGATAAATGGTCACTCTGGATTAGTGTTTCCAGGACTCCTGATGATTGTACGCGCGTCGCCATATCCGATGAGAAGGGTTGGAAGGCCGTGGACATCTGCCCCGATCACGCTCGGTGGCTCGCCGATGAACTCGTCAGTACCGCTGCCCGGTGTGATGGAGAGAAAGCATCATGACCCACGAACAGAAGCCGGAGAGCGCGGAGTTTCGGACGACTGAAGAGCACGCGCTCGCTCTGCGCCACATCATTGATGAAACTCGCGTGCCTGATCGCCTCCCAGTAGCTCTTGCTCACGTTCGCGCCGCCGAGGCCCGAGGCGCGGCAGAGCAGCGCCGGAAGGATGCGGAGGGGGCAGAGCCGGTCGGGTATGTCAGGCCGGACATGATGGAGTTTTTCCGTCAGTCCAAGGCGCTTTTCACCAGTGCGTCCATCATTCCCAAGCGGGACGAGACGCACACCGAAGCCCTCTACACCCGCCCCGCCAACGTCGCCGCGCTTGAGGCTCAGGTGAAGGAGTTGGAGGAGGAGAATAAGGTGTGGAGCAGTGCTGTAAATAACGCGCTTACGTGGCTTGAAAACAGTCGCAAAGTGGAGGCGCGGGTTGAATTGAAATCCGCTCTGCGTCGTATCGCAGCCATCCGCGAGGGAGGCGAGCATGGGTAAGCGCGTGCGAGATTTCCGTTACGAGGATGATCCTCGTATGGCCCCTATTCGGCGTTATCTCTGGAAAGAGGTTCTGCGGGATACGAAGGAAGGTTTGCCGGAGGATGTTTCTTATTGGCTATGGGCTGATCACATCTTGCTTCTTGCTGAACGTGGTCATTCGGAAAGGATCGAGCAGCTTCAGGTGGCCAAAGGTCGGAAGCAAGAGGAAGCCAGGCGCTATCGTAACGCACTATCCAATATTGTCGCTAAGACGGGGAGCCATGCCGTAGCGCATAGGATAGCGCTTGAGGCGCTGGCTGCTGTGGCTGAGGATTATGATCATGACTGACCCCACCCCCTTCAACCGCCTCTTGGGCGAGCGGGTGCGGCGGCTGGTCGAGAAAGATGGTCGCTCAATGGAGGCCATTTCTCTCTCTGCGGGCATGGGCGCACACACGGTATCGCGGATCGTGCGCGGCCAGGCCGTGAAGGTCGATACGCTGTTCACGATCCTGCTCGAGGTTAAGGCCACGGGAGAGGATCTGAGCGCGGTATATGCTGACTTTGCTGAGCATCGAAAGGAGAGGGCGGATGGGTGAGACCTTCTATTGCTCGTTTTGCGGGAAATCTCAGCATGAGGTGAAGTCCCTTGTTGCCGGTCCATCCGTGTTCATTTGCGATGAATGTGTGGCCACCTGCATGGAGATCATGAGGGAGGCGGAGATCAAGATTTTATCCCGGCGCATTGCGATGTTTCTGCTGCGTGTACGGCAGCTTTTCAAGAGAGGAATAAGGAGGGCGAAGTATGGGTGAGGGAATGCCACGGCTGCGCCCGATGCTCGACGTTTTAGCAACCGACCTTCGTGGGATCGTCGGACGAACGAAGCTGCTGCATCATCTGCGTGATGTGCCTGAGCATGACGGGAAGCCAACGCACCGTCGCGTCGGACCGCGGATCAAGTTCAGTCCCGAAGATATCAAGACCCTGATTGAAAGCCTGGAATGCCCCTCAAGATCGTCTCCCGGAAAGGGCGGCAAGACCTCTACATACGCGGAACCGTCCGAGGACAAAGCCTATACGAAAGCACTGGAACGGCTGACCCGAAGCAGGCAGAGGCTTACCGGGCAAAGCGGGAGGCGGAACTCTGGGCTGAAAGCGTCTATGGCAAGCGTGCGGTCGTAACCTTCGCAGCGGCTGTCACGGCCTATCTTGAGGCCGAGCAGCGTAGCGAAACCACTCTGAACCATGTCGAACGGCTCCTGAAGCATTTCGGCAAGCGAAAGCTGACCTCGATCGGGCAGGGGGATGCAGACGAGGCGTGCAAAGCCATCCTTCGCGATGGGGTCAACGCCTCACCAGCCACCAAGACCCGTGGCGTGCTGACGCCGTTGCGGGCCATACTCGAATTCGCGGCAGTGCGCGGGTGGTGCGACAAGCCCGCGTTCCAGATGCCTCGCGTCCCTCAGACGAAAATGCTTTTCATCCGGCCAGAAGAAGCGGTCGACCTGGTGAACGAGGCGGCGGCGCATGTCCGGCCGTTGCTGGTTTTTCTGATTGGCACTGGCGCCCGCATGTCCGAGGCGCTGGATCTCGATTGGAGTGATGTGGATCTGCCTGCGGCGCGTGCGGTTGTTTGGCAGAAGCAGGGGACAGAGCGACACATCGACCTTCCGCCTGTAGTTGTTCTCGCGCTTGCTGGCCTGCCATACCGATCGGGGAGGGTGTTCCGCCCCGTGCGATCATCGCGAGGGGCCCAGGGGCTTGTGATGGGAGACGCCTATTATGACACCGGACGGAACGGTGGGGGCCAGATCAAGAACGCTTGGGCATATGCCTGCAAGCGCGCAGGATTACCGGGTCGCGAACGGGTCTGGATACCAAAGGGGGAGACAAAGGAGCGGCAGGTTTTTGTGCCGAGCCTCACCCCGCACTGCCTGCGCCACACATGGGCGACGTGGCACTATTGCGTGCACAGGGATCTTCTGAAGCTGAAAGAGGAGGGAGGGTGGCAGACGATCACAATGGTCACTCGCTATGCCAAGAAGATGCCGGACCATCACAGGGAGGCGGTGATTCGCTGGCTCAACACGACTGACTGGTCTGATATCGTCTATTCGTGCCAGATCGGGGCCACTATATCAGAGGGTGCAAAATAAATTATATAAAACAGTGGCTTACCTAGTTGTCACTTTGCCTTCACACGGCAGGGGTCACAGGTTCAATCCCTGTCGCACCCACCATCCTCCCTCGCAGAAAACTGCTGTTTTTTGAAGATTGTAGGGTGTTACCTTCGCATCTTCTTGATCTAAACCGATCTACTGCGGTCGAGAGTCGTCCGGGCCGATCCGTGCAAAATCCGTGCAGTTTGTTCGCGGCTTGTTCCCGTGGGCTGCGAGTCGTTTCCCCTTGTACCGCCCCGCCAGATCGTGCGATTCTGCGACCTCGCGCTGGGCGGGTAAAACTGGCTTAGCAACTGGACGCTTCCCAGAGCATCCAGCGGGCGCGACGCCCAATACTCATCGCCATAAGCAAGTGCGTTGAATTTCTGACCAGCAGATGGTTTACAGTTCGGCATAATACCGGCTCATATGGAGCAACTTCGTCTATCCATTCCCAAGCACTCACCGGTTGAGTGCTGTCTTCCCATTCAACAACGCAGAGCGAAAGCTCTTTAGTTGCGCAGCATCGTTTCTTTGTCACGTTTTAAGTTCCTTTTGTGCCGCCGTACGGAAGAGACAGAGATTTTCAGCGCGATCACGCTGACGCCAATCACTTCTGACAAGCCCGCACCTGATCCCGCAGCCCGATATAGTCGCCGATCCAGCGCACCGTTTCCGGTTTCGGACTGGCCTTAATCTCAGCAGCAAGCGCTGCCTGATCGGCCTTGGAATAGGTCACAAGGGTAGGGCAGGGCACGTATTGCACCGATGAGCAGGCGGAGAGCCCGAGCAGGGCCCCGAGAGCAAGCCCCCTCATGCCGTGCCGTCCCCGAGCCGCTGCAACACGGCATCTTCCGTTGCTGGCTTGTCGGCCTGAGCCTGGGCCATGGATTGGGCCTTGAGCGTCGTCGCATCGGCAGCGGTCTTTGCGGCCTCGGACGTGCTGACAGACGCCGCATTCTTCCCCGCCCGGTTGGCGTACCAGATCACGGCTCCGAGAGCCGCGACGATGAACGCCACGGCCCCGGCAATGAGGTCAGCCGTCACGCGGCCTGCACGACAGCGCTGCTCGTGCCCTTGAAGGCGGCAACGAGCGTCTTGATATCGGTGTCGAGTTTGTCGGCATCGTCCTCGATCGCGCTGATCGCATCGAGAATGGCCGACAGATCCTTGTTGGAGTTCTCGAGCGACGGGATGATCAGATCACCGACCTCGCCAATGATGGCGGCGGCTGCCGTCAGCCTGGCCGTAGTGGCGGTGCTGACGGAACTGCCAGCCGCATCGGTGATCAGCTTGACGAGCTTGGTGACGAGCGTGTTCGCGCTGGTGGTCATGGTCTTTTCCTTCTGGATGATGAGGACTGATCCCGG
>NZ_JBBCQM010000024.1:0-11437 GCF_037150015.1 Asaia sp. VD9 | reverse complement strand
CTTTGTTCGCGGAACCCATCAGGGCCAGCAGTCCAAAACCGACTGCGCAAACAGGCCGGACAGAAGACTGCTCCTGATCAACGTCAGTGTGTCATTTTTCTCTTGCAACACGGGAGCCATCCACAGAGGACACAAGTGCGGTGATATCCCAGCTTTCGGGTAAGTGAAGCGTGAACCAGTGGTGATATTGTTCGGTCAACGGATCTGCTGCGTTGATCCGGTCTGCTGCCTCCTGTGCCTCGGCCTCGGTCGGGTAGCTGTCCTCGTCGATCTCCTGATCCAGAGACCCATCCACGACGATCCAATGGCCTGCCTGCGCACCATAGGTCGCAGGATCATCTGCAAGTTGCCATGGCAGGGCATTGCATTTCGATTCTAAGGCACGAGGGTCTGCCACTGCGGCAGGCGAGCCGGGATAACAGGTGGTGATTGTGGGCTCGAGCGCGCGTGTCCATTCACGGTATAAGCCGAGGTCGGCGCATCGTTCACGTTCGCTCGTCACGAGGTTTATGACGGCATCATTCAGATCGGTCCGTGCGCGATCTGTCATCGTCCACGGATAGATCGGCACAGCGACCACGATCTGCTCGACAGAATGCACCTCGAGTTCGGGCTGGCATTGCGATGGCATGCCGCGACAAATCGGAATGAGCAAAACAGTCTCGGACCATGAGAAGTCGGGACGCATGAGGAAATTCCTTGAAACCTGCCGAAAACCCTTTCTTCGGCTTTCTCTTCGCGGCCGCCGCAGACGCCGGGTCGGGTCAAGGGCCTTGCGCCCTTGATGCGACCGGACGGCTGTGGCCCGCCTTTGCCTCGGTTTTTCTGAACTTGCCTATCCCGCAGAACCCAGCCTCCTCCTCAAGAGAGGTGCGATCTGCATTGGCCCTTCGCAAGGGAGGGCCAATGCGCTCGAGGGTCAGACGCAGATGATTTCCACGTGGTCATCGAAATGCTTCCGCCCCGCAGGGGTGGACGCGAAGCTGTCCCGCAAGCGGGTCGACAGGGCAGCTAGGGTTGGATCGGCAGTCTTCCCATCCGGGACGATCCCGGCCGCTGCAGCTTCGTCCTCGCCGGTTTCGCTGGGCGGTATCGTCTCCGGGGCAACCGCATCTGCGTCGTCGCCTGTGACGTCCTCGCCCGGGTCCTCATCTTCGGCATCCGTGTCATCCGTGTCGGTATCATTCCATCGAGCGAGGCGTCTGGCTTCTTCGGCGGCCTGAGCACGCCAGACATCCACGGCCTGCGCGAACCCGGCCTCGGGCGGCACCCAATGACCCTGCCCCACATGGTTGATCAGGCTGGCTCGCATGAGCTTGCCAGTTGCCTGTTCTGCAAGACCGAGTGCCTGGACGGCTTTGGTGATACCGGGCTTGGAATAGGTCTTGAGGAACTCCTCAAAGGCGAGGCTCGGCATATGCGCATCGGCATTGAAGAGAACGCCCAGCATCTGAGCCGAGAGGCCGCTGCCCGAGTGCATGCTGATCTCACAACTCGAGATCGATTTCAGCACCGTGATCGCATGCTGGCGGAGCAGGTTGGGATCGCGAACGAGTACGCCCTCAGGAAAAAGAGCCCGGCGGGCCCGAGCCGTGGCATGATTAGCGGGCCCGCCCCCAGGCGAGCGCTCTCCATGCACGTGAATATTGTTGTTCGACAAGGCCAGCAGGAGGGCACCGACCAGATCCCACGGATCGACATCGGCAGCCTGCGCATCGAGCGCCTCGTCCAGCGCCCGTGTGCGGATCTCGCCGATCATCTTATCGCCGGTGCCCGAGATGTCGGCACGTTCTTTTTTGGCGACGGGAGCAGGCGCGTATGCCATTGACGTCGAGGACTGTGCGGAGACCTCGCAACTCTGGAAGTCCCACTCCTTCACAAAGAGCGTGCGAGGATCCAGCGCGTAAGCCTGTCCTTCGGTGGTTTCAGCGTAAAAGCTCCGGCGAAGCCCGTCAGGAAAGAGGGGGGTGCCCCATTCACTACAATCGATCTGGATCTTGCCTTCGGTGAGAATGCTTGCAATCCACGCGGTCTGCGCAGCGGAAAATGCCAAAGCGTCCCGTGTATAGCGGTTGTCCTGATCAGCGGGCGCAAAGAGATCTTCTTCCCAGACGATCCCGTGTTCCTTGGCCAGATCGTCCCCAAAACGGGCGTCGCGCGCGTAGAATTCGGTATGGGAGAGGGCGTGTGCCAGCTCGTTCCACTCGAAATCCTGTGCTTCCTCCGGCGTCATACGATACTGGACAGGGTCAGCGCCGTCCTGGACATGGTCGGACCACATTTCAAACCACGCGGCCTCCTGTTCCTCGAGCGACGATTTCGCTATGGCTGCGCGAGCATTACCCTCAGGTCCGTAACCAAGCGCAATAGCGTCCAGAATGGGAGGATGCAGACGGGCCAGTAGGTCCAGCCGCTTCAGATAGGACGGCGTGATCAGCATCGCCTTGCAAATCTGACTGTCGCTCAAACCTTTCTCCCTGCGCAGACTAACCACGAATGCCCACTGATCGGGCTCGCTCATGGCCTGTCTGATCATGTTCTCTGACCCCGCGACGAGCGTGTCGAGTTTCTCGTCTGCCGCAGTGACATGAACGGGAATCTCGGTGAGTTTGGCCATGATGCACGCACGAACGCGTCGCGAGCCGGCGATGATTTTCAGCGAACCATCTTCCTGCTCCCGGACCAAAGGCGGGTGAATGAGACCGGCAATCTTGATGTTGAGTGCAAGGCGGCGGTCATCCTCCTCGGAGGCCGGTGTCCGGCGAGGGTTCGTATCATTGGCCACGAGGCTCTTGGGATTCACAAGGCGCAGTTCGGGTGTCGCATTGGTCACGGTCATGTCTCCTCATCCCCTGCGCTGAGCGCAGGAGCGGTTTCATTCGTAGGTTTGGGAGGGCGTCAGGCGTTGAAGAGGTAGGCTTCGTGCTCGACGATGCGCTGGCTGTGCGAGATGGATAGATCGCGTATGGCAAGGTCGAAGACCGCTTCGCCGTAGCCGCCTGCCCCTTCGTTCCAGTCTGGCTTGGACCGGCCAAGGACAATCTGGACGCAAAGCCAGGCGACATCGCTCAGTGTGTCAGGAAAAATCAGGGCGATCTGAGCAGGAAGGCCCATGGCATCGACCGCTTTGGGCAGGCGGATCGCTTCAGGAAAGGGCACGCTATCTGATGTCCCCTCGAAGCTGACCGTGGGAGCATCGATTCGGCAGTCCTGGCAGTCATAGCAGAGTATGATCCGCTTACCCGCACCGGCCTGCATCGCATCCCAGATAAGCTCGAGGTTCAGTCGCAACGCCTCCTGACGCAATGCCTGGCGGCGCTTCAGCTCCTCCATATAGTCGGGCCCTATCACTGAAGGGCGTTCCATCTGGGGTGCGATCTGTTCGGACATTGTCCTGTCTCCGGCATGTGTCTCGCGCTCTATTCTCTGCGCTTGACCATTCCGGTAGGTGGCGGGTCGGGCCGGGTCAGGCGCGGCGCGTTAGCGACGGGACCGGACTCACGCGCAGCTTGCGAGCATGGGGAGGACCCACCGCTTGATGCGGACCGATCCCGTCAGCTACCTCCCTTTCTCCTTCTTTCCTCCGAGCGGCTGTCGGGATGTCGTTCTTGCCCGACGCGGCATTGGGCAGGCGGCTGGCCGAGGTCCAGTTTGCAGACGGTCAGAAGAGACCCAGTTGCACCGGGTCTGCGCTCGGCATCATCGGTGCCCCGGCGGGGGCAAGGTGTTTGTATTTCGCGCTAAGCGCCGCGAGCATCGCGCGCTCGGTGCGCTCCTTTTCGCGGCGCAGTTCGCTGCGATAAGCGTCGGCGAGGCGCGCAGCGCGAAGCCGGTTCTGGATCGCACGCTCGACATCGGACCAGGTATGGGTCGGCTGGCCCCAGCAAGGGTAGGCCTCGATCTGTTCGAGAAACGCAATTCGCGACTGGGTGGTGGAGAGTTGCTCTTCCCAGAAACCGTTGATGTCATAATGGGCGATGAACCCGAACATATTGGACAGGCGCCGATAGAGGCGCTTGTTCCATGCGCTGTGCGGCATGCCGCGCGCGATGAACGAGAGGATCGTGTCGCCCATGCGCGCCTTCTCCTCGGCGGTCTCAGACGACGTTGCAACAAATGCGTGAGACGCCAGAGGCGGATTGCGCAGCGTGGCGCATTTGAGTTCGGCGCTCATGCGGTGGCCTCGGCCGGGTTGGACTGCGTGGGATGGATGCGATCGTCATCGAATTCGACATCTTCTGCCACCGTATCAACGCCGGCAGGAAAGCCACTTTGGTCGATCCAACAGATGATTCCCTCGCGACGGGCGGTGACTTCGATATGTTCCGGCGTACCGGTCCGTTCCATCATCTCGCGTGCGGCGGCCTTGGCCCGTTCGATGATTTCGTCGGGACTATCGGCCTCTATCTCCGCGCTGTCATAGGCTCGGAGCCAGAAGCCGATCTTGACGGTGTATTGGGGCATTACGCGGCCTCCCTGGCGGCGAAGGCATTTGGCGAGACCAGCTTGAGCACGGGCTCCCTCCCCTTCGACGGGCCGTGAACCGTCGCCTTGCTGTAAATGGCGCGTTCATCAAGCGTGTGGAACGCGAAGAAAAGCGCAGCATGCAGCGAATCTCGCAGGGGGCTCAGCTCCCATAAGGCGTAATCACTATCTCCCTGCGGCGTCATCAATGCCTCGAGCTTTGCGAGACGCTCCCTCTGCCACGAACGGAGCTTCGACCGTGTCACCCTGATCGACGCGGAAACTCCGATGCCGGTCTCGCCGAAGCCATCCCGTGTAAGGGCTCGCTCGAGGGTTGAGCGGTTCTTGCGGATATAGATCTCTGCCTGCGTGCTATGGGTATTGGAAAAGCGTAACCCCCTGCCTTCACAATAGGCTGCATGCTCAACAACCTTGCGCATGAGGCCCCACTCGCGATCCGCACCAATCAGATCCCAGGAGCGGGTACGCGCGCCGGTATCGCAGTCATACATATTGTTATCGCCCCCCAGTTCGAAGAGCATGAAATAGTCATCCCGCCCGTGTTCGGTCGGGCAAGAAATGGCGAGCTGGGCGGCCGTGAATTTCACAGCCACCTGATCATAGACGATGCGATAAGACATAGCCGGCCTCCCTCAGTATTCAGAGGTCAGCATGACGACCTTGGCCCCAAGGCCCTCGTCGCTGATTGCATAGAGTTCAAGGCTCTCCAGGGGGAAATCGGTAGAGGGAATGTCCTGCGCAAAGAGTGTTACCGGCTCCCTCCCTTCCTTGCCTCCGTCCGTGCATGTGACGACGGCAGTCCTCGTCTTGAGATCGACCTGCAAAGACCATGCTTCGAATGGCTCTCGCCGAACTTTCGGATCGAGGCGTGCAGATGCGATCACATCGACAAGCCAGCCTGCCCCGTTTTTGACCAGAAATGCAGCGCCGTCTGTGAGAACCAGACCGAATGTATACCGATAATATTTCGAGGTGCCGTAAAACTGGGCGAGTTCGGCTTTGGTAAGGGCAGTCGTCATGGGAATCTCCGGGGTTGTTCTGCGCGCTTTGACATTCTCTGCGCTTGACCCTTCCGGTAGCTGGCGGGTCGGGCCGGGTCAGTCGCGGCGCGCGAGCGCCGGGACCGGACCCACGCGCAGCTTGCGAGCATGGGGAGGACCCACCGATTGATGCGGGCCGATCCCGTCAGCTACCCCCTCTCCTTCCCTCAGGCGGCTATCGGGGTTTCACCCTCTTCCGATGCGGCATTGGCGTCGGCGTCGGCCGCCAGATCAGCCTCGAGATCTGCAAGGGCGCGCTTCTTCTCATCGAGCGCGGCCTGGTCGCGGAACGGCGTACCAAGCCGCGCGCGATAAGCCGGCAGGCGGGCGGTGATCTCGTCACGCGTCTTGCGGGTTTCCATCAGCTCTGTCTCGATGCGGCCGAGCCGGTGCTCGATTTTCGAAATCAGGCCGAGCGGTTTGGTGTCGCGATCGAACGACACTTCGGACGGGCTGGACGTGAACGCGATCGCAAGGCCTGCCTCGATCTTCGGCGTTCCATCATCCAGAAACCGCGTCTGTGCTGCTTCGAGCAGGATCTCGAAACCACCGATACGACCGAGACGCCACGAGCCTTCCTCGCGGTTCTTCTCCACCCTGCGCGCCTGGGACAAAAGCCATGCCCCGGCTTTCTCGCGCTCGGCCAGAACGCCCCGCGGTCCCTCGAAGGAAAAAGCCTCGCCGCGCGTCTCCACACGCTGCGCAAGATCGGTCTCCAGGGCCGGGATCCGACGCTCGAGCGACGCCAGCTCACGCTCGCCAGTCTGGATCGAACGGCGGACAGCGAACTGGTCGTCGTAATGCGCGGCTGCGAGACGCTCGAGACGCGCAAGATCGGCTTCGAGCCCTGCTTTCTGCATCAGGCGCATATCGCCAGAGGCAAGCGCCTTGGCCATGGCGAACTGGTTGCCCTCATCGTTGATATCCTCGATCCGACGGATCGAGCGATCGCCTGACATGGCGAGCGCGATGAAGCGCAGCTTGCGCTCGAGAAGCTGCCAGTTGGTCGCATCGACCGAGCCTTCCTGCGCATAGGCGTAGATCTCGATCTCGGCATGCTGGTTGCCTTGTCGCTCGATACGGCCCTCGCGCTGGATGATGTCAGAAACGAGCCAGGGCACATCGAGATGGTGCAGAGCCTTCAGACGGGCCTGGGCGTTGACGCCCGTGCCCATGGTGGCGGTGCTGCCAATCAGGATGCGCTTGCGCCCTGCGTTCAGATCGCCAAACAGGCGAAGCTTTGCCGCAGCCTTCTTGTAATGCTGCATGAACGCGATCTGATCGGCGGGTACGCCAAGACGGATCAGCTCGTCGCGGATATGCAGATAGGCCGAGAACCCGCGTTTCTCGAACGCGGCTTCGGTGCCGAGATCGGAAAAGATCATCTGCACGGCGCCTGGAAGCGGCGCAGTCTCCCCTGTCTGCAGATCGCGATAGGTGTTCTCGCTCGTGTCGACCCAGATGCGATGGACGCGAGCGATCAGGTCGTCGAGCTTGCTGGACTCTTTGGCGCCCCGGCCCACAAGGCGCAGATCGATCGCGGCATGTCGGGCATCGTTGATGACCGAGAGCAGAATATCGTCGCCCTTCTGGGGCTTGCCTTCCCGCTCCTCGATTGCCTTGATCCGGCACGCGAGCGTACGCTGATAGGCCTTGAAGTCGTCATTGGCGGGCGTAACGACGATCGCACGGTGTCCGCCCTTGATCGCGGGCAGTTTGACATAGCGGCGCAGATCGTCCTGCTGGACTACATCGGCGAAATGGCGATACATGGCCATAAGATCAGCGACGTTGACGAACTCGGTGAAACGCGTGACGGGCTTGTAGAGTCCGCTCGGCTGCAGCTCGAGTTCGGTGCGCGTCTCGCCGAAATTCGCGGCCCAGGCGTCGAACTCGTGGAGATCGCGTGCGCGCAGATCCTCGAGTGCCATGGAGCGCTGGACGGTGAACAGTTCTCCAATCGTGTTCGTGATCGGTGAGCCCGATGCGAGGATCAGCTCGCGACCGGAATTGCTACGGGCGAGATAGCGGGTTTTCACGAACAGATCCCAGGCACGCTGGCTGCCATTCGGGTCCACGCCCTTCAGGTCGGACTGGTTCGTCGCGAAAGAGAGCTTGCGGAACTGCTGGGCCTCGTCGACCATGATCTGATCGATGCCGATCTCACCGAGATGCACCAGATCATCCTTGCTGCCCTGCAGGCTCTCGAGACGCTCCTGCATCCCTTCCTTCATACGCTCGATGCGCTTGCGAGAGAGGCGATCGTCCGGATCGACATTATCGAGGATGGCCTCATAGGACGCGATCTGGTCCTCGATCATCTCACGCTCGAAACTGCTCTCGACCGGGATGAACTTGAAGGCGTCATGCGTGATGATGATGGCGTCCCAGTTCCCCGTCGCAGCACGCGCGATAAAGCTCTGGCGCTTGGCCTTCACGAAGTTCGTTTCGTCGGCGACCATGATATTCGCGGTCGGGTAGAGCATCAGGAACTCGCGAGCCATTTGCGCCAGGCAGTGCCCCGGCACCACGATCATCGCCTTGGAGATCAGACCGAGGCGCTTTTGCTCCATCACGGCCGCGCACATGGAGAAGGTCTTTCCGGCACCCACGGCATGCGCCATGTAGGTGCGCCCCGAGGCGATGATCCTCCATATGACGCGCTTCTGGTGGTCGCGCAGCATGATGGCCGAGCTGGCCCCCGGCAGGCGCAGGTGGCTTCCGTCGAAGAGGCGCGGGACGAGATTGTTATAGGTCTCGTTATACAGGCGCACGAGGCGGTCGGCGCGCTCGCTATCCTGCCAGACCCAATCCTGGAACGCATTGCGGATCACCCGGAGCTTCTCCTTGGCGGCCTCGGTCTCCTTGGCGTTAAGCACGCGCTTTTCGACCCCGTCCTCCTGATAGGTGTCGAAGATCTTCGGGCTTGCCTGTGTGAGGGCGTCCTCGAGCAGCTCTCCGGCATGACGGCGCTCGGTCCCCCAGACCGAGGTCGCTTCGGCGCGACCGGCAAAAGCACGCTTGTCGATCGACCAGCAGGCCACGGCAGCGGTGTGGTAGATCCGGGCTTCCACCCCGATCACCTCGGACACGAAAGCCGTCACGACCTCGACGGGAACCCACGGCGCCCCCAGACGGGCGGTAATATCGCTCGGACGCAGATCCTCGGGCTGCACGGCCTCGAGGGCTGAGACGTTGCGCGCGTAGCGTGCATCGCGCGCAGCGGCTTCGCGCGCCTCGGCGAGCTTGGTGCGCACGGCACCGGAAAGATACTCGTCAGACGTCACCCATACCGGGCGGCCATTGCTCGAGCGGCTTGGCTCGAGGAAGATGCTGCTGCCTAGCTCGGCCGTCACGGCTTCTTCGCTCTGCCCCATCAACTCGGCCACGATCGGCAGCTCGACGCGTCCCGCTTCATGCAGGCACACGGCCAGAGCATCATGGACGGAATGGATCTCGGGTTCGGACGGCGCCTGAATCACGCGATCGGTAAAGAGCGGCCCCGGTTCGGCCGTATCGGTCTCCTCGTCATAACGCTCGATCGAGGACACGAGCCAGACATCGGGATCGTCGAGGAAGGTCTGCAGGTTCGGGCGACGCTGGGTCTCGCTCTCGGCGCCGGTCACGGCGTCGACGCGGGTTGTCGTCTTGGTATGGTTGATCGGGCCGAACTGGCGCGTGAAGTTCAGCCAGGCACGCTTGAGGCTAGCCTGCAGGCCGGCAAACGGCTTGTTCTCGAACTGCGCCCGCAGCACGGCGCGGGTCGCATCGCGCACGGGGATCATCGCCTTGATGATACGCGCGTGCTTCTGGAAGATGCCCTCCTTCTGCTCGCCCTTGCGAATGGCGACCACCCTCCCCTGCCCGCCGACGATCTGGTGCAGGATGCCGCCTTCCATGAAGTAGCTGCCTTCACGCAGGTCGCCGCCCTCTTCGCGCGTCTCCTTTGCAGGGCGGACGATGCGGCTATCGGCCACGGGCGGGAAACGCAGTGCAGGTGCAATGCGGCCGAGGGCTTCGGGGAGTGCGTCAGCCAGATCCTGTCCGTCGCGGGCAACGCAGGTGTAGTCCATGCCAAAGGCCGTGCTGGCCCAGCCATGAAAGCCCAGAACCTGCTCGGGGTGCGCTTCCATCCACGCATTGATGCGCAGGGCCCCATCTCCCATGTTCGTGCCCTCGATATCGACACAGGACAGCCAGGTCTCATCGCCCGGCATCTCGCCGATCTCGCGCTTGCGGAAGAATACGATGTCCACGACCACATCCGTGCCGGCATCGGCACGCATGGTGCTGGCCGGCAGGCGTACGGCGCCCAGGAATTCGGCTTCCTCGTGAATGAGCGTGCGCGCACGGGCATCGGTCTTATCGAGGGTGTGGCGCGAGATCACAAAGGCCGCGATCCCATTGGGGCGCAGGGCATTGATCGAGCGGGCCAGGAACCAGTCATGGAGCGACAGCCCCTTGAGGTCACGCGGCTCAGCCTGGCTCACCGTGCGGTTCGAGAATGGCGGATTGCCGATCGCCAGATCGTAGCCTGTGCTCAGCTTGGCACGGGTGAAGTCCTCTGCGCGGATCCACTGCTTCGGATAGAGCTTCGCGGCGATGCGCGCCGTGAGCGGGTCCATCTCGATGCCGGTGAAGGCGATCTTTCCCTCGAGCTTCTCAGGGCGCGACGCGACGAACAGGCCTGTCCCGCAACCCGGCTCCAGTACGGACCCGCCTGCAAAGCCACGCGCCATCATGAAGTCCCACATGGCATGGACGACCGTTTCAGGGGTGTAGTGGGCATACTGGGTCGAGCGTGCGAGGGCGCTGCGCTCCGCCTCGGTGGTGCAGGCTTCGAGATCGGCACCCAGCTTTTCCCAGCCCGCGCGATAGGCTTCATCGGCACGGGGGAAAAGTGCATTTGCCAGCTCCCCTGCCCCGAACCCGGTGAAGCGGCTCAGCTGCGCCTGCTCTTCGCTCGTCGCGTTACGGGCCTCGCGCTCGAGGGTCGCGACCAGCTTGATCGCCTCGATGTTGTCACGCGCACGCGCTTTCCAGCCCTGGGCCAGACCACGCAGACCGGCGAGACGGAAATCAGTCTGAGGAATGACGAGGGGTTCGACCGCAGGCAGCAGCGCGCCCGGTGCATCGCCCTCTTCGCCTTCCAGTTCACCCCAGAACAGGTTCGCATTGCCATCAAGGGCGGTATCGCCAAACAGGCTGAGTTGGAAATCGGCGTTCGACATCGGCTGGCATCCGTGCAGGACCGGACCTCACCTGCGCTCTTTGACGCGGGAGGATGCGGTGATTGGAGAGGATCCGGGATCGAGATTTTCTTTTCTCTCTCCCTTCTCCATCTCCGGCACCGGGACCCGGCGGCAGGGTTAAGCCCGGTGCGCTCGCGCGCCGGCACCGCAGCCACGCGCAGCGACCGCAGGTCGTGAGCATGGCGAGGAGCCACGGCTTAGCCATGACGGCGGGTTCTGGTCCGCCTCTCTCCTCGCTACTCGTGTAGGACTCAGCTTCTCACCACCAAGCCGTCGCTCGACGACGAGTTGGATCATCAGGTCATGCCGAAAGACTGGGGTCCACGGGTCTACCGTAGGTCTTCCGTTTCCACAGCCAAGCGATGCGGGTGATGGAAGGCCGGCGCGAAGTACACGGTAAGTCTACCGAGAGGCGCGCAGAGCGGGGCTCTCGACAACACGCTCCCTCCCCTGCCGGGGCAGGGGAGGTCAGCAGTCTACCGTAGGTCTTCCGTTTCCACCGCCACGCGATGCAGGGGATGAAGGACTGTGGCGAAGTAGACGGTAAGTCTACCGGAAGGCGCGCGCAGCGGGCCTTTCGACAATACGCTCCCTCCCCTGCCGGGGCAGGGGAGGTCAGCAGTCTACCGTAGGTCTTCCGCTTCCACCGCCACGCGATGC
>NZ_JBBCQM010000023.1:0-12050 GCF_037150015.1 Asaia sp. VD9 | reverse complement strand
CTTGGCCAGATCCAAACCAATCGTGGTAATCGTCATCTCGGATGGCTCCACTATCAGAGGTACGCAAAGATGGCGTCCTCACCTTTGGCACTATAGATGCCGTGATCGGGAGCCATCCACCCCATCTAAAACTGCGCAGATCGGCGCAAAGCCGCTCGAGAAAGGCGGTTTCGCCTCCAAACAGATGGGTGCAGCCCGATAAATCGGCGAAGAGCCCATCCGGCGCGTCGGCGGCCACAAGCGGCGACATCCATAGACCCCAGGCAGTCAGGCGGGCGAGCGCCTCGCGGTCCTTTTCCCGGTCATGCTCGATGACGAGCAGGTCCGGATCGAGCGCCCTTGCATGGGCGAGCGTCATGCCAGCCCCGATCCCGGCGCGGCAGGCGGATGCATCAACTGCTGTCACAACGCGTCTGTTGCCCTCAGTGGCGTGCAGCACCAGCTTGCGCGAGGCCGGATAAAGCGCGCTGTTTTCGCGGCGCAACTGCTCGGTCGAGAAGAAGGGCATCCAGAGAGCGAGGAAACGGCTCATGGTCGTGGCAATCAAGGATCCAGCGTTTGGGCAATCCCGCCCGCAGTTTCAGGAGGTCGGCCGACAGACGGCGCGGGCCTGGGAGAGGGAGTGCAAGACCGGGCAGAGGCAGCGGGCGCGACGTCTGGCCGGTGATCTGCCATCTGGTGGCGCAGGCACAGGCTTCGTGAGCGGCACCCACCCCTGCCTTGCTCTGGCGCAGGATGAAGCCGGTAGCCCCTGTCGCCTCAGCGGCCAGGTTGAGCCGGCGCGCTTCGGTCAGGGTGAGCGCGCGATCGGTCTCGACAACCAGGATCATGGGTTCTGCGTGGCGCAGAATATCCTCGGCAACCGGCAGAAGACGATCCGGCATGAGCTCGAGACAGAAGAGGCGTTGCCGTGCGATGCCGAGTGCATCCAGCCCTGCCCCGAAGAGTTGGGAGGGGCGTGTCGAAAGCCAGAAAACAGGGCGATCGCTGCGCGCCAGGCATGGCAGAAGAAAGGCGAGCGTACTGCCGCGCTCGAGCGGAGAAGCGATCAGAAACTCATGCAGCGCGCCACCCGCAAGACCGCCATTGAGATGGTGGTCGATCGGGTCATAGCCTGTCTCCAGGCGTAGAGGGGTGTGGTCTGTATGGTCGCGTCGCTCGATCTGCCGGATGCGCCTGCGCAATGTGTCGAGTGCGGTGTTGTCCATGTGCTCCTCCTTTCGGGAAGGAACATAAGGAGAACAAGCGGGACAAAAGCAAGTGAATTCTGGTGACAGGGAGACTGTCCTGTGGATTTGTGGAGTGCCGCCAGGGCGGGCACGTGCGCCCTATGGACAGGCTTTTACCCTGCCCACAGCGCGCCCGACACACCACAACTCCACAGGATCATGAGCAGGAGGTTTTTCTCTTTTCTGATTTTTAAAAAAGGGCAGTGCGGTCTTATTAACCGAGTACCGCGCGAGGGAAACCAGGGCTGGGCCAGCTGAACACAAACCTGAGGGATTGATGTAACGTATCGGTTAGGTAATATTCGAGGCGCTGCAGGCAGGTTTTTTGACTCTTTTCCTGTCCTGCAGCTCATATCCTGAATTTGTTCTGCCGCGTGGGAGGATACAGGAAGACCCTATGAGGTCAGGTCGACATGCGAAAGATGCCCGAGCGCAATTACGCTCGTGAATGAAATGGAGTGATCGAAGAACCGCTGGTTGATGCACCTGGCTGGTGATTTCAGGCTTTTGTCGTTCTGACTGACGGCTTCCGGGGTGATTTTTGGTCTGCGTCTTGGGCAGATCGGGCTCTGTTGCCATCCGGGATGGCTACGTGGCGGCGTTTAACCTCTCGAGAAAGAGGAAGCGGCGCATGTTGTCGATCATGTCTCGTGGCGCATCATGTCTCTCGGGCTACGACAATGAACACATGGATTCTAACTGACAGGAACTGGTATTACATGCAAGGAGGCGCGTGACGAGCAAGGGAAGAGATAATCAAGTAGCGCATGATCTGGGAAACGTGGCTCGCCAGCCGATGGTACGAGATGCGCCCTGAATCCTGGAGAGCAATTAACTTCGAGGATGAAAGGTTTTGAATAAGATGCAGGCATTGAAATATCCGACGCTACAATGTCCACCCCCGCGATATCGAGACCGATCACTCCTGTGGCTTGGACTGCAAGATCGCAAATCTCCTTGTGCGCCCCATTCGTGCGGTCAATGGTAACTGCACCTCTACTAACACTACCCAGCCCGTTTAGAATAATGCGCTGGCCATTTAAGGGAACGGATTGTAGGAAGAAGCCTTGCCGGTTGAGATACGTGCGAAGGACGTCATCTAGATCTACCTTGGCCATTGGTCGCTCGCAACCGGTCCCTCGTTTGGCATCATTATTCAGCCGATCTATTAGAGTGGCGATATTACTAGAGCCATCGCCAACCACAAAGGCGGGATATTTCTCCACGATACCGACCACTACGCGATCAATCACCAGTAATCTATAATCTCGCCCGTAGTGGTAATTCTCGACCAGCACTGTCCGCGAGATTTTTCTGGCATGTGAAAATGCCTTTCTTATGTCTACCTCAGAATCAAGGTTAACTTCGACGGCTCTGCCGCTGGATCCCGAATTAGGTTTGATAACAACGGGCTTACCAATAATTTTCCATGCTGCGACTGCTTCATCAGAAGAGAGGACGCGCCGTGATTTTAATACCGGAAGCCCAGCAGCGGATAAAACGGTTTTCGTTGCGTGTTTATCATCAGACAACGCTACGGCGATATGCGATGTCTTGCTGGTAATAGTGCCAACAATAAACTCATGTTGGTGATTTTTACTGAGACGAAGTATCCTGCGGGCACCCGTGTCGGTCACACTGATGTCACGTCTCATAGCTTCCCGTATGATCGCCATAGTCCCGAGATTATCCCGAAATCGAGCGTATGGTATAAGCTCGGCGTCTAGGGAATGTTGCTGTTGATTTTCGGTAGTGTCGTTCATTGCGATATAGAACTGACATTTTGATGTGCTTGTATGCGCGGCTCAAGGTCGAATATGACATGAATCCGGTGGGAGTCACTCGGGTTGTCAGAGTGGTGAACCTGCTTGTTATCAAACCACCAAACTTCTCCTTCGAACATCCGAACTCTCTCATCCGCCGCTTGCATGCTGCTTCCAGACGGCGAACTAACGACTAGATGAAACCTGTCTCGGGTCGCATAATAGCTTCCGTTATCCACGTGAGGATATACTCTGCCACCGGGTGCTAATCGTACTATAATTGCCCGCGCCAGACGTTTGTCGCGTTGCTTGGCGAAATTGCTCAGCCAGTCCATGGTGGTCGGAAAATTGCGTGAGACATGTGTCTCTTTACTTAACTGAACGTCTTCGGTGGGGATTGTGGACGGTAGTTTACGCCTGTCGGCGGATCTTAAAAAAATACTTTCCGTTTCCCTCTGTACGGATATATTTTTTTGTCTGCGTATATTATCATACCATGCACTCTCGTTGCTTATCAACTCTTTATAAATAAACGAAATATCGATATCCTGCGAAATCTTTTTGAAAAATATCTTTCCGCGTTCTGATTTGTATCTCGCGCTGGAGACGCACGAAGAATTTTTCAGAAGCTTGGCAGAATTGTATCCTAGAATTGATGTTTCGGGTTTTTTGCATGTTTCCTGAGGTACGCGTCGATAACAGAATAGATGGTTCATAAAAGTAGTGGCATAGATATAATTCCCACACGGAGAGACGGATACTTTGTTTGTGACCGCGTCTGGCAGTTGGAATCTGCCGATTATCGAAAGGGAGCTTACTTCGATCTCATATATAGTTCCATTATTGCAACCTATGAAGACGCTGCGGTCATGGAGCACTGGAGAGCTGTAGACTCTGCCCCCCAAGTGTATTTTCTTTACGATAGCACGTTGAATCGTGTCGATTATATATAGGTACCCATCGCCGGATCCGCAGAATATTATGTTTTCCACAAATAGTGGCGTAGTATAACAGGCACCACCAGTAGGCCATTCGCCAATTTTTCGACCGTCTACTGTCGAGACAAGATAAATAGAGCAGTCAAATGATGCGAATGCCGCCAACTGGCGTTTCTCATTCACCGCCGGTGCACATTTGACTGAGCGTCGCGTAGCAAATCTCCACAAAATCACCCCAGTCAGTGCATCGAGACTTAAGACCTCGTGATCAGCGCTGCCCCAGACAACTGCATCTCCCTCTTCACAATATACAGCGGACCCGTGCTGTAATCGCCCGACTGGGACATGCCAGATTTTTGCGCCGCTATCGCAGTCGTAAGCACAGAGTGACCCGTGGAACGATGGATTCGTATATTCAATACCGAAGTAAACCAAGTTATGCGCCTCTACTACTAAAGGAGATGCGCCCACCCACTCACCCTCTTCACTTTCCCATAATACCTCGCCTGTCACCTTGCTTAGACAGTAGATATTTCCATTGTACGCGCCAAAGAATAGACGATCACCGTGGAGAGCCGGGGAAGACCATATGCCTTTTTTGGAGCGCTCCGTTCCAGGAGCGGTAAACTGCCAAATCAGCTTTCCGGTCTCAGCGCATAGTGCCTGCATCCTGCCACAGTCAGTGCCCCTGTATATGATGCCATCTCGAAGTAACGGCGCCGACTTTGGAACCATATGGTATGCATATCCAGAAATAGAAGTATTCCTCCAAACCATTTCATATTTGCGGGACTCAGATAATAGGTTTTCTTTCTCAATAGAAAGCTCAAAATCTGCTAGGTAAAAAAGGGACGACACTGTTATTCGATAATTTTTTCTCCAATCGATGCACCTTTTGGATTGAAAATCTATGATAACGAAGAGGTCAGTAACATTTCCCCCGTGGTTTTCTAATACGGAACGCGCCCATTCAGCACTTTTTGATGAGTTGACGGTATCATCAACTACCACGACGGGAAGATCGTTCAAATTACCCTCTATGATCTTACCTGTACCAGTTTGCTTGCGCGATTTTCGAACTATGACGCAATTTACCCCCTGACGAGCTACGGGAGCATACAACTGTAGCGCAGTCATCAAAGGTATTGCCGCCGTTTCCACGGCAGCTAACTGAAATGGCCGGGCTTTTCCGAAAAGGCGCCAGAATTCCGAAGCAATATTTCTAACTATTTCAGCGTTCAGAAAGACCGGCCTCAAGTCGAACATCCACGCAAATGTTCCTCCTCTCTTGCTGATAAGTCTTTGGCCGTCTTCCGAGTGTAAAAGGCCCGATTCACTGACCGCAACGCGAATGCTTTCGAGAGTCATCACTCATTACCTTTGTAGGAAGATTGTCTGGGTAGTAGACGCTTTCCTTGCTCCGCGCGTCTTCCTTCAGATCGGACACGTTATTTTGATATCCGGCCCGATAACAGCATTGCTGTAGCCGTCGCAGGAAAAAACGCAGAGTAGGTGCTATGATCTTTCACGAGGGCTTTTACACGTAATCGATTATGAGTGTCATTGCAGGTGCTTCTGTATCCACCCCAACGCCGCCAATACCGAACGGTAGGTCGCCAGCGAATACGACAAGCCGCCCTGGGCGCCTACGGATACTTACAAGTTCGCCTTGCCCATCCACAAAAATTAATTCTGCGCCTGCGGATGGCTCCCATCCAGAATTCAATAGCAAGGCTGCGGTCACTACCCGATCGGTTGGGAGATATCGCCGTCTAATCGCCTGAGCGGGCGAGGGAGTATTCGCCAGGATGAAGCCCGCGTTTAGCTTTTCATGCTTATTTGTGTATTCGCGGACGGCTCGGTCCAATATATCTGTGGCGGACGTACAATTTTTTCTGAGCGCTGATTGGTCGGAGTTTTCATTTATAGCCGCATAACTCATCACCTCGTGTAAACTAATATGCCAGACTGGGTGTTCCCAGCGCAGAAGCCCTTCATTAGCGTGGAACATAAACGGGATGGAGGACTCTGCGGGAAAGCCGCCAACCGAGAAAGGCTCTAAGTCATCGTATACCTTGAAAAAAGGCGACATTAACGATACCCCCTTATTTTGAGCTATTAGTTCTTACTTCATATTATTTATATGATACTCACATATTTCCTTTTGTTTATTTAGGTCAGCGCCTTTGATTTTTTTTAGTTCGGCCAGTACTCTCGTTTTGAACGCAATATGTTCGGCCGGGGTAGGCTCTATATTGTTGTCTTGGCATAGGCGTGCGAGGGTGTCGTCAGTTTTAAAATCGCGAAGCACTGCCTGCGGGTTATGTTGTAAAGCTCGGCTCAAAGCTACGATTATACTGTAATGATTTCCTGCGTCTGTTCCCTTCAGAAGTTCCTTCCCTACCTTGATCCATAATTCTTCACCACTCTCTATATTAGTCTCAATAATCATTAACTCGCTTCGACCATCCTTCTCCCGTATATTTTGTAGTCGCGATGCGACAGTTGAGGCTCCATCGCGGCGTATCTGCTGAAGAACCTCAGAAGCGGACAACGTCCCCGTACTAGCCCTTGCGTCCTGTGAAGAGCAGAATATGACAAACACAGAGAAACAAACAACAACAACAGAAGAAAAGTTGATATAGTATAACTTTAGCATTTTAATTTTCCTTGAATAAATCCATATGTATAGTAAGCCGCACCATATATTTTATATACAGTGCGGCTAAATTTTTTGTTACTTAGTAACAACGAGAGTGGTTGCGGAAGAGTTGTTGTCTACAGAGTTCCTTACAGAAGGAGCCATTATGACGCAGCCATCCGAGGCACTGTTGTTACCGTTGCTGTTATCCCCATGCATATAAAAACCGTTCCTGCCTTGGGTATCGGTACCATCTGCAGGGGTCAGAGGAATGGAATTCGGACCGGTGTTAGACTTATCGATAGGATCCCCAATATTATATGTCCCTTGAGGTATGGGTCCTTCATCGTGGGTATACTGATCATTGGGATTATTTAGACCCTGACCATGGCCCGAGTACCCGGTTCCAACCTCAACAGACTGGCCGGTCGCATCGTCAACCAGGGTTAGTTTGCCGGTGCTTTGAGAATACTGGTAGTGTTGGGGATCGGATCCGTATGGGTTGCTCGTATTTTCCGGGGTTACAGCGTACGCGCCATCACCGCCGCCGTCTCCGTCGTCAATGTCTCCGTCTCCTGATCCGTCACCATCTCCATCGTCGTCTCCGCCCTCGCCGCCGCCGTCTCCTTCACCGCCTTCACCGCCTTCACCGCCTTCACCGCCTTCACCACCTTCACCACCGCCACCTTCTGACTCATCACCGCCATCGGAAGCCATTTCGGGCGAGAACCCTAGGAGTTCTGTATGAGCGATGGGCGTGATCCCCATTGATGAGTGCACACTGGAGGACGAAGCGGTTGCCGCAAGGGTCGAAATACCCTTTATCCCGCCAGCCACCATGTCTATTTCTGTTACGGTTAACGACCCCATTGCTTTGATCTCCACAAAACAGACAAAAGAGGGATTAGGCTGCCCTCTACACAGCCAAGGCCTTCAGCGGCGGTTCGCCGGCCGAAGCGCCAAGCTTAGGGCGCAACTCGATGACACGATCAGCGGCTGATATCGTCTCAGGGCGATGCGCGAAGGTGATCCGAGTTAGCTTCATGTCGCCGATCGACTCACAGAGGCGGCGCTCAAGTGCCAAATCGAGATTGCTAGTTGCCTCGTCTAAAACGATGATACGCGGGTTGCGATATAAAGCACGCGCGAGCAGTAATCTTTGCTTCTGTCCTGCTGAAAGAGCTGCCCCCATATCACCGACGAGAGTTTGATACCCCATTGGCATTGCGCAGATCTCGTCGTCGATACACGCTTGCACAGCTGCCACTTGCACTGCCTCGATCCTGAAGCTCTCGTCAAAAAATGATATATTTTCTGCAATGCTTCCAGAAAATAACTGATCTTCCTGCAAGACTGCTGCGACGAGCTGCCGCAGTTTGGTTTTGCCTAGATCACGTATGTCCTTCCCTCCGACGCTGATAGTTCCGCGTTCCGGATCTGCCAATCCGAGCATTAATCTAGCAACAGTGCTTTTCCCACATCCGGATGGTCCAATTATCGCTACATGCTCACCTGGAGCAATATCGAAAGACATATTCTCCAGAAGCCATTTCTCTCTCTCCGTATATCTAAAATATACGTTTCGGAATGAAAGCTGAAGGTCGTGTAATGGCCCAACATATTTGTTTTTTTGGTGGGCTTCAATTGGTTTGAGCATAATATCGGCTAATCGTTCGGTCTGAACCCGTAACATCTTTAATTCGATGAAACTGTCAGCTAGCCGGGACGAAGTCGACAATAATTGATCGCTAAAGGAGATCGTCGCCGTTAGCATACCAATGGTAATGTTTCCATCAATGCAGAGGTTTGTGCCGATAACTAACACCAATGCCTTACGTGCACCGTCGACGAACAATTGCGCGGATGCAAATGAGGCGCCCAAATATTGACTTTTTAAACCCTTTTCTAGCGTAATATACAATTTATTTATATACCTGACACCTATCTGAGACTCTTTATTGGAAACCTTTATTGACTGAATTCCTCTCAGAATTTCTAACAATTGTGTATTCTGTTTAGCACTAGCGCTGATCTGGCCTAAATTGGCTTCACGAAAAACCCCATAGTATAAAATCCTTATACAGAAGTACAAAACTACTGATGCTGTAGAGGTTAAGCCGACCCATAAATTATAATAAAATAGTATTGCCGCTGTCGTTATCGAGACGATCAAGTCCATCAGCAAAGCTGGAAATTTCGCTACTATCGTTTTTTGGATTGCGTCTATGGACCCCACCCGTGAGACAATATCTCCAAGGTGTCGGGCTTGGAAGAAAGGTAAGGGCAAGCGCGTCAAATGACGTGCGACATTTCCTGCCCAACCATAGCTAAACTGTGCCCCGACATAGGCTGTGAGCCAGCCACGAGAGCCAGATAGCGATGCCCCAAGTAACACGGTTAACAAGTAAGCGCCTATCACCAGATATGATAGCTGTCTATCGGCGTCCGGTATAACCTCATCGATCATTGTCTGTATTAACAATGGTGCACTAATATAAAGTATTTCAAGAGTAACAGAAAGCACTAATATTACAGTTATATTTCGACCGAGACCATTAATGCTTCCAGCCAGCTTTCTGAGCGAAATAGGGGGGGGGCTAACCCGACGTCGAAAGGTCGGTGACCGCGCCATACGAAATGCGACACCGGTGTAATGGCGGCCAACTTGCGAAATGAAGAGAACTTTCGTACCTGAGGCTGGATCATGTATGTAGTAACGCTGGTTCTTTATACGAGATAAAACTACGAAATGTGCTAGGTCCCAGTGCAAAACGCACGGGAGTTCAATGTCCTTGATTTCGTCAAGATCTGCTTTGAGTGGATGACATTGAAGACCCATAGCATCTGCAACATGCATGATGTCTCGTGCTGTCATGCCTTTTTGCGATGCCGGGTACGCCATCCTCAGTTCCGGCAACGTAACATTATAGCCATGGTACTGACTTATCATGGCTATACACGCAAGCCCACATTCTGTTGATTCGTCTTGTAAGATAGTCTCGATTGTGCGTTTCCGATGGGAAAAAGCCATCCTATGGGGCTCCGTTCAGGACCAAACGTTGTGCGCAAAGCGAACCAAGCTCAGATCGTTTTTTCTGCAGCGATCAGAGGGTCCATCAGCCATTCGATTATAGTTCGACGGTCAAGATGTACTTGAGCGTCTAGGCTCATGCCGGACAGCAGTGCTATCTTGGTGCCATAGGCGACAACAGATTGTGAGGGAATATTGACGTATATCAGGTAGTATGTGTCTGTTGATGGCAATTGTTTTCCGCCTAAAAGCTGCGTGACCTCATTAGCGTCGAGTGCGCTTTTCGAGGTCCCAACCACTACACCGGATGCTACGCCAAATTTCTGGAATGGAAATGCGTGATAGTGGAGCGATACGCGTTCTCCGATTTTTATGAAACCGACTGATTGGCTCTGAACCAGCAATTCTGCGTGCAAAATCGCTCCATTTGGCACAACCGCTACGAGCGCCTGTCCAGGGGTGACTGACTGTCCTTCCTTTATCAGCAGGGCTGAAACAGTGCCCGATACCTGCGCCTTGATGGCGATGCTTCTACTGAGTTCATTTCTCAGCATTGTCTGATCAATTTGGCTAATCGCCCTTCGCAAAGTGTCGACTTTGCTCTGCCCCTCGAATGGAAGAACCTTGAGACGCTCAGCGACAGAGTGTGCTTGCTCGTCGAGGGCGGCTAAATTTCCTTCAGCCGCATTTATGTTTGTTTTCGCACTCAGGAGGTTTGTTATTTCGCGCTCCAGAGTAAGACGCGAAGCAAATCCGTCTCGCTCTAGTGAGGCCCAACGTTTTACCGCGTGCTCTTCCAACGATATTTGAGCCTGATCAATAATAATTTCGTTTTGGGTCGCTACTCTCCTTTTCTCTATGTCGGATATCTGCTGTCGCAAGGAGTGCAAGTTGATGTCTAGGCTTTGCTCTTCACGAACTATTTCAGCTTGATAGCTTGTTCGCTGTTTAATGAGCTCGTCCGCCATGTGTTGCGCTGTATCTCCGTAGTGCTCGCTTGTTGTATCATCAGCTATCGCTAACAACTCTTCACCAGCTGCGACGGGTTTTCCAATATTTACGCGAATATGTTGCACCGTGCCGCCGCGTGGCGATGTCATCATTGCCATACCATCGCTTGGCACGAGCAAGCCGTCTGCTTGAATTCGTCTCGTGTAATGACCGAAGAAGAGGAGCGTTGTCGCAGCAAGCAAGGTTACCAGTGATATAGCGAAATATGCTCGCGCATGGGACGGCATAGTGATCTGTATACCGCCGTAAAGTTGGCTGCCTTGTCGATCGGTTACTTCGTCACGGAATAGCCGAACCTGTGACATGCTCAACGCTCCCTAAGTCAGTCATATCTCGTTCGTTACAAGGCGAACTCAGAATATCTTACATTTTGACGCGATTCGGAAATGTTTTGACATTACTAGTTTCATCCAAACAAACCGAGCGTGGTCAAATTACAACTGATTTAATGTTTCCCAAGGAAGAAATGACGGTGGGTTCTAGGACAGCTCGATCGGTAGCGACCATAGCTGCTTCGAGGTCGTAATAACCGGGGTTCCAGTGGCTCATACCAAGACTGCTTGTTACTGACTCATCTGTGATGAACTGAAGCTATCGCTGTGGCACGAGATATGAATCACTGCCTGGTCACATATCAGGGAGGCGGGGCATGGGTCGGGCATTGTTGTTGCGCGCGGATTATGATGCGATGGGTCTGTGCGGCTTGGCCCGGACCATGAAACACGCGGATCATGCCCTGCAAGCCCAGATCACGCATCAGTCGCGCGACCGTGCATCGGGCGACTTCAACCTTTTCCCGGCGAAGCTGACGCCAGACCTTCCGCACGCCGTAAACCCCAAAGTGCTCTGAGAAAACTCGCAGGATCTCGTCGTTTGCTCTGAGCCGATCTGCGCTCTGGGTCACGTCGTTTTCGAAGCCGCTCATAATAGGCTGACGGGGCAATCTGCAGCATTTTGCAAATCAGCTCGACCCCATATGCCGCGAGGTGCTCATCAACGGATGCCGTCATTTCCGAAAGGGGCGGTCGAGCTCCGCCTGGGCGAAAGAAGCGGACGCCTTCCGCAGGATCTCATTCGCCTGGCGCAACTCGCGCACTTAACGCGCCAGCGACTTGAGCCGATCGGCAGCCTCGGCCGGAACCCCAGCCCGTTTGCCGGTTCCGACTTCGGCCTTCTTGACCCACTGGTTCAGCGTATGCTTCGAGCAGCCGATCTTGCCGGCAATCGACACCATCGCCGTCCAACGCGACGGATGCTCGCCCTCATGCTTCAGAACCAGCCGTAACGCTCGAGCAACATTTCCTCAATAAGGGGTCAGGACATAGAACGGGCACAGATATACGCTAAGCGTCTCTGCGCGCACTTATGGGTCGACTCTATGCGTCGACGACTCCAGCATTCCAAAGGCATCCATCGGACAGTTGTAGCATCGCCTCT
>NZ_JBBCQM010000022.1:0-12204 GCF_037150015.1 Asaia sp. VD9 | reverse complement strand
GACCTGTTACCATTAATGAGCAACTATCAGTCCCAGCATCTCCTGACACATCATCTGCTCCTTCCAATTCAGAACACGCGTCACGACCCCTTCCACGTGCAGCCTACACCTCGCAATCACGTCGTATAGCCGAGCGAAAGGGGCTGGATCTTGCTGAAGCGAAGAAGACCATCGCCTCCTTCTGGGCGCAGTCGGATAATCAGCTGCACCGTTTTCGCGCCCTGCTGAAGACGAAGGGCTGGGTTATGCGTGCCGGAGACCGGCAGGATACGCGCAAGGACGCGCATATCATTGAGACGTCAGACGGCGTTCTGATCGGGTCTTTCACGCGTCTGACCAAGATCCGTATGAAGGATTTCCGCCAGCTTCTGGTGGATGAAGCGGCAAGACCAAAGCGCGGTGATATCAGGGCAGCAGTCAAACCGCTCCTGGAGCGTGCAGCTCTGAAGACGGACGCGATGGAACGTCATGGAGAGCAGAGTGGCCTGCTCCTGCCACCATTCGAGCAACTGAGGCGTGACCCGGAAACACTTGCCAGAGCGGCTGTAAGAGCAAGGCCGTCACTGCCCTCGCCCAAACAGCCAAAGATCGTTTCGCTGGATCGTATCGATGAGCTGCCACCGAACTTTGCTCATTACATCCAGCAGTGGAAATGTGAAGCCAGGGCATGCCGCACGGTGCTGAATGCAAGACCGCCTATGGAGTATGGTCCACGGCGCTCTGTCGATGAACAAGGCGCAGCTTTGTTTGCGCAGATAGAAGACACGCGCAGACAGCTCTGGCAGGCCGGAAAACAGCTGCAGGAAACACGACAAGAGCGTGACGCTCTGCGGGACAGGGTGTTCGTCCTATCGAAGAAGAAACGCCTCTCTCATCTCGACGAGGAGATCGAACGGCTCGCGAAAATGCTGGCCGAGATCCTGCGCTATCTGCTGGAGACCGTATTCTGGCATCTGGGCCTGCGGGCTACACCGCCTGAACCGCTTTGCCTGCCTGTGCCGACAGAACGCGAAGAGGCCAATGCGCGGCTACGGAGAGAGAATAGTGAGCTGCTTCAGCAAATCGTCAGGCGGGACACATGCAAAGAATGGCTTGTCACACTCTGCCGCGAGGCCGACAGGCGCAGGCAGGAGGAGATCGCCGCTTGGAAAGCACGCCATGTTGCACAGTGCGATAGGGCCAGGAGAGATCTGGATCTGCTGAAGGCTATCTGGATGCCGCCAGCAAAACTGCCTCGTGAGACAAAGGCAGAGATCATGAAATGCAAGCTGACCGGCAATCTTGAAAAAGCCAAATACGTGACGCGAGTCGCTTTTAGGAAGTTGGACCAGGCAGAGGCAGAACGGCTGGCAACGGGGCTTGAGAGCGAAAAAGCTGCGCCCTTCGCCGTGACTCCAGCTCCCTACTCGGTGAAACCATCTTCCGTTTTTGAGCCGTAATGGTCAGATTAGACCAGACCCGAATACGTCACAGGAACAGACTGATCAGCCAGATGATGAGGCTAATGAGACCTAGCAGGGCTGGAACGAGCCAGACGGTCAGACCTCTGCGCGGTCTCTTGGGGCGTTTACGCGCTGGTTCGGGTGGCAATGCCACGCCTGCTTTCTGGTCGAGCCATGCGTCCAGATCAGTCACGCGAAAGCGCACGTCGCGTCTGCCATAGCTGATGGATTTCGGAGCGATACCCATCCACTTGAGATTGCGTAAGCGCCCAGAAGAAATGCCGAGATAGCGCGCAGCATCCTCGTAGTTTAGCACGGCCGGTCGGAGAGGATCAGGTTTATCGGCCATGAGTCCAGCGTTCGGAAACGAAGCCTCTTATTAAGCCGTCAGATGATAGAGACGTCAACTGAATGTGGCTGAGCCATGAGCCAACTATGAGCCAAACGGAGGAAGATCAGGGGTGACAAGCAGTGACATGTGGTGATATAAAATGCATGGAAATCAAGGATTTGTCTTCTTACCCTCAGGAACACCAAGGGTTGTTACTGCCCTCTCACGGCGGCAACAGGGGTTCGAATCCCCTATGGGACGCCATTGATAACATTGAGGTTTCTCTGTTATCCACAGGCACCGTAAGTGTCCAAGCGAACACCTACAGATCAAAGGTCGACGTGACTCCCTCCAGATAACTCGGGTCGAATTTACGATAGACGTTCCACAGCGTCTTAGGATCTGTCGCCAGCCAATCCGCAGCCTGATCGATCGGCACCTTATTCATGGCCATCCAGGAAGCCACGCCGTGCTTGAAGTGATGAGGCGTCGGCATCCACGTCAGCCCTGCTCGCTCGCAGAGGCGCTTGAACGACCAGCGCAGCCCGTACGTGACGCGCTTGCTGTTCCACTCCACTACAAAATCGCAGGTTCGCAGACGCGAAGCCTCTTCAAGCTCTTTCCTCAGGGCCGGTACCATTGGCACGACTGCGCGCCGCTTTACCGTCAGGCTGCGCCCAGGCTCTTGAAAATCCACACGACCAGAATCGAAATGCACCCGATCCCATGTCAGCGCGAGGATTGAGCCTTTGCGAGCCCCCGTAAACATGGCGAGCGCGAGGAAGATCCGGATATGAGGCGTCTCGCACGCATCGAGCAAGCGGCGTGCCTCTTGCTTGGTGAGGAAGCGATCGCGAGGCGCGCTGTCTCGTGGCACCTCAAGAACAGGCGGCTTTGTTAGATTTCCGTCCTTCCATGATTGGCGCAGCGCGGCGCGCATGACGTTGAATTCCCGGCGTAGCGTGCCGGGAGAAACCGGCTGGGGCTCGTATCCATCCAAACTCTTGCGGCGCGGATTGGGCTTGCGGACCCTGGTCGAGGCGTATTCGTTCCACTGCCGCTGGCCGACCTGATCGACTCGCAAATGTCCCATCTTTTCCTTGAGCGGCACCGTACATTCAATCAGGCGCTTCATTGCCTCAACCTTGCCCATGCGCGACTTGGCATAGGCGTCCAGTGCCTCGGCAAATGATTGGCGCGAGGGGCGCTTGTGTAGCGCCTCCTCAAAGTCAGCTAGTGCCTGTCGAGCGCGGCGTTCATCCGCATAGCCCGTCGAGGTGCGCCGTCTCTTGCCGCCTTCCCACCAGACAACGCAGTACGCGCCCCGGTATAGCTCGAGAAATGGTCGGTCTGGTCGCTCGCGGGGCATAGATACAGGTCCATACAGGCTTTGAGGGCGTCGGGTTCGATGCGTGTCCCGCGTGGCCGTCTGTAGGCTTCGAGACGACCTTCCCTGATCGCCTTGCGCAGTGTCTCGGGGTGATACCCCACGATTGAGGCGGCTGCGTTCACGGTAAGCAGCCGAGGCATTCCCTCACCCATAATCCGCCCTCCTTATTCCTCTCTTGAGAAGCTGCCGCACGCGCAGCAGAAACGTCGCAATACGCCGGGATAAAATCTTGATCTCCGCTTCCCTCATGATCTCCATGCAGGTAGCCACGCATTCATCGCAGATGAACACGGACGGACCAGCGACAATGCGCTTCACCTCATGCTGAGACTTGCCGCAGAACGAGCAATAGACGACTTCACCCATCCGCCCTCTCCTTCTGATGCTCAGCAAAATCAGCATAGATCGCGTCCAAGTCTGACGGACCGGCATCCAGCGCATACAGAACGGCCATCACCGTGCTGATCGTGCTGTTTCCGCCCTTGAGCAGGAACTGAAGCGCGCTCGTCGTAATCCCAGCCTCGACGGCCACGCTCTCCTGCGACCGGCCTTGTGTGACGATCATCCGCCGCACCCGCTCGCCCAGGAGGAGATTGAAGGGGGTGGGGTCAGTCATGGCGGAACTCCTCGATAAACGTCCCGGCCAGGAAGCCTCCCAGATTGTCAAATGCCGACCGAGGAAAACTGACTTCTCCACCCCAATCGTTGACGATGGTGATCTCATCTTCGGCTATGTCGGCCACGCCATAGAGCGCCCCGAGATGAACGGATATTTCAGGATCGCGCATCGCGAACCCGACGATAGCATCCTTGGTGGCCTGCACCTTCTCCCATTCACCCATGCTCGCCTCCCTCGCGGATGGCTGCGGCTGCGTTTTTGGCCTCTATCCCTGTAGCAAACTCGTGAACGACAAATTTTTCGTCCAAGAATGCCCAAATATCTCTGACGCTTCTGCAGGCCGTAAACTTTGTTATTTCGAGTATTGGATCATCCCTTTGTGAAAGAGCATCATGCACATCTGCATAAGACGTCTCTTCGTCACATACCCATTCCGGCTTTTTCAGCCGCTCGTTCTCTTCCTCCAACTCCTTCACCCGAGCCTCAAGCGCGGCGACGTTGGCGGGGCGATAATAAACCGGCACATCGTTCGGAAATGGCTTCCGGTGCATGGCGGTCGACGCGTACTTTGCCTCTGAGATCGCGAAGAAATTGGGTGTATCCGCAGGGATATATCCAGCGATACCCGCCCCCTCCGCATCCTTCCGGCGCTGCTCTGCCGCGCCTCTATCTTCTGCTTCCGCAAATTCGGCATATAGCTTTTCTTCAAGCGCGATCAGGCTTGCGTGAAGATCGCGAGCGCATTCACTGACCTGAGTTTCAAGCGTCCGAAACTCCACGCCCCCCGGCTTCTGTTCGTGGGTCATCCCCGTCTCTCCCCTGCGCTCCGGCCCTTCACGGCCTCCTGCGCTCGTCCCTGCGCCGCTATCCGGTCGCGTATTGCATCCAGTGCCGCCTGCTCTCTCGTCAGGCGATCCGCTATTTCCCCGTCGCCTACCTGCGCGATATTCAACGCTTCGAGCAGGCCGCGCTCTATCTTGCGGAAGGCTGCGGCGGTCATGCGGGCACCTGTTCGGTCTCAGACATTCCCCTGAAGCCGGCATCTTCGCCGTCATCCGGCAGGAACGAGGCCACTGCGTCCTGAATTGCCTGGTCAACGCGCTCTGCGAGATCCGGCCTGCCTTCAGTCAGACGCTTGCGGAAAGCGACCGTCTTTGCAGATGCCGTGATGCGCTGCAGCTTCGTCTCATCGGCATCCTGTATGGCCTCGATCAGATCACGGGCGGCTTCCGCCTCTTTGTCGATCGGCGGCCTATCCTCGCCTGTCTCTGCCCAATTACGGAGACGGCTTCCCTTTTCCACGGTGATGCGCTCGCCTTCAGGGAAGATCGTCTGGAGTTCGGCGTTCAGCTTGCGCTGAAGGTCATAACGGGGCTGTCCTGGCGTCTCAGGGTGCATTGTCATCGACCCCGAAAGCTCGAACATGAATGACTTCTCGCAGATCGGCATAAAGCCAAGCTGCCGGATTTCATTCTTCTCGCGTCCCGTGCACTCGTCCCTGACCTTCTCGAACTTGATCTTTTCTTGAGCGCGGAGGCAGAAGATAAGATGTGTGCGCGTCTGGATCAGGCGAGCCATCATACGCTTGTGCAACTGCTTCGGCTTTTTCCAGCTTGGCGCAGTCATGGCCTCGGCCTTCCATGCCTGGAAGTTGCCATTGCGATCTGTCGCCGCTGCAATGGCGGCCTGTTCCGCCATGTCTGCGCAACCACCCTCGCCATCCCATTCATGCGACATGCTGTCGATCACGATCACCGTGGCGCCGGCCTGCTCGGCTGTCTTGATCGCCTCGATGTAGCGTTCTGGGGAAAACGGCGCAGGGAAATCCAGATGAAGGAAATCGAAGGTGCCGTTCTCTGGCTCGGCCTTCGCGCCCGGCTTCGGCGCATAGTGCAAAGCGCGCCCTGCTTCGGTGTCGATCACGGCAATCTTGCCGCCCTCACCCTTGATGCCCTCTGCGAGCGTAAGCGCAGAAAAGGTCTTTCCCGACCCTGATGCCCCGGCAATGCCGAATAGAAGGCCGATTTTGCCGCGAACGGCCTGACGAATAGTGAAGGTCATTGCATCATCTCCAAGGCATCATCGCGGAAGGCTTGTTCCTCAACTTCACGCAAGAGCCAGTTGGGCGCTTCGATATGCGCCGTGTGTGGGTATCCGGGCCATTGATCCGACTGCATGCACTCGCCCCAGATGCGTTGTGCGCGGGCAACGTCCTGCGTCGCGATCCCTCGCAACCCTGGCGCAGGTGTCAGCACAGCCTCAGCAAATGGCGGCTTCATCTCGGCAACGACAAAGCGCATGGGCTGGGGCTCGACGCCGCGCAGGATCTTCGCGCCTTGTGCGTAAAACCGATCCTGCGTCCGGTACGCTTTGATCATGCGGCGATCCCACTCACTCGGATTGGCACTCAGCATCGTGCCCTTCAGGTCAAAGAGCGGTGCGCGTGGGTCATCGGGCATGCGGTCAACCATGCCTCGGCACCAGATACCGTTATGCTGCCAAATCATCACGACCTCAGACCGACCAGGCCAGAAGAACTCGGCGCAGTCCTCGCGCTGTCGCATGTTCGCAAGCACCGTCTGAGCGCAGGCATGCACCCGGTCAAATGCCTCCGAGAGCAAGGGTATCCCCCCAGCTTCACGAACACTCTCGCGCTGGGCTTGGGCGGCCTTAGTCTTGTAGTCCTTGGCCTCAACCTCGATTACACCCGCTCCCTTTCCCAGGATGAGCGCATGCAGTGCTGTTCCGAAGTCCATAGCTGCCGTCACTTCGACGGGTTCGCGTTCTACGTTGAGCCGCGGGTGAGCAAACCGGGCATGCTTCGGGCTCTCGTCCAGGAGGATCCGAGCTACCGAATTCGACAAGCTGGCCTCCGGGCAAGGATCGGCGTGATACTCGGCTGCATCCATCTCATAGATGCCGGGTTTGGTTATGATCACGCCCCCTCTCCCTTCGCCTCGGCGAGCACGCTAACGGCGCGCGTCAGGAGATCACGATCCTCCGGGGGCATCGTGAAAATGTCATGCCCGAAGCGTTCGACCATCGCTTCCAGAGCGTCGGCCAGTTCCGATGTGATGGCGTTGTCGGGGCAGGTGTAGAGGGCGGTGAGAGCGTCGGAACCTCTCCTGTGCTGGTATGCCTCGGCGTAACCTTTTTCTGCATGAATTCCGTTAATGATCTGACGATCTGCCGTCATGAGACACCAAGCTACCGGCTTCGCGCTCTCCGGCGTCCATTTCCCGCTCATGAGCGTTCCCCCCACAACTCAGAAATCATCCGTCGATCTGCCTCAGTCCGCTGAGCCTCCCACTGCTGGATGAGGCTCTTGCGGAGCGGGGTCGCATCGAGCCCCCAGGCTTCGTTGCGCAGGTGCTTGAGGACTGCGTTTGCCTTCGCGAGGTCGTGTTGTGCGGGCGTCATTGCGCCGATCCCTTCATTCCCTCAGCCAGCCGCACTTTTTCAACAACCGACAGGTGGCCTGCCGTTGCGTTGCAGCGCGCGTGACTAACGGCCATATTTGCGATGTGATCAGGTCCGCCCTGGGTCAGCGAAACCAAGTGTTCAATCGTGAAATCCTCGAACGTGACCGGCTTCCCGCAATAGAAGCAGGCATTGCCGTCACGGGCCGTCAGCGTTGCAAATCGTGCCCATCGCTTCGACGCGCCGCGCTTCGTGCGCTTGTTCGCCCGCCAGTCCGAGGCTGATTTCCATGCGTCCCAAGCTGCATCTGCGCCGCCGTGCCATACGAGGCGGCCCTTTGCGTTCTGGTAGATCACGCAGACGCCAGATGGCCCGGTGAAACGTGCGACTTCCCATTCGTTCGTTGGGGCCAGAACCTCGCTCCCGCGCGCCGTCACGAACGCTACGAGGCCCGACAGATCCTTATCAGATAGGTCAGCGCGTCGAGCGGGCGTCATTGTGCGGCACTCACACGCAAGGGAGCACCTGACTGAATACGGTTTGCGTTATTGAAATAAGCAAACATCTGCTCGATCTGGCGCATCCATTCGCGACGAATGTCATTCCTGCCGCGAAGCTCTGGTAAAATTGCCGCTATAGCGTCCCGGAAATAAGAGGGCGTGTAGTAAGGGCCGAACGAATAAAGGCGAACGTCTCCCACTCTTGCGTCCCTCGGCATATGGTTGTTCCAGATCATCCGAAGCGTGAAAAACAGATGGCGCGTTTCCATTCGGTCGATCCGGTGGAACTCGCCTGTCCTGTCGCGCCAGAGAAAAGCTGTAAGTCCTGTTTCTTTCGCTTTGGCGACGCTGCGCGCTGCAACTAAATCCATCGTCATCGCGCGGCCTCCTGCACCACCGGCACGCTTGCCGACCTTCCGAAGCTCTCGATGGACCACAGAAGCGACGTTGCGGCCGATCGGTCCCCGTGCGCCTGACTTATCAGGGTGTCGGCGGTCGCTTGGTCGCTGCCCCGCAATGCCTCGGCGGCTTTGATGTGCAGTTCGGCGGAGGCCATGAGCCTGTCATGCACGTCCATGAGGAACGGTGCGTAAATCCCGTTGCCCATCACCTTGCCCTCTGCTCGAGCACAGCACGGTTCGGCAGCGCCTCGCCAAGGCGACAAAACAGGCAATCAAGCTCGTCCGTATCGAACGCGCCCCGGTCATTCACGTGGGACAGCTTGGCGTTCACCTGCTGCTCTGTGCGCGTGATCAGTTCGCGGATCTCGTCTGCGATCTCTGTGTCCTGGCTGACCGCCGTCTGATAGTTGCTCATCGCATTGGCGCGATGATACGGGCTGCGGGTATCGCAGCTCCGGAACTGCATTCCGTCTGGATATGCCATCTTCTCTCTCCATCACTGGAAACACTGGCCGGAAACCCGGCTTGTTCGGCCCCGGCGTACCGGGGTCGCGTCAAGCGGGGTCAGATAAGGCGGTTCAGATGCTCGATGATCTCGGCGACGGTGAACGAGGCGATCTCTTCGTTCTCGCTCACGAGGTCTTCCAGGTAGGAGCGGGTGTGTCTTGCGCGATCGACCGATACGCTCTCGTATTCGTCGCGGTCTGCCTCTTCGAATGCGTCATTGAAGGCGGTGGATTTATCGGTGCCCATCACTTCGCCCCCCGCACCGGAGTAACAGAAGCGCGGCGCGCCTTACTGGCGGCACGGTCGGCACGTGATGGCGAGGTAAATACCCTGCGGTTATCAATCCGCCGCTGCTGAGCGTGGGAGTGCCACGAGAACTGGCCTGCGCCATGACTGCGCGCCCATTTGCCGTGCTCTTCCTGCCACTTCAGCGAAGCCTGGAGCTTCGACTTCGCCTGCGCTCGTAAGATCTTGTTCATGTGCATCCCATCCGTTTGTCGATGGGTTGCCATCTGGCTTCCCCATCGGTGGTGACGGGGTCAATGCGCGTCGTTTCCGCACGTTGGTCAAGCGTTTTTTCCGCACATCGCGCACAAAAAGAAACCCGGCTGGGCCGGGCTTCGGGAGTGTAGCTAAGCAGCTACCGGCAATTCCGCTAAGCGCACAATGCGGTCGAGGGCCGCTTCTTCATCTTGTCGGTATACAATAAGCCCTTCGATCCTGTTTAGCGCCCTCGCCACCTTGCGATTTGCAAAGCTGAGTCCATCGCCTGTGTCGCTGACGGCAGCTATCTTAGCAGCCCGCTCTCCGCGTATCCTCATTTCTTGAGCCAGTAGGGTCGCCTCGTTCAACCGCTCGACCGTTTGAGCCAGGAACATGGCGACAGGAATGCCTCCATTATAAGGCTCAAGAAGGATATCCGCCGGGAAATCCATGAGGCTATCGTTAATCGTGGCATTTCGCCTGAGCCTCGCACGGCTCGAGACACGCGCATCAAGGGCGTTGTAAAAGTCCTCGGCGAAGGTGCTCTTGACCCGCTCTTTGCTCCAGAAAGCAACATCTTGCGCCCTGACGAGGGCAGAGAGGAAGCGTGTGATCTCGAGCGGTGAAGGTTCGCTGTCGAGGTCGGGGGTTCTTATTGTCATGGTGCTGTGATCGACGAAGGCATTCCCGGTCGCTAGTACACTCGCCAAGAATTTGGCTCGAGTTCCCCCCAAGGTATCGATGCCAACCGACTCTAGGTCACTGAGGAATGATCCGTCATCAGTGAGATAAGGATTTTCGCGATCCCGAATGAGGTAGCCGGAGACTCTATCGCCGTTCAGGTCTTCAAACAGGCCGCTAAAAGCCAAGCCCGCAGGCACTTCATGGACAGAGAGTTCGGAGCAAAATGCTCGGCATAGCTCCTTCTTGAGGTACTCAGCATTCATACCTCTAGCTCTCCCTGCGATGTGTTACGCGGCGAGATTCTATAGATCTTGCAGGCGGTATTCCAGAACAATGATAATGTCTCGCCTTGAACGGTTCTCCTCCCCCCACGATTGGGGACCTTAAAAAGTTTTTGACCGGTTGGCGCCGACCTTATGGAGTCAGTTCCTGCCTCTGGGATCTCATCCCCGCACGCAGAGTGGATGTGCAACCCAGGATGACTGCCATGGTCTTCAAGTCTACTCATAAGCGTTAGACCCCCTGCAACTTCCATTAGAAGCCATGCCTGATAGTTTCCGACGCGCATGTTCACCCGACATAGAAGGACGTAATCGTTCCCAGTGCTCGCGCAACGCAGGGCACGCCATGTCCAATCAACGCTGGGCAACCTCATTGACCGAGTAAATGGCGTGTAACGGGACGGGGCGGGGTCAATTGACCATGACTGAGCGGGATCGGTATAAAACTTGGGTTCGCCAATTAGCCTCCGCACCCGACCTAATACCTCCATAGCAAAAGCCCCCCATTCATCCTCATATCCTCACCAAACCGCAATGTTCCCGCGCTTGAAATGTTCTCGCGTCACTTCCACAGCCATTTTCCGACCACGCGACCATTGATGTGAATATCAGCAAGATCCACCTCGTCGCTTGGATATGTCGGATTCACGCTGATGATACGCACGCGCTCTGGGGCTGAGTTGGGGACCAGTTGAAGCTGCTTGATCACTACGCCATGCCCATTCCATAGAACATAGACTCCATCATGACTGAGTTGCCGGTGACGGGTATCGACCAGAACTCGTTCGCTGGGGAGGAAATCAGGTTCCATCGAGTTGCCGATCACTCTGACGACTGCCAGCCCAGACGTGTCAGGAAGATAGTTCTCCAGAAAGCCTCTAGGCATAGCCCACGATGCAACGGGAGCATGCCCCTCTTCCCCGCCCGCGCTCTCATCAATCAATGCCCCCGATCCTGCCTGCGGAGAGATGTCGTATTCATTTACGACCACCGTGCCTTGGGCCGGGTGCGTGGCGGCCTCTACCCGTTTGGCGCGCTCGATACCTTCGCGAATTCCCATCTCGCCTGGGAAAACGCCAGCAAGTTCCCATACCTCTCGTAGTTCGATAGGCGGCTCGCCCCTATCTACGAGCAAAGGCACGGCCTTCTCTACAAAATCAATCGGTAGAAACGGCTTCTTATAGGTGTCCTCGTAGGTTCGATAGGAGGACTGCTTCTCGCCGTATCCCATAGCATCGGCAAAAGCCCTTACAGTCCACCCAGCGCGGTTGCGGAGAGCTTTGAGCTTGAGGCGCGGTAGTTCGTCTGTCATGGGCGCATCGTGCGACAAAAACGCACATCAGTCAGTGCGGAAATTCCGCTTGCTATATGTGCGGACATGGCGCACATTCCGCACATGACAATCGCTACCGATATCATAACTCGACTAGGTGGCACGCGCGCTGCGGCCAAACTGCTCGATAAGCCGCCCTCGACTGTCCAGTCATGGAAAGGTTCAGGGTTCATTCCTGCTCGCTATCAGGGAGAAATTCTTGAGAAGGCTCGACATGCTGGGATCGAAATAAATGCTGCGGCTCTCGTAGGCGCTGACCGCACCCCCACGGAGGCCCGCCCATGAGTGCGGAGATCGTGCCTTTCCGTATCGAGGTCCAGACTGATGGCGAGCTTCGCGTCAGTGACGTGGATCTTGCCGATCATCTTGGCTACGGCGATGTGAAGTCTTTTCGTCGCCTTGTCCGAGATCATCTTGGAAATCTCAACAAAATCAACCAAGTACGCTCGGAGCACTTGGCGAGTAAGCAAGGCGGCGGTCGCCAGGGGCGTGCTTTCTGGTTTACGGAAGCGCAGGCGCTTTACATCATCAGTCGCTCTGACAAGCCGATCGCGTCTGATCTGATGGTTGAGGTGTCGGTCGCGTTCATCGAAATGCGCCGCAACCAGCCCGTCACCCGCGATCTCCTGCGCCTCAACATCCTCTCGCCCGAGGTGCGCGTATGGGAGAAGCGGTTTGAAAAGCCATTCTTCGTGAACCTCCATCGCGTTCTCGGCCTGGCCAAGACCGGTCGCAACAATCATCCGAACTGCGGCCATTTCATCAACCGGTATGTCTATGACTTCCTGTTCGGTGAGATTGGGCTCGAGGTGA
>NZ_JBBCQM010000021.1:0-13965 GCF_037150015.1 Asaia sp. VD9 | reverse complement strand
GGAGCTGAATGAATGGCGCTTTTATGCGATGTCCGTTCAACCTGACCTGTTCGGCGGCGCGGCGCTCGTGCGGCAGTGGGGCCGGATCGGCACGACGGCATCGCAGTGTCTCGATCTTTATCCGGACGAAGGTACGACCATCAATGCGCTGTCGAAAATGGTCCGTTATCGGCAGAAACGCGGCTATACGCTCGCCGTTGGTCAGGATTAACTCAGGGGCAGTGTGGTTCCTGCATGGCCCTGCGACAAACTCCATTCATTGAGCGAGCTGGCACAACCCGTCAGCACTGCTTCACGACCTGCCCTCCCTGCCGTGGTGGGAAGACATTTGGGATTCCAATGAGTTCGCACGGAGCAATTACTGGCCGGGATGGAAAAAGCTCTGCACGGATCTGTACGAAGAAATTTCTGACAGTAAGAGCGCATCGAACATTCGGGAGTCGATCGAAAGCGGTGAGCATCCGCTTTTGAAAGAAATCGAGAACGCAGCCCTTCTAGGAAAGCTCGATACGTGAAACAGTTCGCCTGTCACTTCAGACCAAATACATCTGTTGTGCAAAATTTATATGATCTCAGGCCCGCGCATATTGGATGGTGGCAAGTTTTTTCGTTTGTCCGCAAATGAATAATAATAAAATCTGTTTCCATCACCTGCACCGAAACGATAACGTCGGATCAGAATCATCAAGCAGACAAACAAGCCTTGCGTCACACGCGATATGCTGAACAACGTAGCAGGGAAGAGAGGGATCGGACGAATGAGCAAACGCAAATCACCGCCTGAACAGAGTGAGCTTGTGCTTTCTCCGACAACCGCGCGCGTCATCCAGCTCTCGGCCGAAATCCAGGCAACACCGCCTGACGACATTGAGTTCATGCACACGGTCCTCTGCCAAGTCGGGCTCCCCCGCAAAAGGACGAAGGAAACGCGCTTCGAGCGCAACAATGGCAAGGCGTCCCTGCTCATTACAGCCGGCGAAATGTACAACGACGGTCATTGGGAAAAGCTCTTCGTTCCTTATGGGACAAAGCCGCGCCTGGCCCTCTTCCATATCAGCACCGAAGCCATCCGGACCAAATCGCGCACTGTCGCGGTCGGCCGGACCATCAGCGAATTCATGAAACGGCTGAACATCAGCCAGAACGGCCCATCCCGTGAGGCATTCAGGGCGCAGATGAACGCCTTATGCGCCTGTGAAATGAAGCTCGGGTATGGGTCGCGCAATCTGAACGCCCGACCGGTAGATGAATTCGATGCGTGGACCAAAAACCTCGCTAAAGACAGCACGATCGAGCTGTCCGAGAAGTTCTGGCACGAGTTGAAAGAAAACGCCGTCCCCCTTGATCCTCGTGCGCTTGAGGGCTTGCAGCATTCCGCACTGGCGCTCGACATCTATACGTGGCTTGCCCATCGGCTTCATCGCGTGCGGGGATCTGGCGAACGGCTTACCTGGTCCAACCTTCGGCTACAGTTTGGGCAGGAATATACGGACGACAAGAATTTCAAAAAGGCATTCCTGATAGCATTGAGGCAGGTTTCGGCTGTTTATCCGGATGCGAAGTTGGAGCAGGTTCGAACGGGTCTGAGGCTGATCGCATCGCCGCCTCCTGTCCCGAGACAGACAGTTGTCGCTTTTCAAAAAGTAATTGGATCAGGCGCTTAATCCAAAAATCCGGGGATAATGGGCGGTGCAATCACCACCCCTTGGACGGCGTGTCTCCCGGTTTATCACGGTGCAATCACCACCCTTTTTCGAGCGATCCCAGCCTCTCCGGCGCGGTGCAATCACCACCCTTTTTCGAGCGATCCCAGCCTCTCCGGCGCGGTGCAATCGCCACCCTTTTACATCCGATTCGTCTTCACAAGCAGACGGTGCAATCGCCACCCTTTTTCCAGCGCATCGCCGTAGAAAAGACGGTGCAATCACCACCCCTTTTATCCCCCTCACAGCCACCCAAAACACGGTGCAATCGCCACCCTTTTTGGAGAAAGGCTCGCCTCTGTGGATAAAAAAGTTATCCCGGTGCAATCGCCACCCGGATGCGGTGCAATCACCACCCCCAAAGACGGTGCAATCGCCACCCGTAAGGACGGTGCAATCGCCACCCCCCTAAAACCGGTATGATTCCCGATAAATAAACCGATAGGTTTTTCCGGTAGTTACCTGCGGGTTTCCGGTGGATTTGTGGACAGTCGCCCAAGGGCGAACGCTCGAAGCGTGTGGACAGCTCTTCGACCTGCCCACACGCTCCGGCTCTGACCACAAGTCCACCGGACAAGTTCAATAAGATTTTTTTGATAGATTTAAGGGAAGGACGCCGCTCGCCTTCGGCGCGGCGCCCTGTATGCTCATACCCGGCCTATAAGCCATTCTGACGCGAGTCTGATTTGTATCCGGATGTTATCCCCTATCGGATATGCTCGATCATCGTACAGGGCCTTCATCAGCCGTTGTAAGCCATGAGTCTTGCATGGCGAAAAGTTGGTAATAGGAAGTCACATCAAACAAGCATTCCACTCGTTCCAAATGTCTCCTTGAGTTAGCTCTCCCCGTTCTATTCTGAGGCACACTTCGTTCGAAAGGACGGATTGTGGCCAATACCGTATTGGTCCAGAGCCATCCCCCCAAAGGTTTGCAAGTCGATAATAATCAGCCAGATCTCGAACCGATGGATCGTTCCATGCGAGACGTTGCGTCAGGTAAGCGAGCATTCCGCCGACTGGCTGAAAATTTTTTCCAGATTCGCTGGTCGCACACGTCATCGTTGACACTGGTCCCCAATCCCCCCCGAAAATCGTCTCCAGCTCTGCTGTGTTAGTGGGTTGAAAAGCTGCCTTGTAGAAGGGCGCCACCAGTTCGCTCCAACAACCAACATCCGCTACGCAGATAAGGTCGATTACATCTGTGGGGTGCTTCGCCTGCTCCATTGCCTCCCGAACCGCCCTTGATACATTGTCCGCAGGTTTTGATGCTGGCGCTTTCCAAGCATGCGAATGCGCGAGGATTCCATAAACCAATGATGATCTGAGTTCTCGGAGTGGACTACCTTCACGGCGTGGGAAAAGAGCCTTAAAGGCTTGGCATCGCTCCGCTGACGCTGAAATATGCTCAGCCCGCAGGGTTGTTTTACATTCAAACACTGCGGCGACGCCGTTCGCGAGCCAAACCTTCTTTTCCTGAAGTTTGCGGGGATAGAACGGTTTAAGGACGAGAACATCAATCTGTGGGGACATTCTTCCGTCGGAACTGATAAGACGGCCCTTTGTTGCAACATGGTATGCGGGAGGAAGCCATTCTCGTAACAGCGTGGCCCAGTTTTCCTCGCCCTCATCGCCTGCCGTCCCAGGATCGTCGCACGTCTTTGCATAGATGCGATCATATTCGGACGCCATTTCGTGAGTAATCTGCGCCATGAAGGTATGAAGGTCATGTTCCGGATTTGTCATACGCTTGGTGATACCTAGTTACATAAAATCTTCGAATTACTTACAGTCGCCCAATCGACCGCAGATGACAAATTCCGTCTCATAAGACGATCGTTAAACGGACACTTTCAAAAGACGTGACAGCGGAACGAAAACCCTACACAAAGTTCGTCTCATAAGGGTGGTACGGTAATAATCTCAATAGAGGGGGGCTTTACGTTACATGATGCTGATCGGTTACGCCCGTTGCTCACGGGACACACAGGATCTGGCCGCGCAACGCGCTGCCCTCGCTACTCTCGGGGTGGATGAAGATCGCATCTATGTCGATTTTGGATATTCTGGCACGAAGCGGGAGCGGCCGGGTCTTGACCAGGCACTGGCTGCGGTAAGGCGGGGTGACACGCTTGTCGTGCCGAAGCTTGATCGCCTCGCCCGATCTGTTCCCGATGCGCGAAGCATTGCCGAAATGCTGACCTCCAAAGGGGCGAAGCTGGCAATCGGCTCGAACGTCTATGATCCGACTGACCCAATGGGCAAGATGTTCTTTAACGTCTTGGCAACATTTGCCGAGTTTGAAGTCGATTTGGTGCGACAGCGAACACGCGAAGGCATGTTAATTGCCAAACAAAAAGGTAAACTAAAAGGCAAAAAGCCAAAACTTAGCGTAAGGCAACAGCAAGAATTACGCAGAATGCACGAAACTGGTGAGTATTCTATCAGTGATTTAGCTGATGTATTCTCTATTTCTCGCCCAACAGTATACAGAACCATCAAACGAAACGTGGAATAATCGTTTATAACGCCTTTTTCCGTATTTATAATATCAGTACGAATATACAAAGTGATACAAATTTATTTTGAGCATGAACGGCATTTCAGCACCATTTTTGCCACGAAAAAAAGTGAAAATCCCACATATCAAATATCGTCGTTCACGCCTGATCGTTTTCTTTACATTTGTCACAATTCCGTTATGTTCGACAGAAGTCGAACGTAATTTGTTCTAAATTTCCACGGATTATCGCTGTTCGAGATCATTTCATCAGCCTGAACGACTTCTCGGACCAAGGCTTTTTTTGTTGCGGCTCGTGAGAAAAATTCGATATTTCTACAAGGCAAGATATTTCGATGCGGTCAGATCGCTGACGATCGGGTGTCTCAAACGAGAGGTTTCGTCCTTGCCATGCGAAATTCTTCGGCCTTGCCAAAACTTAACGCCCCGGTTTGTTTTCCTGCTGGGCCTCTCCGCGTTCAGGAGAAGGCTATTGTAGGAAGGGGGATTGTCACTTGCTGGAACCGTTCGAGCTGGCAGACATCAAGGCCGGACTTCGGGACGGCGGGAAAATTTTGGGCGTTTTCATCGTCGCACGACCGGACAGCGATGAAGGACCGGTCTTTGTGGTCTATTTCCGAGCGGACTGGACACAAAGCCGCACGTTCAGGATTCTTTCCAGGTTCCGAACCGAAGGCGTACGAACGTACAAGAATCTCGGCAGTCTCTATAAGACCATCCGCAGCATCGGCTACGACGGACGGATCACGATTTATCCGTCTGGCGACAACGCGCTTCATACGTTCGTGGGCGTCCTTCCTGAAGATCTCGGCGACCATCCCGCAGATATGGTCACGTCGGAAGGCGACAAAGAGTAATCTAAAAACCGCACACTTTGCTGCTGCCGCGTTATTATTACCGCTCGCAGCGGGCGAAGTGTGCGCGCAGCCTTTGGCAATAAAGGATTTCGGACAGCTCGCGCTGAAATGCGGTCCGAATGTCGCGCCTATTACTTTGGCCTCGATCGCGCAGACTGAATCAGGGTTTGACCCATTTCTGGTTCACGACAACAACACGAAAAAAGCGTTCAATCTGGAAACAGATGCCGAAGCTGCGGAGCTGGCAAGCCGACTGATCTCGATCGGCCATTCGGTCGATCTTGGGCTTATGCAGATCAATTCGCATAACCTGCCCGCTCTTGGATTACGGGTTCAGGATGCGTTTGACCCCTGTGTTTCGATAGGTGCGGCGTCGATTATCCTATCCGATACCTATGTTGGCGGTGAGAGCCACGAGGCGCAGCAGAAGGCGCTTCGGGTAACAATCTCCCGATACAATACCGGAGATGCACAGCGCGGCTTTACGAATGGCTATGTGGGCAAGGTGGAAGCATCTGCCCGCAAGGTTGTTCCTGCGCTCGATGTAGGCATGGGTCAGAGCGGCGTGCCGGCCGCTCCCCAGCCGCAACAGGTTGCTGTTCCTACTGATCCAAACGCCCCCCCGGTGTGGGACGTGTGGGGCAGCTTCGAATACAGCACAGCGTCTGACACCAAGAAAAAAGGAAATGATCCTCGGGCTTCAGATGCGGTGTTGTTTGTCCAGGCTAGGGATGGTTCGGCCGTTTTTCCTCAACTGAGCAAGGAATAAGATATGCTGTCGTCCAGTCATTACGTTGCAGTTCGTAGTCCACGCTTGAAGGCGGGTCTGGTTGCATGGGTGGTTTTTCTATCTGTTCTTCCGGCAGTGGCCCATGCACAGACTGTTTCTGGTGGTTCAACGCCCACACAGATGATTAACAATATCTGCACATTCATCTTGGGTGATTTCGGCAAGAGCATTGCTGTCGTCGTACTCGCGGCTGCCGGATTGATGCTGGCATTCGGCCGTCTTTCGTTGGGTATATTCGCCGGAATGGTTGGCGGTATCCTCTTAATGTTTGGCGCGGCCTATCTCGGGTCCATGGTTACCGGGTGACTCATGGAAAAATTGGAAGAAGACACCCTCTTTCTTGCAGCAACCCGTCCGGCGCTATTGGCAGGGGTCCCTCTGCCGGTAGCTGCACTATTGCTGACGATGATTGGGCTCATAATGGTCCTTCTTCAAAACCCACTATATGAAGCAGTAATGGTTCCGCTTTGGTTCGGATCGCGAATACTTGTCGCGAGAGACTATAATGCGGTTGGCGTGGTAGTTTTGTTTTTGAAGACGGCCGGACGTTCTTTGGATAGTTCCTTGTGGGGCGGGGCATCTGTCAGCCCAAATCCGCTGAAGGTTCATAAACGGGGGAGGGGCATCGTGTGATGTTTGGCAATCCCGGTTATGGCGAACGCTCAGGTGAGATTTATCTTCCGTATGTTGGGCACATTACGGAAAATGTCATTCTGCTTCGTGATGGATCAGTTATGGCAATGGGCTACGTCAAAGGCGTTCCCTTCGAGCTGGAAGATACTGTCGTCCGTAATGGCCGCAAGCGCAATATGAATACTGTCCTTCGGAATATCTCCGATGATAACGTAACAATTACGACTCACATGGTACGGCATTCGGATGTGCCGGGATTGCCAAAGACGCATTTTAGGTCAGATTTTGCGTCGAGACTTCATGAAGATTACAATAGAAGAGTTCTAAAAGATCGTTTGTTTAGAAACGACTATTTTCTCTCTGTTGTGGTGACTCCCCGGAATGCACTCGGCAAGATGGGCAGCAAGCTCTTTCGGGTGGGTAAAGGCGAGGCGACAGAGGCCAGTGACGCGACAGTCAGGCAGCTTGAAGATGTCTGGCAGATCGTTTCGTCTGCTCTCGACAATTATAGCGTGCGGCGCCTGGGGCTGCGTGAGCATGATGATGTCGTCTTCACTGAAATCGGCGAGGCATTGCGTCTCATCATCTCTGCACGCTGGATGCCTGTCCCGGTTGTATCGGGACATCTTGGAGCGTCCATTTACACGGATCGGGTAATCTGCGGCAAACGTGGCTTCGAAGTTCGTTCTCTGGATCGGAGCTATGTCGGTGGCATTTTTTCGTTCCGTGAATATCCGGCCAAGACCAGGCCCGGAATGTTGAATGCCCTGCTCAGTGTGGGTTTTCCCCTCGTGGTAAGTCAGTCCTTTGGCTTTCTGACACGCTCACAGGCTGATGAAAAGCTGACGCTGAAGGGTAATCAGATGGTAAGCGCAGGTGACAAGGCGACCAGCCAGATCGACCAGCTCACGGATGCCGTAGATAAGCTCATATCGAATGAATTTGTCTTCGGATCGCATCATCTTTCATTGGCAGTTTATGCTGATACCCTTGCGCAGCTAGGCGATAATGCTGCTCGTGCGCGGGCACGGCTGACCGATGCCGGTGCAGTAGTCGTACAGGAAGGTATCGGCCTAGAGGCCGCATTCTGGTCACAGTTGCCCGGAAATTGGGAGTACCGCACCCGTCCCGGCGCTATCAACAGCAATAATTTTGCCTGCTTTTCGACCTTTGACAATTTTCCGGCAGGAGCACGCGAAGGCCATTGGGGCACGGCAATCGCCCGTTTTCGGACGGATGGTGCGACGTCTTACGATTATGTGCCTCACGTCAAGGATGTGGGCATGACGGCGATCTTTGGCCCGATCGGCTCGGGCAAGACGACCCTGCTGACATTCATTATGGCGATGATGGAACAGGCGCTCTCTGAGGTGAACGGTGCCGTCGTATTCTTCGACAAGGATCGGGGAGGGCAGCTTCTGGTCCTTGCTACTGGTGGCACGTATCTTGTTCTCAAGCGTGGTGTTTCCTGCGGCCTTGCGCCGTTGCGTGGCCTGACGAACACGCCCGAGGATCGGGAGTTTCTGCGGCAGTGGCTCACCGGGCTGATTGAGAGTGACGGCAAGGACACGGTCTCGTCAGAAGATGCAAAGCGACTGCAACGGGGGATCGAACGGCAGATGTCCTATCCCGTCGAAATGCGCTCACTTGCTGGATTGCGCCAGTTCTTGATGCACGGGCCAGAAGAGGGAGCTGGTGCCAGGTTGGAACGCTGGTGCAGAGGCGGCGCATTGGGATGGCTGTTCGACGGCGAAACCGATGAAGTGGATCTGTCGAGTGCCATAACAGGCTTCGATCTGACGGCTTTTCTCGATCATGACGAAATATGCGCCCCGACGGCTGCGTATCTGCTCTATCGGATCGAGAAGGTGGTTGACGGCCGACGTTTTCTTATGAGCTGCGATGAATTTAGGGCCTATCTTTTGGACCCGAAATTTGCCGCTGTAATCGACAAGTTCCTGCTGACCGTTCGTAAAAACAACGGGATGCTGATTTTGGCGACACAACAGCCGGAGCACGTTCTGGAATCAAAGCTGGGTTCGTCGCTCGTTGCGCAGTGCATGACAAAGATTCTCTACCCGTCTCCCACGGCTGACCGGCACGCCTACATCACGGGACTAAGCTGCACCGAGGGCGAGTATCGTGCTGTACGGGAAGGGATGGTGGGTGATCCCAAACGGTTTCTCATGAAGCGGGAAAACGGCAGCGTCATTTGTGAATTCGATCTGTCCTCCATGCCGGAATACATCGCGGTACTGTCCGGCCGCGCCAATCGAGCGAATTTTGCCGAACGGTTGAGGGCAGAATACGGGGCCGATCCGAGCCAGTGGCTCGACCATTTCATGGCCCGTTACCACGAAGCGAAAGACTGAGGCGAGGGAGGGCACGATGAAGGCATATAGTCTGGTTGCAGTGGTATGGTTTTCTCTCATTGGAGCGGATGCCGCCCATGCGCAGGTAGCTGTATTTGATAATGCAAGCATTGCGCAAAGCGTCACCAATACCACAAATGAAATCAATCAGATGATGGACGAGCTGAAGCAGCTACAAGCGCAATATCAGCTCCTTCAGAACATTCCGAATGTTGCAACGGGGATGCTGACGACTTTCAACAGCGCCAATCTGCAAAATCCTCTGCCGACAGTTACACAAGCAACCGGTCAGATCACGGGAGCAACCAATACACTGAATAGCTATGGTCAGTCATTTATGAGCCTGAACAGGTATTCAGCTACGGGAACAGATCCAGTTGCGCAGTCATATCAGCAGAGAGAAACTTCTTTAGCAAACATTCAAGGTATAGCAGCGCAGAACCTTGATTCTATTAACCAGCGCCTCGCTTCGCTTGATGAAATGAAGCAGGAACTGTCGAACGCAAAGGATATTACGCAGGTCAGCACGATTAACGGTCGGATAGCCGTCGAGAATCAGGCCATCCAGGCACAGGCGGCTGCGGCCCAAAATCTTCAGACTCTCTCTATGGCGCAGATCCGAAATCAGGAATTGCAGGAGCAAGAGGCGGCGCGGAAGGACGACGAAGCGACCGCTGCTTATTTCCCTGCGGCCATCCAGTGAAGGGATATGCTGTGAACGGTTACAAGACCCTTGTTGTGGCATCTTTGGGCGTGCTTGCGAGTGGTGTGGCTTCTGCTCACCCGTTACCCAATGCCGCGGAGCATACAGTGGAATGGTATTCATCGCACGCGGCCGAACGGCGTCAGGTAAACCGTGAGTGCATGAACGACCGGACGTATGAGAATTATCCGGATTGTAGGAATGCCGTTGCGGCTGAGACAGGTGCCGAAGCCCCGGCCCAGCCAGCAACGGACGACATGACGCAGCCGGGTTATTACGTGGACAAGCGGCAGCGTGACATCGTGCTGGCTTTGTGCGGGGTGAACCATCCTCCCCCGGCCGCCGTATGTAGCGCAGCAAGAAACGCAGCCTCGGCAGCCAACAAAAAGGGAAGCGGTCGGCAATAGACGTGAACTTAAAGACGGTGCGCCGTTGACGCGGGGTAAAGACTATGACGACGCCATTTGAAGACTTCGACACAAGCCTACGGACAGCTTTTTCGACCGGGACATCGAATGTCATCAGCCAAGGACTGTCTGCTGTGGCGTCCCCGTTCACGGCGTTGATTGTTCTGTGGGTGATTGTCCAGGGCGTACTCGTCATGCGTGGTGATCTGGATGCCAGACGCGGCATATCAAGGATTATTCGGGTGACGCTAGTTTCCGCATTCATCTTGGAAGCTGGCATATACAACGGTTACGTCGTGAATCTTTTCCAGACTGTGCTTCCGACTTGGGCTGCGAGTTCGGTATCCAGCTCTACGGCTTCGACACCTAAATTGCTGGACGACATCTGGAACAGCCTCGTCAATTATTCGGCAACAATAGATAAGCAACTTCATTGGTTTCAGGTTGTCGATCTGATTGAGCTGGCAATGATAGCGATCGCAGATGGTGCGATGCTGACAATAGCTTTTGCCATCTACATCTGCTCAAGCCTCATGACTGCGGTGATTCTGTCTCTCGGTCCATTCGTCATTGCAGGTTTCCTATTCGATGCGACAAGAAATATTTCCGAACGATGGATAGGAAAGCTGGTGGGCCTCGCTCTCCTGTCATTGCTTGTTGATGTTACGATGATAATCGTGGCGACAGGCATACGGACTTATATGTTGGCCTGTAATCTTAATGCAGTTTCTGCTGCGGGAACGCCGGGTATTGCCATTCAGATTATGGAACAGACGGCGATGTTTATTGCCGTATCGACCTTTATTCTTATTTCGTTGCCGGCTGCTGCTGCTTTTATCGGCGGGGGAGTATCGCTCAATCCTGCTGGGGCAATCCTGAATACAATCATTGGCGGCGCAACGGGTGGTGTTGGGACTGTCGCAAAGGCAGGGGCCAACATCGGCAGGAAGTCTTCTAATAAATAACTAAGTTAAGTTTTAACATTACTAGGGGAGTAAGACGGATGGCAAAGATCCGTATAAGTATTTCTGTACTCATGCTCTCTGTTTTATCGGCGTGCGCAAGTCACGATCCGGTCCCAAAATGCAAAGGACCGACATTTGCTCTGAACTCGGGGCACTGGAAACCGACAGAAGCGGACCTCAAAAAGCCAAAGGAGATTGGGCATAAATGACAGATCAGAAATTTGTCCCGCCCGTTCCGAAGGAAAAGATGGCGGAATATTATGAGCAGGTCGAGAATTTCCAGAAGTCGCGAGCGCGCGCGGTCGTCAAGATCAATAAGTACCTGACGATCGGCTTAGGAATTTCATTGCTGGCTAACGTCGGCTTGGCCTGGTCGGTTGCTTCGCTGTTGCCGTTGGAAAAGCTGGTGCCCATGCCGTTGTGGGTTCGCCCGGACGGAACGGTTGATAGCGAGATCTCCATGTCACGCTTGCCGAAGACAATGGACGAAGCAGTCGTCAATGCAGCGGTGTGGCAATATGTTCGGCTGCGCGAGGGCTATACATATGCCACGGCGCGCTATGCCTATGACACGGTTTCTCTCATGAGCAACGAACAAGTCAGAGAGCAATATCAGTCGTGGTTTAATTTCCCCAACCCCAAGAGCCCACAGGTAACGGTTGGAAAAAGGGGCCAGATCGACGCCGAACGTCTGTCTCTCGCTCCCATTGGCAATAACGTCATTCAGGTGCGCTTCCGGCGCATTGTGTCGATGGAGGGAGCGCGCCCACAGACGACGACCTGGACCGCGACTGTGCAGATTCAGAGGGTCACGGATCTTCCGGCCAGTGCCCGCTTGGCAAATCCGGGCGGTGTGATCGTCACGTCCTATCAGTCGTCGGAGGATGGGGTATGATTCAGCGTCTCGCAGTTGCTGCCTTCCTTGCAGCGACCTCTCTTTCGGTCGTGCCCGCATTTGCAGAGCAAGACCCTCTACCCAGCCGTCATGACACGCGAATGCGGTACGTGCCTTATGTAGCGGATCAGGTTGTTCATCTTTCGACTGCCGTGGGGGCGACACTGGTGGTTGGTTTCAGTCCTCATGAAACCGTCGATCGCGTCGCAGTGAGTGACAGCATACATCTGAAGGCAGCCCCGGCAGGGAACTATCTTTTCTTCAAAGCGACACAGGGGCTTGGCCTTCAGCCTGTTATCGTGTTGACACGAAACGATACCGGTGCCGAGCGGCGATACGTCTTTGAAGTGACGACAGTTGCAAGTGCGTCGCTCGCGAATGCGACGGACGGCGTTTACTACAGCGTGCAGTTCACTTATCCCGCTGATGAAGCCGCAGCGCGTCGTGCAGCCGTCCTGGCCCGGCAGCAACAGGAGCGGGCTCAGGCCGAGGCACGAGCAAAAGAGTTGGAACTTCAGCTCGCGCATGAAAGGATGGAACGGGAAACAAAAGACCCGAATTTCGGTCCCAAGAATTGGAAATACATTGCTCAGGGTGATCGTTCTATTCTTCCTATCGAAGTATGGGACAATGGAAACATCACTGTTTTCCGGTTTCCGGGGAATGTGCGTCTTCCCTCGCTTTTCACGATCAATCCGGACGGCAAAGAAGCGACTGCCAATTATAGCGTGAAGAACGATCCGGCTGGGTGGGGAACACTGATGATTGCCGATCATCTCGCCCCAGCATGGCGTCTGCGAGATGGAAACACCGTCTTGTGCGTCTTCAACAAGGCATTTGATCCGGTTGGTCGTAACCCAGGCACAAATACCATCAGCCCGAACGTGGTCCGCACGCTGAAGGAGGCCGCCCAATGAGCGACGAACAAAACAACAATAGTGGAATTAACGACGGCGGCTCTCTCGTATCAAACAACAATCGACGCGAACTAAACGCATGGCAAAAGGTTGGCATTTTCATACTCGTTGTCGTAGTTGCGCTGGGTTTTATTTGGCTTCGTGCTCTCGATAGAGCGAAGAAAACAGAGGAACAGAATAATCAGCCTGTCGTAGCGGCTGGGACGCACATGCGCAGCGCACCGCTGACACCGCCACCTGCTCTTACAGACCAAAATCTGCCAATGCCGCAGCAAGCTCCGCAGCGGTTTTTTATGCCTGCGCAAGCAACGCATCACGAGGTAACGCCGGCAGAAAGCCCGATTTTTGCCGCGTCAGGAGGCTCGGGGGGAAGCTCTGCACCTCAGCCCGCGTCTGCGCAGGAATCTTCCAAGACGGTGACGGTCAATGGAGCACAGCCCCCGGCCGGACAAGATCCGCAGGGGGATAGGTCACTGGCCGTTCGGCTAAAGCCGACAGTGTTGGAGGAAGCGCGCGCGCGGTTGCTTCCGCACCCGGACTTTCTGGTTACGAAGGGGACAATTATCCCGTGCATTCTTCAGACCAAGCTAAACACTCAACTCGCCGGATACGCGAAATGTGTGATTCCCCTAGATGTGCGGAGCACAACGGGGAATGTGGTTCTCATGGACAAGGGGACGATTGTCACCGGTGAGATGCAGCACGGTTTAATGCGCGGTGAAGACCGGGCATTCGTGATTTGGGATCGGGCAGAGACACCGGAACACGGCATCATTGATCTTGCATCACCCGCGACGGGTGAGCTGGGCGAGAGCGGTGTTAAAGTGACGGTGAACAATCACTGGTGGTCGCGCTTTGGCAGCGCCATTCTTCTAAGCGTGATTCAGGGTGGTCTCGATGCCGGGGTCGAGCTGGCATCCCGGGTTGGTAGCAACAATAGCGGTGCATACTTCAATTCATTCCAGTCAAACGGGCAGACAGTCGCGAATACGGCGTTGCAAGCGGACATCAATATTCAACCAACTGGAGAAAAAGCACAGGGAAAGACGGTCGCTATTTTTGTCGCGCGCGATCTTGATTTCTCGGACATCTATGACCTGAAGCCAACTAGCTGGGCAGCGGCCACGATTTCACCCAGCGCATAGCCCTGGTTGAAATGCGCGGCTTTCTTGATCTTCGCGACCAGCTCCGCCGGCATCGGGG
>NZ_JBBCQM010000020.1:0-16224 GCF_037150015.1 Asaia sp. VD9 | reverse complement strand
GTGGCGATATCGGCGCTGCGGTCGAGGCAGCGATCGGATGGAATGATCTCGGCCGCGAGGTCGATGAAGCCCGCAAGCTGATCCGCCCCGATTCGGTCGATCCCGTCGCGGTCGCCGCGACCAATTACCCCGTCCTCCGACAGGTCGGTCCCTCGTTCATCGCCTCGTTCACATTCGGGGCGGTGCCAGCCTGCCATGCGCTCGCGCGAGCGGTCGCGATCATGCGCGACCTTCATTTTGGTCATCTGCGCAAATTGCCTGCAGGCACGCCAGTCGGCTTCATCCGGCAAGCTTGGCGTCGGGCGATCGGCACCGGCATTCCCGATCGCAGGATCTATGAATTGTGCGTGCTGGTCGAGCTTCGCGACCGGCTTCGCGCCGGCGACATGTGGGTCGAGGGAAGCCGACGCTATCGTGCTGTCGAGCAGCAACTCATTCCTGCCCCCGTATTCGCCAACATGCGCGCGGCCGGCCCCTTGCCGATACCGGCACCGGATACGGCCGATATCTGGCTGGCCGAACGACGCGCCCGCCTCGCCCGTCGATTGGCCGAGGTCGAGCGAAAGGCGGAGACGGACGCGCTGGAAGACGTGCAGCTCAGCTTGGGCAGGCTGCGGATTTCGCCCTTGAAGGCGATTACTCCCGAGGAATCCGATACCGCCCTTGCGCCGCTCTATGCGCATCTGCCCGCGATCCGCATCACCGACCTTCTTGCCGAAGTCGATCGATGGACCGGGTTCAGCCAGTGCTTCACGCATCTGCAAAGTGGCCGTGCCGCGGATGAACCACGTGCGATCCTCACGGCGGTGCTCGCCGATGCCACCAATCTGGGCCATACGCGCATGGCGGAAGCCTGCAATCTCGTGACCCAGCGCCAACTCGGTTGGCTCGCCTCGTGGCATCTGCGCGAGGAAACCTACGGTCGCGCGCTCGCCCGGCTTGTCGACGCCCAACACACCGCGCCGCTGGCCGCGCTGTTCGGGTCCGGCACCTCGTCCAGCTCAGACGGTCAGAACTTTCCGCTCGACCGCCGCGCCCAGGCAACCGGCGCAGTCAATCCGCACAAGGGGACAGAGCCGGCTGTCTCCTTTTACAGCCACGTCTCGGATCGCTACGCGCCGTTCCATTCCACAGTTATCTCCGCTTCGGCGAGCGAGGCGGCACAGGTGCTCGACGGGCTGCTCCACCACGGCGCCGATCTGCACATCGAAGAGCATCACGTCGATGGCGGGGGCGTCTCCGACCATGTGTTCGCGCTATGTCATCTGCTTGGGTTCCGGTTCGCGCCGCGTATCCCGAATATCGCCGCACGCCGTTTGCACCTGTTTAACGGCATCGAACCCGGCCCCGATATTGCGCCGCTGGTCGCGGGCCGCATCGACGAAGGTCTGATCGAGGCACACTGGGACGACGTGCTGCGACTGGGAACCTCGATCCGCACAGGCGTCGTCAGCGCCTCGATCATGCTGGAACGGCTCGGCTCCTATCCACGCGCCAACGGCCTGGCACTGGCGTTGCGCGAGATCGGTCGCGTCGAGCGTACCCTGTTCACGCTCGACTGGATCGAGCAGCCCGAACAGCGTCGCCGCGCCACCCGCGAACTCAACAAGGGAGAAGCGGAAAATGCCCTGAAACGCGCCATCTTCTTCCATCGCATCGGCCGTATCCGCGATCATGCGCTGCAAGCCCAAAGCCATCGGGCGAGCGCGCTGAACCTCGTCGCCGGTGCCATCGTCCTGTGGAACACGACCTACCTGCAAGCCGCCCGGATGCATCTCGCCAACCTCGGCCGGCCGGTCCCGCCGGACCTGCTGCAACACCTATCACCGCTCGGTTGGCAGCATATCAATCTCACCGGCGATTACCTCTGGACCGATCCCGATGCGCCATCCACCGCGCTCAGACCGCTTCGCCAGATGCGCGCCGTCGAAGGCACGGCAAAACCTTAGCGTATATCTGGGTCCGTTCTGTGTACCGACCCCTTCCCGAAGGATGCCCGGACGCGATGGCCGCCCGAGGTGTGCCGCTATCCGAGGCAGAGGCGGCAATACCGGGGCATGTGAGGCGCTGGCTGGCAGAAAGCAGCGCCTATCAGGAAGCATTGCCGGAAGGGTATGCAAAGGCGAGGACAGCCGAGCGCAAGGCCGCACAAGAGGCGAGACGAAAGCCAGACGAAAGCCACTATCCGATGCCGGCCGCCTTTGTGCTGGAAGTCTCGACCGGGGCCGGGAAATCACACGCCACGCTCAACGCCATCGCCGGGGCATTGAGAGCGGGCGAGATCACGGGGAGCGTAGGATTTGCCTGCCCTACGGTGAAGCTGGCTCAAGAGCAGGCCGAGGCATTCCGCAAAATCGCGCCCGAGATCGTCTGTCGCGTCTATCGGGGGATGGACCAGGAAGACCCGGACGCCATCGAGACCGACCCAGAGACCGGCAAGCCGTGGGGAATGTGTCGCAACCTGGGTGCGGTGAAGATGGCGAGGGAGTTAGACCTTTCCGCTGCCGAAGCAGTCTGCGATGCCAAGACGACAGACAGCGAGGGCAATAAAGTCTTTGTCTGCCCATTCCGTGACCAGTGCGGATATCGGAAGCAGAAAGCTGCGCAAGGCGTCCGGGTCTGGTTCCTTGCCCATGCCGTCACGATCTGCCCACGTCCTGCCTGCATGTCTGATCTTGCTGCGATGGCGGTTGATGAGACCCCAGAAACTCTGGGCATAGGCGAGAAAGGCCAGACGATAAGCCATCACCGCGCTGGCTGGTCCTTCCCGGAATGGCTGGATAGCGAAGCACGAGCGGGGGATAACACGGGCCGCCACGGGACGCGGGACATAGACCGCGCCCGCCATGTCAGAAATGATCTTATCCCCGGCCTGCTGACCACCAATGGTGCTGGACACCTGCGCCGCAAGACATTGGAGCGATACGGGGTAGAGGCCCCAGCCTTGCAAGACTACATCGACGCCGAAAACAGATTGCAAAGCGGAGTGCTGAAAGCCAGCGCCGAGCGATACAATGCGCCAGACACAAGGGAGCAGGAAGCCGAGCGCCTAACATGCCGCAAGGTGTCAGGCCTGATCGTTGGCTTTCTGCTGGAATGCAAGCGCCTGTTAGATGATGGCGTGACCGCATCCGGGCGGATCGAGGTCATAGCGCCGGCCGATGACGGGAAGCCATGGACTGCTGACTTCCGCCGTGTTGCCTCTATTCACCCAGGCTTTCGAGTTCCAACCCTGATCCTGTCCGCCACGCCCTCGGAAACGCTTCTACGCCATCGCTTCCCGAGCCTCACAAAACTTGAGCCGATCATTGCCGCTGCACCGTTTATGCACATTTCGCAGGACGTTTGCAGGGCATGGGGCAAGACGGCCCTGTTCGATATCAGCTCCGGCGAGACCGGAAAGCGGGAAGAAACCGCAAAGCCCGCCGCTGTTCGCAAGCTGATGGCTCGCATCCGCCGCGAGATCAGGCCATATCGCCGCATTCTGGTAGTCTCACAAAAGCCCGTCATCGCTGCCCTGAGAGATCACGCCGAGACCACGCCCGGAGGCTGGCCCGACAAGATCGCAACCGCCCATTTCAACGCTGTTTCCGGCCTGAATGCATGGGGGCCGGGACCGGGGGGCGATGGCGTTGATCTGGTGATCGTCATTGGTCGCCTTTACCCGCCCGCGCTTGATATCGAGAGGCAGGCCGAGGCCCTGACCGGGGAGCCGATCGAGCGCATCGAGCGGGACGGGAACAAGCCTGTTTACTTCCCGCGACAAGCCGCCCGCTACCTGATGGCCGATGGATCGAGCCGAGTCATCGAGGACAAGCGCCAGTACCACCCGGACGAGACAGCAAGCGCCTTGCTGCATTCCAGTATGACCGGCGAGATCGTGCAGGCCATCGGTCGAGCAAGAGGCGTGAGGCGTACCGAGGCCAATCCCTGCCGGGTTCTGGTCCTGTCAGATGTTCCCTTGCCGCTGCCCATCAATGAACTGATCGAGGATACCAGCCACGCGCCGGACGTGTTCGAGGAAATGGCGAGCGTTGGGGGCATTGTCTGCGAAGGGGGCCGGGACGCTGGGCGGCTCTATCACGGCGTCATCTGGGGTAGTCCGGGAGACGACGCGCCGGAAGATATCGAGCGTTCGATTGAGGCAGGGAAAAAGGCTGTCACCCGCGCCATGGCGGATCGGAAACAGGCAATTCCAGTTGGGGACAAAGCCTATAATAAATACTCTTCTATAGGGAATGTCCCCAACTGGAATGACGACACTGCCCGGCTTGTTATGGGGAATGTAGCTCCCCTAGAAGCCGTCACTTACCAGAAGGCGGGGCCTAGACAGAGACCAGCAAGGCTATGGTTTGACCCCTCGCGTCTGAGTGCCGGGGAAGTGCGAAAGAGAGTGGAAGCCGCTCTAGGGCCGCTGGTCCGGTTCGACATTGCCGATGGCGCGGCCGCTCCGCTGGTTGCCGCTGATGGCAGGGGGATTGAGCGTGGCCGGATCGCTGATAGCAGCGGACCTGAGCGAATAAATGGAGGCGTTGATAGCAACGAGACTGAACGTATCCCGCCCATCATTGCGCCACCTGATAGCAGGGGGGCTGAGGCTATCGGATATCAGTTCGATCTCTTCCGTGGGGCCATGCACGATCTGACTGAAAGCCTGGGCGTAGCCTATGACCCAGAAGCCGAGAAAGCGGCCTTGCGGGTTGTTGTTGGCATGGCGGCTCTTCGCGTAGCTGGGGCGACCGTAGCGCCCGCTCAATCGGTGGCTGTGGCCTGGGCCTTTGACGCCCTAGATCAAGCCGGAAAAGGCGATGTGCTGACGTATGCTATCGACCATCTGGGAAGTGATGACCGCAAGGCGTTTAGATCAGTCATGCCGTGGCCTGGTGCTGCCAAGCGCCCGCCTGGTCAGACACGGCTTGAATGGATGAATGAGCACTACGGGCGAGACCTACCAGCATGGGCGAGCGCGATAGGGGGCACCGCTCCTATGGGGGCGCTGTCCGGTCCTTAACATTCCTCAACATGCCGTATTCTGATTCCTGGTTTTTTCTGGTTCCGGCTCTCTGAATTCCGGGTGAAAAACAATCAATGAAAGCAAGACACGCGCGCACGTTGATATGTCGGAAATCGGCTTAGTAAATGCTATACTCGACCCCATGAAGGGACCGAATAAAGCCGCCCGCTGCGCCCGTTGGAAAGCCGCCCGCGCCGAGCAGGACCGGGCCTTTGCTGCGTGGCTTTCTGAGAACGCCGAACGCCTTGGCAAGCTAACCAGAGCCAGCCGAAGCATTGCCAAAAAAGAGGCATGGTCTGCCCTGTCGCCATCGGGGCCGTCAGTTCCTTCCGCACGATCTGAGGCGCGCAAGAAAGCCAAAGAGGCAAAGCGGGCGGCATGGTTTGCCATGAGGGCCGAAGTTGAGGCCGAGATACTGAGAGATATACGGGCCGGAAGGCTGGGGCGTTCGGGGCTGTCCTGATGCCTGTTCCCGGCCATTTGATGATGGCAAATCATCCCTGCCTCACGCGCACACACGCGCTTGCGCGTACTGCGTGGATAATGGCCCCACACCTGCCAACCGAGGCGCTGTCTCATTATGCGCGTTGATATGTGGAATTTGTGGTTTTGTGTTCTTGCCCCAGCAAACTGAGAGTTTGCATTTGTATATGGAGCGAGAAAATCCGTGTCACTCTTCTGTCACTCTCGTGTAGGCGTCGCGTCACTCTCTGACACTGAACCCGGCAGGGTGCATTTGTGTATGGAGAGGCCAAAAACTTGCATCCACCTTGCGTCTGGCCTGCATCCGCTGTGCATCCGATCAATGGCATCCCCTTTTGCGTCAACCTGACGCAAAAGCCCCTTCTCACACGCGCACACGCGCCCGTGCGTACTGGTGCGGAAATTCGGATGCCTGCCCCGCCTCTCTGCCTAGTTGGGCGATGCCGTCACGCTGTTTGGTCATAGGCCTCCCCAACTTTGGGGAGACCACGGAAGGTGTCCTCAAACTTGAGGGGGCCAGAAAAGGGGATCGCGTTTCGCTATACCCTTGCCGGTCATGGGGCCTGATCCGAATAGACCCCTCCGCTGTTCCTGCGCTGTAAGATCAGGACAAGGGGGTAACGAAACGATACCCCCACCAAAAAAAGGGGGCGGCGTTTCACCACCCCCTTGCCCGCGCTGCGATTGTCTAGCGTTAGAAACCGCGTGCAGGCATGGCCGATCTGGCGACCCCTTGGCGATGGGGCTATGGCCGCTTGCGTGAAAGCCACAAGCGGACTTCAGCAATCGCCCATATCAACACAGACAGCGTAATTCCGATGCTCAGGTGGTCGGGAAAGGTGATGGACAGCATGGGGGTTCTCCTTCCCCATGGCCTTTCTCACAGCAGGTTTTGGAGTGTCATGCTGAAGGATTTCAGCACCTATATTTTCAAGGACGATCTCGTCTTGGCACACACGGACTGATTGCTGCTCTGGGCGCCCAACTAAGGCTACTACATCCACCTATTGAAAACCTATCATGATAGGTTCATTATCTGCTGATGCCAGTGGTGATGCGAATAGCGGGATATCGCGTTGTGATCTTTCCGAACGATCACAAGCCTCCGCATGTGCATGTCATCGGGCCAGACGGGCAAGCAATCGTAAGTCTTGAGAAGCCTGCACGCCTGCTACGAGTTGAAGGCATAAGCCACCGCGAAGGCTCCAAACTGGCTAAGGCGGTTGAGGAACATGCGGAAGCGCTGTCGAAAGAGTGGGAGGCGATCCATGGTCAGTGAAGCGGAATACAGACAGGCGGTGGAAGCAGGTCAGGAATATGCCAAGGCCACGCCGGGCGTGGTCGCTGCGGGTTATGACGCGACGACAGGCAGGGTCACGGTAGAACTGACCAATGGGGCTCGGTTCGAGTTTCCTGCCCGCAAGATACAGGGATTGCAGGACGCAACAGATGCCCAGCTAGCTAAGGTTGAGCGTATGGGCCGATACGCCTTGTGCTGGGAGGAATTGAACGCTGATATCCTGGTGCCTGAACTGATGGCAGGGATATTTGGGACGCGGGCGTTTATGGCCGCGCAGGCTGGCCGGGTCACGTCTCCCGCCAAGGCTGCGGCATCACGGCGCAATGGGATTAAGGGTGGAAGGCCCAGGAAGGCGGCTTGATGGTTAAGGTTTGGGGACATGGAGAAGGGGACGATTTCACGTGCCCACATTGTCAGGCCCGGTATGCAGTAACAATCATGCGCCTTCCTGTCCGGGAGAGGGATAGTGCGACTTGCCAAAAATGCGGGAAGGTTATGAATACGTGGAATAGCACGGAAACATATTCTTACTCGCTCATAGACGAGGGTTAGTCGCCATATAGGGCAGGGGTCACATCGGAAGTGGCCCCCTGCCGGTTAGTCTATCGAATGCGCGATACCATGTTGCGACAGCCAGTCAGACTTTTGGTGTCCGCCTGACTCTTGGGCACCAGACCAACAAAGCTCCTACAATAGCGAAGCCCCATTCGTTGCTTTCCATCCTTGTGAGGCGCTTTTGCTGATCGTCATAAACGACGCTCCAGACATGGCCTGCTGATGGATCTGCTTTCAGGGCAGCTAGGTTGGGTGATGGCTCTCGACTAAATAGGAGAGCGAGTGCCAGGGCATATCCGATGCAGAGGACGCCTATTGTGCGTGTTGGCGTCCATTCCGATGGCATAGTGAAGTGCATAGGTTATTCTCAAGGCTTGCGAGTGAGAGGCTAATTGCGCGTGTGGAACGCAATAAAGTCTTCGATGTCTTCGCCAAACCATTCTTGGCGAGTTACACTATCTTCAATACGCCTTACTTCGCATGGGGGCGTAATGGACGACGCGACAAAAGCGGCTTCATGAGCAAAATCCGCCAGAGTGACAGCGTCTGACCCGTCCGGCTGAGTTATATTCACGATATATCGGGGCATTGTTTTCTTTCTTTATTGTGAGACCATCATATAGAAGTGGATTGATGTCGAATTAACACATATAACAAATAGTTTAGTTATGGATATTTACTTGCTTTATGCTCTTCGCAAAGTCTTATTATTTCTTCTCTAAGTGTTCTTATTGATATTTGCTGAGAATAAATATTTATGGTGCATTCGGGAGAATTCCCTACTTTTGAAATAGTGCCCTCCCACGTTATATTATGTATTCCCTGGGGAATCGGCACCATTTTTCCTGTTCCTGCATCTTGCACAGAGCAATCTGGTTCGAACTTATACATATTCATTAGATCATCCTTCTTTTTAGGCTTTGGAGGCAATAAATACACTTCATCACTTCACCTCTGCCGCGACACCGTAGCGGGCGAATTGGTCCGCCAATCCAGCAAGCAAGATCGCCTTGGCAGTGGTCCGCTGTTGAGCCGCCAACACGTTCAGGGCTGTGTGTGTTTCGTCCGATAGTCGCAAGGTCATAGAGCGCACGTTGTCTGGGAGCGTTCGGGGCCGTCCTGCCTTGGACTGTTCCTGACCTGTAAGATCAGGAGACGATGGCGCGGGGGGGACTGCACCGGGCTTCTTTGCCGCGAGAGCGCCGAGGGACATAGGGGCCTTTTTAGCCATTGAGATATGCCTTTTTTAGATAGCGCCAGAGAGCGCGGGTTTCTTGATCTGCTTTGCCGCCGGGTTCGTACTCAAAAGCCGACCGGCCATCGTTGAGGCAGTAAGAGAGAGCCGCCCGCATCGAGACGACAGGAGGGGCCACGGGTAGGCCGAGCGTGTTCGCTACGGCGCGGGCTTCTGCGGTTAGCGTGGGTTCATTCTCTGACCGGGGCGGAGGGCATTGGTTCAGGACGATCACGCCGGAGGTGCCGGATGCCGTCACAAGCTGCGCCGTTGCTGCTACCGCCCGAAGATCGAGGATGCCGGGGCGCGTGGGAATGACTGCGACCGTTGCCGATCGGATAGCCTGCATGGTTTCCGCCTCGACGCTTGGCCGAGTATCCACGATCAGCAAGTCAAAGCCGTCTGCCCGCGCTGCTTCCTGAATCATGGGCAGGTCAGACGCAGGGCGTTCGATCAGGGTTATGTCGTCGCCTTCTCGCGTTTCCCACCATGAGGCCGCCGAGCGTTGCGGGTCACAATCGACCAGGGCGACACGCAGGCCATCGGAAGCCGCGAGCGCCGCAAGGTTGAGGGCAAGGGTTGTTTTGCCGGTTCCGCCCTTTTGGGCCACCACGGCTAAGGTTTTGAGTTTATCGCGCTGCATGGCCACATGATTGGCCGCGTTTCATAATTAAATCAATCTGGAATGATTGATGCCGATAACTCTAAAGTCGTTCGCCATGCCCCATGGGTGCTCATTTTAGGCGGAAACGTCAGTCACCATCTTCATCCAGAAGATCATAGCTATCTTCGGGTGAGGGAAAGATCGTGCTGAATAATTCGTTGGGCGGCCTGCGATATTTCCGAACGATCTTCACCTCGACGACAGGGAAGAGATCGTCGAGATCGATGATGACTAGGCCTGCTGCGAGGGCTTCATCTTGCAGTCGTGCAATCGTTGAGGCGTGAAGACGGCGAGTGCCCAACGAAGTCATGAGCTGCCAGCGCGTTAGTATGAACCGCCCTCGTGGCTTACCCCGAAATTCGGTACGATAGAGATTCTTGATACCTTTGATTGCATTGTCGAGGCTATCTTGCGTTACGGATGCCATGTTTATCTCCATCAGATTGACCTATAGATACACAGAGTTGATCTATAGGTCAACTCCTACATGAATGACGCACCCGCATGATCCTTGAGCAGATTGGCGCGGGAGACATAGCCGCGAAGAACCTCAAGATTTTTGTGACGGCTAACCTCGGCAATGCGGATCGCGTCATGCCCCGCCTCTGCGCCGGACGTGATGAAGCCAGAGCGGAGGCTGTGCCCTGAGAAGTCGGAAGGATCGAGGCCCGCCTGTCTTGCCGCATCCTTGACGATATCCGCCGCCGCCCGATCTGACAGCGATACGCCAACCGCGCCGCCCTTGTTGATGCTGCGAAAGATCGGGCCGGACGTGATGCCTGCTGCCTCGCACCATGCCGTGACGGCATCGAGGGGGCGAAGGCGTGACCCGTTGAGAATGCCGATTGTCTGGCCTGCGCCTTCCTGGTCTGTCTTGCTGCGCCGGATCGTCACGATGGCGCCGCCATCGACCGGCTGGATATCCTCGACGGCAAGCGCCATCAGTTCCGAGCGCCTGAACGCGCCAGCAAAGCCGAGTGCCAGCAATGCCCGATTGCGAAGCCCTGCGAGATCGTCACCGCATGTCGCCAGCATGAGCGCCAGACGATCCGCTGTGGCCGGGGCTTTCTTGTCCGGGGCCGTTCCGATGATGCGCCGCATCCCCTTTAGAGCATCCTTCACCTTGCGAGAGCGCCCAAAGCCGTCATGGCCTACCAGTTCATGAGCGCATGAGATCGCCGCAACGGCGCGTGATATCGTCGCTGCCCGCTTCCCTTGCTGCATGAGCATTGAGACATAAGCCGCCACCGTTTCGGGTCGCGCCGGGAGGGATGACACGCCCTGGGCGCTGCACCACCGCGAGAACGCCGCGCAACTGGTTCGGTAAGCCCGCAACGTCGCAGGCGAGAGCGCCGCCGCTGCCAGCATGTCCGCCGCCTGCGAGATGTTGACCGGGAGCGTTTCAGGAGCGGGATCAGGGAGGCTGAGGGCGTTCGTCATTTCGCTTCCGAGAATGAGGGTTCTCGGAAGCTATATATATCGACTGACTTAACTCTTGCAATAAATAATTTAAGGTGGATAGAATGATTACAGGACGACGCGAGGCCGCGAACCTCAGCGCCGTCCCTAACCACCAATCGGAGCACCCGACTAATGGCTTTCCCTTATGTAGCATGTGGCGCGGCTCATACCGACGCTGATCTTTCAGTACAACCCACAAGCCCGCTGATCGCGCTTTCGTTACATGCGCTTTCCGGCATCGCTGCCGCGTTCGTTCTGGCCGTATCTGTCTATGCCGTCGCAACGCCTGACCAGAGCGCCGGACACCGTGCAGCGCCGCGCATGGAGGCTGTGCAATGAAGCGGGACGAAACCAAAGCCGCCCTGGCTGACCTCAACCAGTCATCACACGCCATCGGCTGCCTGTCCCTGCTGCTGCGCTTTGCCGGTTCCTACGCATCGGGCGGGACTGACTGGCCGAGCAAGGAAGTATCTGCCCTTGGCGCTGCCGTGGTCTGGGCGGCTCTTGAGATCGAACGCCATTCAGACGTGATCGACGCCGCGAAAGAGACCATCGAGGCCAGCCGCCCGGAGGCTATGCGATGAGCCGCCGCGATCTGATCCATTCAACCTACTCTGACCTCTATTCAATGGCCGAGATCATGGCCGCCTTTGCGAGCGCGTCCGAGCCTGCGCCGCTCGACATGCTGGCCGCATGGGCAAAGCGCCTTGCTGTCTCGCTGGATAATGCCAGCCGGGGAGGGGGCCAGCCATGAGCCGGGAACTAGGGAAACTGTCACGCGAGGAAGAGGACGCGATCCTAGAGATGCGGGATCAAACGGTTCTCATTTACGACGCCGAACACATGGCCCGCATGATGGTCACGGCGCTGCGTGGTCCGGACGCTTACGAGGCTTCGGACTCTATCGAATGGCTAGGCCATCAACTTGTGACAACGCTGGGGCGACTGGCGGGACACATCGCCAATGCTGACCAGTCAGGAAAAGCTATGGGCGCAAGCAAACGCGCGATCGAGCAAGGCCGCCAAGCCTTTGACGCGATGCGGGCCGATCGCGCCCAAACACAAGGGGCCGCATAATGGGACGCCCTCGCGCCGTCTGGCACCCATCACGGGTTAAGGAACTGATCCGCCTGCGAGAGAGCGGGCATTCGTGGCGAGAGATTGGGGCGCGGCTGAACCTGCCGCACGTCACCTGTTCCCGTTACTGGTCCGGGGTTCTGGGCCGCCCATCTGATCGCCTTTCCCGATGGCACAACCGAAGAAGGAGGCCGCTTGCATGAGCAGCAAACCGAATGACGCCCTGGCCTCTATCGGCATTCGTGACCCTATTGAAGCAGGCCGGGAATGGGCCGTTTCCGTATGGGGCGTTGATGGCGCACCGCTGGCAGACATCAAGCCATCCTTGCAAGCCATGCTGACCGTGATCCGCGTCAACCTGGAAGCCATGCCGCATGTTCCTGCCTTCTATGTCGCGCATCACCTATTGGCGTTTGAGACGATGGCGAAAGCCCGCCTCATGGATCTTTACATCGCGACCCACAACAAGCCGCACGGCAACGCATGAGTGCCCGCCGCAAGTCCTGGCGCGATGGTCTGCCCTTAGCCCCTGCCGATCGTCTGGCAGGTATCGGGGCCGCCGCGTCTGACCTTTCCATTCTGGCCGATCTGGCCCGCTGCACAAGCGAAAGCCCGCGTTCGCATCCCGAGGCGATGGGCTGGCTTGCACGGCAAATCGAGGATCGCGCCGTATTCATTCAAGAGAGCATCACATGACATTAGGACTAGGAACGAAAGAAGCTCCCATACCTGCCGATCTTGTCGATTGGGGGTTTGCCGATTGCATCACGCTAGACGGAGGTGCCGGGTCTGGCCGTCCGTTCTATCTGATCGTGCATATGAAGCATGACGCCTTTCTTCACATCGGCATAAGCGACGACACCGAGAGCCTGCGCCGCCTGGGCCGAAGCCTGAGCGCCGAACATGGCCTGCGCTTCCTCGACTATACGCAACCGATCATGACGCCTCTCGCGCCGCGCTGTCAGTTCCTCCGCTCTTTGTCCGCCATGCTGGATGACGAGGAAGAAGCAGACACGCCAAGCCTCGACGCCGGGAGCGTGGCCGATTGGTGCTTTATAGGTGGCATGGATCACGCGGGGTTTGTCGCTGCCCTGGACGACGCCAAAGCCCACGCCATCGCCAGCGCGGGAGAATTTCTTGAGTCCATAAAAAAGGAGGCGACTGCCACCGATGGCGCCGAGGCGGTGCAGGACATGGCCGATCTTGTGGCAGAGCATGAAGCAAGGCGCTTTGCCTGCCTGGTCGCTGCCAATCCATACCAAAGCACGGGGGCCATCCAATGATCCGCCGCCCGTGCCCTGCCTTCCTCGCAAAACGCCCGATCCTACGCAGCATTGTCGGGGCTGTCCTTATGGCCGTCTGCAATGGCGTTCTCGGCATTGCGAACGCTGCCGCCTCACGCCTTTGCCCTCTTGCTTTGGGCATTGCCTGCCCTGATCGGAACGAAACGCCGTGACCAATCCGCACGATGACGACGACATGAACTCAATGCCGGTCCTGCATACGCCTCCTGATCGGATCACCTGGGGGCTGGTCAAAGAGCTATTCATCCTCGACAGCCAGGACGACGCGGGGCGCTGGTATTTCTGGCCGTGTGTCGCGTTCGTGGATAACCGATGGGAAAGACTGCATGAGCCGCATGATATCGCCAGCGCCCGCCAGCTATGCGCCAGGCTGTCCGCCATTCACGATAGGCCGGTAAGGGACTGGACCCGGCCCGCACCCGCTGCCCTGATCCGGCCTGAAATCGTTTTCGCTCACCTTATGGGCGCCCTGTCCGATGGCGAGCCGGTAAAGATGCCCGAATGGGGGCCGGGATGGGATTTCACCGATAGCCTGTTTCTCGACGGGGGCGACGATGACGACCTTCTGAGAGAGCTTGAGGCCATGCGACGCCCGTTCATCGACGCCATAGCAGAAGGGACCGCCACCGAGTCGCAGGCCATCGAGGCGCTGGATATCGCAAAAGGGGAGGCGATCAGGCGATGGCGTATGCTTCATGCTGCCAATGAAAAGCTGCCTTACAATCCCGCCGCGTTCGACGGGTAAGGCTTTCTTTCGCGGTTGATCCTGCAACGCGAGAACAACAGGCAGGCTCGCGCCGTGTCACCAGCGTATCACCTCCGCATCACGGTAGTGTCAGCATGGGGTCAAAGTGGGGACACGGTGAGCAGGAACACACAAATGCAGACTTTCAGTCTGGCTGACAGAAGCGACCCGACTTGCCCTGCAAGCAAACATGCGACTATCCGCAACCATGCGCGACTATCGACAATCATTTCCGGTAAAAGTGTGAGTTTACCCGGCAAACGGAATGGGCATTTAAGCGCATTTGAGCGCCAGCCTGCGGGTTGATAGTGACGCTAGGTCACATGACACCGGAAAGGTGCAATAGTGCCCTGTGCGAGCTTCTATGCGGATACTTTGCAAAAAGGGCGTGTCGCGGGCGCGAGGCTGTGCTAGTTCATCTGAGTAATGATGAAACTCCGAGACACCTTTGAACCTGGATGGCCTGAGAATGGCCCCGGCTTCGTCTCGCGCATACAGAAAAGGCCAGGTAGCGGTTCCAACGCTACCCGGCCCTTCCGTTGGTTTTCGTCATTCCGTCGGTCAGAACTGACCAGTTTCGAGCAGCAAGCCGAGACAATCGGACAAGAGACCAGAACCCAGGCTTTCCAAAAAACGGAGCAACACAAACCGTCGCTGGTTTTGTTCCATAATGGAAAATCCGGGGCTCGACTATCTGAAAAATGGTCTTTTGCCCGCTCGTCCCTGCCTGCTGCCGTCCTTCAATCCATGAGCGGAAGCAGCACGAGAGATGAGCACTGCCTTAGAAACAACTGACTTTTTGCCCCTTGCCGATGCTTTGAGAGTGTTGGCTGATATGGGCGTAAAAAATTCTCGGTCGCACCTCTATAGCCTGGCCCGTGAGGGCGTCATCCCCACGATTCGTCTTGGCTTTGCCTGTGGCGTCCGCCGCGATGATCTGCCCGAAATTGCCGCGACCGTGAACGCCATAGGCGATCGCCGAAAGCGCACCCGCACGTCATCCACCATCGCCGCCAACGCATAAGAAAAAGGCCCGCCGGAAGCCAATTCCGGGGGCCTTCTCACTATGTCGTTTTTGCAGCGCGACGGGCGAGAAAGTACCCTGAATTGGCTTCCGTGGCAAGGAAATAGCCCGGATGACCACCCCAAAAAGCCAGAGCGGACATAGAACCTCGACACTGAGAGGGGGCCGCTTATGAGCAAGCGCCGCGCCTTCATCCCGCCTGAGATCGCCGCCGAGATCAAAGCCCGTGCGGCTTCCGATATCGCAGGTCTGGCCGATCATTTCTTGCTAGGCGAGTATCCGAGACGAAAGGCGACACGCGGGGGCATTGAGTACGCCAGAGACAAAGCGGGGCGCCGGACATGGACAGCCACCACAACCGGGCGGTTTGCTGGATGGGTAAAAGATTGGCGAGGGCATAACCGGGACGCCATCGACTTCATACGCGACCGCATGGGGTGCGACTTCACCGAAGCTCTGCATTGGCTGGCTGATCGCTACGGTGTCGCGCTTTCCGATCAAATGACCGCCGAGGAACGCGCCAGACGTTCCGAAGAATACCGCGCCAAGGAAGCGGCAAGGCAGGCCGAACAGGAACGCCAGAGAGAGCAGCAAGAGCGGATCGACAGGGCCGCGCATGAGGCCGCCGAGATCGTGGCCTGCGCCATCGTGGCCCGCCTTCCTGCCGCAACCTCACACCCCTACGCCGAGCGCAAGCACGTCACCCCGCGAACTGCCCTCTATGCTTCCGAGGCCATCACGGGGCGCCTGCATTCATCGGACGCCCAAAGATGGATCGACAAGGCGACCGCTGCCAAAGCCGGGGATCTGGTCATACCGATGCAAGACGCATCGGGCCGTGTCATCAACGTGCAGACGATCACGCCAGACGGAACAAAGCGGTTCCTTATGGGGGGGCAGAAGCAGGGCGCTTTCCACGTCATACCGGGGATCGAGCCGGGGTTTCTTGTTGAGGGGTACGCCACCGGCCTGACCGTGGCCGAGGCGACAGGCCGCACCGTGTTCGTGGCGTTCGACGCTGGCAACCTTGGCGCTGTAGCCGAGATCGTAAGGCCGCGCCTGTGTGCCGTTGCGGCTGACAATGACGAAAGCTGGACAGGAGAGAACAAGGCCCGCGCCACCGGCCTGCCCTTCCTGATGCCGCCCACCGTAGGGCATGACTGGAACGATCACGCACAAGCTGAGGGACGAGCGGACACCGCCGCCAGGCTGGCCGAGATCACTCGGACGCTTCCCGGGGTCAGGACATAGAACGGGCACAGATATACGCTAAGCGTCTCTGCGCGCACTTATGGGTCGACTCTATGCGTCGACGACTCCAGCATTCCAAAGGCATCCATCGGACAGTTGTAGCATCGCCTCT
>NZ_JBBCQM010000019.1:0-27984 GCF_037150015.1 Asaia sp. VD9 | reverse complement strand
GCGTCGCAGGATTATTGTCAGGCCGGGACGGAGAAACGGCTCTCAACCGAACATAGAAACGGGTTTTTCGGTCTTTTTGCTGGAGAGACCTTGCACGCGATTAAAGAACGAAAGGCGTCGCTGCGCTGCCTTTCGCCCTGCCGCTGGCAGGTCGAACGAAAGGCTGGGGTTTTGAGGGGGCGGATGCAAGGGTAATTTTTGGCGGGAAACCGCCATTATCTGTGTGAAAAACTGCATTTTTCTCTTGCCTCTCCCTTATTATATCGTGTATATAATAAGAACACCGGGCGGAAAGCCGGGGCCAGTCCCCAGCCGCTCGGTGGAGGGAGGGTAAACCCTATGTCAGATGTCTATCTGTCTGTTTTCGCCGGAGTGTTCGGTGTTTTAACCTTTGTTTTCTTTGCCGCCGCGTATCTGTCGGAAGTCCCAGAGGCTCCGTCAGAAGGCGATCTGGAAAACCCGCGCTGTCTTCTATGTCGCGCTCTTGCCTGTTGCTGTTTTGGCAGCTTCGTCGCGCTGATGTTCTGCCTCACACTTATCAATCATTGAAGGAGCCTAACCATGTTCCCATCCATCAATCTCTCTGGTCGTGTTGGCAAGGATGCGACGCGCAAGACGTTCGGCAACGGCGGCGGATATGTGGTTTTCCGCGTAGCGTGCTCGAAGAATGTGCGTTCGCAGCAGTCCGAAACCGGCTGGCGCGAGCTGACCGAATGGGTCGAAGTCCGCGTCGATCTCCGGCAGGAGAAGCGCGCCGAGTATGTCGAAAAGAATGCGACACAGGGGCGGCAGGTTGAGGTCCGGGGCGATCTGCGTTCGGCCACTTTCCGGCCGCAGGGCGCAACCAATGATGTCACGATCTGGTACGTCGATCCGACGGATTTCGAATTCAAGGGCCGTCCCGCACAGCAGCGCGGGCAGGGGGCCGATGCTCCACCGGCCGACCAGTGGGAGGGAGAAGATCCGTTCGACCGGAAATAAGCAGGGGAGGGGAGCCGTCTTCGGGCGGCTCTTCACTTGCTTTTTCAGGCCCGTTCGCGCACATGCTATCGTGTCGTCGCGTGACGGGTTTACCCTCCCATATTTGCTTCGCAAGATGCAGACACGCGGCGACACCATCCCCATAAATTCTTGGTTCCGCTTGCAAAATCGGCTATTATGACCGCTTACCAGTCAGGAGCGAGCGTGATGGGACAGACTCTTTCCGCCAGACCGATCAGCGCAGAAGAATCCGCGCAGCGTCGTCGCGCCGTCGAGGAAGCCCGGGCGGCAAACTACCGGCAGGGATACGTCCATGATCCGGTTCTTGAAGAGGCGAACGAACGCTATATCCGGGGCGTGATTTCGCTCGAAGACCTGCGCCGCGAGATGCGCGACGCCATCCGGGCCGGTCGCTAATCCGCGGCCGCCATGAGTACCGGCGATCCGGGGCGCGGTTATACCTATCCCACCAATTCCAACGATCCGGATCAACAGGATGTCTTGCGCAACCGGCTGGACCTACGGTCGCGCGCGGCACTCAATCGGGCCGAATACAGGATCACCAGTGACCGCATGATCGACATCCGGCTGGGTTCAGGCCCGGCCGGTAATTTCGATGCGGCGCACCTCAAAGCCATTCACCAGCATCTCTTCGGCGAGATTTACGAATGGGCCGGACATACGCGCAACGAGCGGCCCGTTGTGGATGGACGACCGGTCGAGCCCATCGAATTCATGACCAAGGGCAGCACGACTTTCCTGCCGGGTTCGAGGCTCGATCGCGGGCTGGCCGAGGCATTCCGGCCGATCCGTGATCCCGATGTCCTGAAGGGCTCTAACGTCGAGCAGTTTTCCGCCGTGGCCGGTCGCGTCATGTCCGAGCTTAATTTTGTCCATCCTTTCCGCGAGGGAAATGGGCGGGTTCAGGAAGCCTTCATCGCCACGCTTGGGCAGAAGTACGGGCATGATGTCGATTTCTCCGTTATCACCAAGCCGCGAATGCTGGCCGCCTCCATCGCGGGTGCTGATGACCCTGCCAACCCGGCCATGCGTCATCTGGTCGAGGACGCGACGGACCGGGGAAGGGTGGCCGCCCTTCGGACAGCGTTTGAGCATCTGCGACAACAGGGTGCGGAGCCTTTGGCCCAGGACGTGCGGACCGCGCGTCCCGGCGAACAGATCACGGGCGTACTGGTCGCCACAGATACGCACAGCAGCAGCGTGAACACGGGAAAGGGCATCATCGTTGTACCGACGCAAGATCTCGGCCGCCAGAAGGCGGCCGCCGGCGACGACGTGACCGTGACTGTCAAATCCGGGTTCTCCGCAGCAGCGGCAGACCGCACAGCGCAGGAAAAGCCCGCCACCAGCCAGCGCGCTGCAAGCTACTGGTCCGGCCAGGTGCAGAAAGGGCAGGGTGCGCGATCCAGCCCCGCAGGCGTTATGAAGGAACCGGACGCGTCCGCGGCCAAACCGCGAGGCCCGAAGCTCCGCTAACCGGAAGGACCGCGCCCTGTTTCTTTCTCTCGAAACGCTCTGGTTGATTGGCGGCTCCTGCGTAATTGGTGCGGTCGTATGGCATGTCCGCCGCCGACCGCTTGGCAAGGCAACGCCGGCGACGCTCTCGGCCGACACGCCGGCCGAGAGCGTGCAGGAACCGCCCGAGCAGAACCAGACAGGGCGGGAAGCTATCCTGCGCAAACGCTATCAGCCCAAAGCCCTTCTATCGGATTGGGAACGCCGTGCCCTTCTTGCCTTTCGGGCGCAGATTCCGGCCGGACACTATGTCTGCCCGCAGGTGCGGCTTGCGGAGCTGGTAAGCATCGTGGTCGATCCACGCCGCTTTCCCGAGGCGTTGAATCGGGTAGCCGGTAAAAGTCTCGATTTCGTGGTGATCGAACTGGCGACGGGGCGGCCGGTCCTTGCCATCGAACTCGATGATAGAAGCCACCAGCAGCGACAGCGGCAGGACCGCGACCGCTTCGTCAACGATCTGATGGAAGCCCTCAACATTCCGTTGCGACGCTTTACACCGTCGATGACGCTCGACGTTTCCGGGCACTTCGCGCCCGGTCCGTCAGCGCGTCAGGTACTCGCGCGGCCAGCGCGCTAAAGCAGCCAGCGCCGCACATACTCCGCCCGCGATGAATGTCTTGTACGCAATGAGGATTCCGGCTGACCAGAGCAGCGACGCACCATGAATGAAGCAGAGCACCGCCAATATGGCGGCCGGAAGGCCGACGGCAAAAGCCAGCAGGGAGGCAAACGGGCGAAGCGCAAGCCGCAGGCCCGGATTGAGTGACATTCTCCGCATAGTCTGCCCTCCCTTATGATGCCGTGTCCCTGACTTTATTTGTTGTCCTGTGCAGCAGGAGGCCGAGGCGGCTCAAGCCAGAGCGGCGCGGCGCAAGCCTGTCGCCCGCCCTGATCGAAAGCATGAGCGCGGCAGGCCGATAGGACAGCCGGAATGTCGTTGTTCCGGACCAGTTCAATCAGGGCCGTCTCAGCGCCCGGGCCATGCTCCTGTAGCGCCGCGAACAGCGCCCCCTTGTCGTAAAGACCGTTCGTCCTGCCGTTTTTCCAGCCCGTGCCGTATCCGACACAGGCCGCCGTGATGGCGAGCACTCCGGCAATGCCGCCCGCCATGAGCAGCGTCTTGAGCTTGACCGTGCGTTCCTGAACCTTCACCTGCGAAGCGGTCAGCTTCAGGAGTTGGGGAGCCAGTTCCTGAACGATACCGGCTTTCTGGCCTTCAAGTTCCAGCCGTCCAGCTTCGACCGCATCGCTTCGCGCGCGATCGAGGTCCGCGCTGATGTCGCGATACTTGTTGAACGTCGCCTTGTAGAGCGCGGCCTGAGCACCCAGCGTCTCGGACATCGCGTGCAAGGCAACACCCAACGGATCATCCGTCAGGTGCGCCTTGGCAATCGCCAACTGTAGATCCTGTCTTGCGCTGGCGATCGCGCCTTCAAAATCGTCTGCCGGTTCGTCCTGGCTTACGGAAGCCATGACATGATCCCAGCAAACCGGCGGTCCATCGCTTCGAGCCATGTCCGGACCTTTGAGCGGTCGAACATCCCGAGGGGAGGCGTGGTCAGGCCGTCGCGCGCGGCGCTGAACAGGCTCCGGCGGCTTTCGACGGCTGCCGCCGCATTGAGCCGGGGCATCCACAGCGGGACCGCCCCGTCCGTGACTTCATCCACGACCACGGCGCTTGTCAGCAGGCGGCCGAATGACTGATCGCGCGTGTGACCGATTTCCTTGGATGCCTCGTTGAACACGATCGCCCGCGCGTCCGGCGAAAACCCGCGATCGCGCAGTGTTGCAATCGGGGCCAGATCATCGACCTGCGACCCGACCAGCGAGATCAGGACGGGAACCGCGCCGGCCTCGGCAATCGCTGATGCGAAACCCGGCATTTCGGCCGCCGTCTCGCGCAGCGTGGTGTCGCCGCCGCCAAGATCGAGAACCGCCGTTGTCTGGTTTTCGACCGCGTATTCGATGAACCGCTGCATCCACTGCGCAACGCCTGCCGGATCGTCTGTGTTCGGTCGCGCCACGTCCTGAAAATACGACGAGAACGACGCATTGGTTGGGTCCAGATCCGCCATGAGGATCGGCCGGTTGCCCAGCAGAGCACGCTCGGCCGCCCAGCGCAGGAATGTGGTCTTGCCGGTCTTGCCGCGCCCGTTGACGAAGACGATCTTCGTCTTGCCGCTCAGGTCCATGCCCTCGGCAATCACCGGCTCGGCTTCTTCGACCTTACGCGGCGTGAAGGGTTTAACGTCAAAGACCGGTTCCTGCGCGAGTGTCTGGTTCAGATCGAACTTCGCAGGCTGGACCGGCTTCTTGGCAGCAGGCGCAGGGTTTTTGTTGCCTGATTTCGTGTCGCTCATTATGATTCCTCAGTCTTTACAGGACGATTAGTTAGCATTGCTAAAGCATCGGCTCTTGAGCGTTTCGGCCGCTCAGGAGCCGTTTGCGTTTTTACCGCCTTGGGTTCGGCTGTCGGGGGCAGAGGGGTTCGCAGTGAGATCGGCTTGAACTCCGGTTCGCCTTCCTCCCTTTCCGGGGCCTGTTCCAGCCACGCAGGCGAGGGGTCCGCTGACGGTCTGATGGACGAGGCAGCAGGAGCCGGTTTCACGCCTCCCGAGACGACTGGCGTTCTCGCGGGAACCGCTCGAACTGTCGTCGCCTCTGACCTGTCCTTCCGCGCCTTGTACGCTTTCGCGCGCAAGATCGACCCTTTCATGGGCACCTCGGTTTTATACGTGATGCGCGCACGAGCCATCGCCCGGCCGACATCATCCCAGGACCAGCCCGCACTCACCATCGCACTAAGCTCCGGCTCATGAGCGCGTATCCACGGCATCACCTGATCCTGTGGGGTCCAGTCCTGGCTGAACCGATCCGCAGCCTCCTGCAATTCCTCTTCAGTGCGAGGACGTTTGCTCGGAACTCCACGGATCGTCTGTCTGTTGGCGTTTTTCATGGCTTGAGAAAAATTGCATTTTTCTTCTCGTCCGTCACCTTCTTTTTTTATTCCGTAGCCTCTAGAGTGCCCTCTAACGTATCCTCTGATGTGTCCTCTTTCGTGTCCTGATACGTGGCCTCTATCGTATCCTTCCATGAGAGGTAGGAGGGTGAGGGGGGAGTGGCGTTTTTTCTACAGACCAAGTCATGCTAGACGCATGGGGTGAAAAGGTGCGAAAAGAAGGCACTGATTCCGGCGCATCGCCTTCCGATTCATTGCTCACGTTTTCGTGATAATGCCGGGAATAAGGAGCCCGAACCCTCATGGCGAAAGACACCGACGGGGCCTATCTCGCCCATGTTTCCGATACGCTGGAAGAGCACGGTAAGCAGCTCTCGGCCATTCAGACCGTCCTCGGGATGATGCTCGACACGCTTCAGGCGCAGACCGAAATGCTGACCGAAGTGCTGGCAGCCGCCAGAGACGAGCCGGGGGATTCTCCGGTCGCGCAGGCCCTCACCAACCTGACCGCCGCCGTGGGCGAGAATACCCAGGCCGTCAACACAATGGCCGAAAGCATGAATGATATGGCGTCTCTTCTTGTCGCTTCCGGTCACGAGGCGTCCGATACCCCGGCACCCTGATGCTGACCTATCGGACAGGCGCGGCCGGGGCCACGTCCGCCGCCAAGGCCATGAGCGAGCACCTGCTTCAGCAGACCCTTCCGCCCGAGATGGCCGTGATGGCGGAGTACTACGCGCAGGGTGTAAGACCCCCGACCCCGGCCGAGGCCGCTGCCACCCGCTATGCCGGCACCACGAGCGGGATGGATGACCTGGCCGACACGCTGGCAATGGAAATCGACCGCCTGCGAGAAGCCACGTCCGATTCGGACAACGTGCTGGCAGTCCGCGCAGCCGGAACCTTCGTGGCGGCCAATCTGATCGACCGGGCCAAAGCCGAGGAATTGTTGCAGCAACGCGCCGTGCCCTTCACTGCCGACGCACTTGATAGCGAGATCCGCAACGCCAGCGCCGCCCGCGACTACAGCAGTGCGACAGCCATCCCACGCCGGGACATGAATCCCGAATTGGCCGCACGACTTGGGATCGACCCCACGAAGGGCCTGACACCGGCCGAAGTCGCTCACCTTCTGAACGGGCAACGAGCAGACGGACAGGATATTCCGGGGAAGACGAAAAGATCGGCCACGGAAGCAATCGGCAAAATCTTCGAGATGGATGAAAGCCGATTGCCCACGAGATCCGAACTGGAAGCCGTTCTGGCGGGCAAGACGGTTTCTGGCGGCGATATACCTGCTAAGAAAGCTGAACGGGCTGTACGGCGTTTTACGGCCGTCCTTGGTGCCGATGCGGCCAGCCTGACCAATGACCAACGCGAAAACATCCTGTCCGGGCGTATGGCCGACGGGCAGGAGTTGAGTGTGTCCGAATATCACGAGCGCATGGACACCAGTCGCGCCCGGATCGGGTATGTGGATTTCACCTTTTCCGCCCCCAAATCGGTTTCCGTTGCATGGGCATTCGCCCCGACAGAAGCCGAGCGCGGAATCATCCTTCAGGCACATCACGACGCGATCGCCTCAACCATGCAGGAAGTGGAAAAGGTGATCGGACGTGCGCGGAAAGGCGACGCCGGAAAAGATGGCTGGGACCCCGCATCCATCGGCTGGGTGTCCTTCGATCATTATACGGCACGGCCGACCGTTGAGGTCATCCGGACAGACGACCAGGGCGAGGTCTTTACCGAGCTGCATACGCTCCGTCAGGGAGGGGGCCGGGTGCCAGGCGATATGCAGCTCCACACGCATACTGCCATTCTGAACGCGGCACTGACCGACGAGGGCCGCATGGGCGGCCTGTGGCTCGATCAGCTTAACGGCAAGGTCAAGGAGTGGGGCGCCGTCTATCAGGCCCACCTAGCGACGAACCTGCGCAAGCAGGGGGTCGATATGGTGCTGGACGAGCGGACGGAAATGGGCAGGGTTGCAGCCATTCCCGAGAGTGTCTGTGAACAGTTCAGCCGCCGCACACTTTCAGGAACGGCCGCCGCGCGTGCCTATGCGGCAGGGCAGGGCCTTGATTGGGATACCCTCGATGCCAAGCGCAAAATCGGCCTTATCAAGCAAGGGGTGCAAGATCCGCGCGGCGCGAAGTCGGACGATCTTACCGACATGGCCTCATGGCAGCGTACGGCCGCAGAGATCGGATACAAGCACCGGAGCATTCTCCGGCCCGATGAAATCGCACCCGAGCGCGATCGGGCCGAGCGCCTGGAACACGCCTATGAAGCTGCACAGCATGTCTTTGACAAGCAGCTTCAGCAGCGCGCATCTCTTGACGGTTCTGATGCCCGGATCGCCGCCGCCAAAGGATTGATCGCAGCGGGGATCGACACAGCAGCCGACATCAACGCCGTGACCGCAGCCATGCGCAATCGCGGCGTCCGCCAGCACGGACGTCAAACCTCCCTGATTTGGGGAGAAGTCAAAGACCCGGAAGGCAGAGAGCGGGTCGGAATCACGACCGCCCTTCACGAAAGCGAAGAGCGCGACCTGATCCGCATGACGCGCGAGGCCGCGAAGGATCGAAGCGGCGCGCTCACGGACAAGCAGATTGACCAGGCCGTCAAGGCCCATCCCGAACTCAGTTTCGAGAGCGCGCACGGGCAGGCCCAACGCACGATGATGGAGGATCTAGGGAAGGGCGGTCAGGTCGTCGTGGGGATCGGCGTTGCAGGTTCAGGAAAAACCACACTCCTGAAGCCGCTCGTAACCGCGTGGAAGCAGCAGGGCCGGGACGTTCACGGCATCGCCTTGGCCTGGCGACAGTCCGACGATCTGTCTGCTACGGGTATGGAAGTCGCCAAGACCCGCGCTCTGGAATCCTTCCTGCGCCGGATCGACAGCGGCAAGCTCAAACTCACCAAGAAATCCGTCGTCGTCGTTGACGAACTCAGCCTCCTGGGCACACGCCAGCTCAATGACATCCTCAGGAAGCGAGAGGACATCGGCTTCAAGCTGGTGATGATCGGCGACCCGAAACAGATGCAGTCCGTTGAGGCGGGCGCGGTTATCGAATTACTGCAACGAGGGCTTGGCAAGGAAAACATACCCCTCTTGGGGACGTCCACGCGCCAGATTCAGCAGGAAGAGCGCGAAACCACCCTTATGTTTCGCAACGGGCAAACCGAGGAAGCCGTCAAGCGGAAGGCGGAAAATGGAACCCTGCGTGTTGCACCGGGAGGCTACGAGGAAGCCATCAAGGCCGTGGTCGATCTCTGGCAGCAACGCCGTACGGAGAATGCCGATCGCGACAAATACACCCTTTCGATCTCCACCCCGACGAATGCTGACGCCCACAACATCAGCCGCGCGATCCGTGATCGCCGGCGTGAGCTTGGGGAAATCAGCGCGGATCTGATTACCATCAAGGCACAGGCTACCGGAGAAAATACCTCCTATGACCTGTCCCTGGCACGCGGCGACAAGGTTCGCCTGTTCCAGCGGACAAATGCCCGCTTCCTCGATACCAATTCAGGCGGGAATCTCGGCCGCAACGGCACTGTGGTTGAAGTCCGTGACGTACGCGAAGAGGGGCTGGTTCTGCGAGGGGCCAATGGTCGGGATGGACTGGTGAAATGGGACTCCCTCAAGGATAAGGAAACCGGTCGGTTTCTACTATCCTATGGGGACGCGATGACCACCAATACCAGCCAGGGTGTCACCGTCACCGAGCATATTTTTGCCATTCCAGCCGGGTCACGGAATGTCACGGCGTTCGGTGCTTACACTTCGTCCAGCCGACACCGGGAGCAGACCTTTATGGTCACATCGGATGGCGCTGAACGGAGCGAGATTGCCGGCCGACGGCCTCTGGGGGATCAGCGTACAATTACCGCAACCGATGTCCTGAAAAATATCATCCGGAACTTCGAGCGCCAGCCCGAAAAAGAGACAGCACACGCCCTTCTGGAACGAGCGGAAAATATCCGGCGTGGCACCGTACGCGCTATGCAGCAGACAAAACAGGGTCTGGAAGCACGGGAAGGAAAGGGCAAGCAACGTGCTACTCTGGCAGGCCGCTTCTCAACCCGCCGGCATGAGCAGAAGGCAGCCGAGGGCCTTAAAAACACGGCTGAAGTCATGAAGGACCGAAAAGGTATGATGGATCGGTTGCGTGAGATGACCGAAGCCTTGAAAGCGAAGGTCAGAACCATTCTCTCGCGCAAAACCGAAGCCAAAGCGCAGGAAAAACAAAAGAAACGGCGCAGTGCGCGCCTATAAGGTAGGATCATGTCGGCAAATTATGAGCGTCCCAAGCCAATCGACACGATCCATTACCGGAAAGACTGCATCTTCCGCATTCGCTGCGGCTGCGGCCACTTCGTTGTCGAGCCTCTCGGTCAGTTTGCAACTGCTCGGGGGATTCCGGCTTCCACTCGCATCTATCGGATCATTGACCGCCTCAAATGCTCAAAATGCGGTGGATGCCCGACAGCCGAAGTAACACGATACTGATGATTTAGACCATTTATACTGTTGATTTTCACTGAGAACTGAAGAGCTGACTGTCCAGTGGAGGAAACCATCATGTCCCAGTTGATCCGTATTGGCATGGATACGTCGAAAAAAGTGTTCCAGCTTCATGGCGTGGATGCCGATGAGCGCGTTGTTCTGAGCCGGAAACTGAGCCGACATCAGATGATCCGGTTTTTCACGAACCTTGCGCCCACAGTAATTGGCATTGAAGCCTGTGGAGCCTCCCATCACTGGGCCAGAACCCTTGGTGCACTCGGCCACGAAGTGCGGCTGATGGCGCCACAGCTTGTCAAACCTTACGTCAGACGCAGCAAGAATGATGCGGCAGATGCCGAGGCCCTCTGTGAGGCGATGAGCCGGCCGACCATGCGTTTTGTACCTGTCAAAACCGTTGAGCAGCAGGCAGCCCTCATGCTTGTCGGCATGCGGGAGCGGCTCATTGGCAGGCGGACTCAGCTGGCCAATTCCATTCGGGGCTATGCCGCAGAATTCGGAGTGACCGCCCCTGCGGGTCTCTCCCGTGTGGCCCCATTCCTTCAGAAGATTGCGTCTGAAGAAACGCTGCCACCTCTCGCACGTGATCTGTTTGCGCAGATGGCAGAAGAGTATGAAGTTCTGATGGAACAGATCAGGGAGCTCGATAAAAAACTGGCCACATGGCATCGAAGTCAGGAGGTGAGCCGCAGGCTGTCCGGAATTCCGGGCATCGGCCCTCTGGCTGCTGCTCTTCTGCTCATGAAGGCGCCGGATCCGCATCTGTTCCGCTCAGGGCGGGATTTCGCGGCGTGGATAGGCCTCACTCCTCGTGATCATTCCTCAGGCGGCAAGGTCAGGCATGGCGGGATCACCAGAGCTGGAGACAGCCGCCTGAGAAGCACGCTGGTGGTTGGCGCGACCACCGTGCTCCGGCATGTCAGGCAGAACGGACAGAGCCGTCTCGCCACGCCGTGGCTTCTCAGTCTTCTGAGCAGAAAGAAGCCGAAACTCGCTGCTGTGGCTCTGGCCAACAGGATGGCACGCATTGCATGGAAGCTGATGACCAGCGGCGAAACATATCGCAAACCGGTGGATGCTGTTGCGCTGGCAGCGGCAGCCGCCTGCTGACGAGATTGGCCAACACGATGCACGGAAAAAGAACGTGATCGTGTGAGCCGATACCGCAGTCCTGCAAAGAGGAGATGGGGAGATCGTTCGATCTGAATGGAAGACACTCCGCAAGAACCCGTGGTTTTCAAAAACCGCAGAACTGAATGGAACTTCCATCGCAGAAACCATCTTGGCCAGCAGTCCGAACACTGCAAAAACAGGCCGGACATATGGGTGCAAACGACACGGTCACACCGCTATTTTCCCCCTTGCAAGACAGAGCCGTCCACATATGGGTTCTTCCGCACTTTTCGTGATGGGTATCTTGTACTGAGGTTCCGGAACTGGGAAATCCAGAAAGTCGTTCACTTTCATGGATATTCCCCAGTGTCACGCCTTCGGTCTCTTGATCTTCCCCGTTCCCTCGTCGTTCGTCGTGTTGTTGCACTGGATAACAGAGTGGAGATCGAAGTCGGTCTGCGAAAGCGGAGTGCAGTGTGTCCGGACTGTCAGTGCCCGACACGACGCATTCACAGTTTCTATCAGAGAAAACTCGCGGATCTTCCATGGCAGGGCCGTCCAGCCACGCTGATCGTTTCTGTGCCGCGCTTTTTCTGCCAGACGATGCTTTGTCCACGTCGGACGTTTGTCATGCCCCTTGAGGGGATAACCGTGCGTCATGGCAGACAGACCACACGTCTTGCCGATCTTCATTATTATATCGCCCATACCCTGGGCGGTTCCGCTGGAGCACGAATGACCGTGCGCCTGTGTTGCCCCATCAGCGCCGATACTCTTGTCCGCCGTCTTCTCTCACGTGCGCAGAACACCACAAAAGGCATGGCCCGTACACGTGTGGTGGGGGTGGATGACTGGGCATGGCGGCGGGGACATCACTATGGAACGATTGTGGTTGATCTTGAGAAAAATGATGTCATTGACCTCCTGCCAGATCGGGACGCTGATACCCTTGCCCGATGGCTGCAGGTCCATCCCGGTATTGAAATCATTGCCAGAGACGATGCCGCAGAGGCGCACCATCCGCTCTTCAGGTGACAGACCGCTGGCATCTGCTGAAGAACCTGTCAGACGCTTTTGTCAGCATTCTGGACCGTTTTACGACAACAGTGAGGACCCTGACACGACAGCTGAACGTATCAACGGCAGTAAGCAAAATATCTGAAACAATCAGAGCGCATCCAGAAGAGGCGCAGGCGGTCGTCAGGTCAGCCTCTGGGGAACGACGTGATATTCTTTTCAAGGAAGCTCTTGCCCTGAAAGCAGCGGGACACAGCATTCAGGCTATCGCCACAACGATCGGGGTAGAGAGAAAAACCGTGCGGCGCTGGTTTCAGCGGGGCCATGCACCACCATGGAAAAGGACGGTTCCGCCACGCAGCATACTCGTGCCTTACGCAGCCCACCTGGAAAAGAGATGGTCCGAAGGATGTCGCAATAGTCGTCAGCTATGGCGGGAACTCCTGGAGCAGGGCTTTGCAGGACAATATGGCACCGTCTGGAAATGGGTGGTAACGCGACAGGGATGTTCCGCGAAACCCGTTTCTTCCGCGCATGTCGCTCCACCTCGGGGACGCAGACTTGCGCGGCTTCTCCTCGCAGAGGATCCGTTATCTGCCGGACAGGAGGGACTGCTGGTTCCTGCCCTTCTGGAAGCTGAACCGCACCTTGCCGTCACACTCTGCTGGCTCAGGAAAATGCAGACCCTCCTCTGTAAAAGGGGTGACACCTGCACGGGAGGCGATCTGAAGGCTCTGCTGGAAGAAGGAAAGACGACGCTGCTGTCACGTCTGATTCCCGCGCTTGAACGGGATGCGGCTGCCATTGAAGCGTCTCTTGTCACACCTTGGACAACCAGCCCGGTTGAAGGACAGATCAGCCGACTGAAAATGATCAAGCGAACCATGTTCGGAAGAGCAGGCTTCGAACTCCTCAGGGCGCGTGTCCTTCAGCCCGCATAATCAAAAAACATCATCACGAAAAGTGCGGAAGAACCCAGATTTGACCCAGCCAGATGCTATTTCAGGCATAGTCGGGCGGGCGGTCAAGAAGAGGATTTATCCTTCCTGTTTTTTGACGCGGCGGTGCTGGCGCGGAACCTGTAGCTGTCATTTCCTGTCTCGAGGATATGACAGTGATGGGTCAGCCGATCGAGGAGCGCCGTCGTCATCTTCGGGTCACCAAAGACGTCTCCCCATTCACTGAAGCTCAGATTGGTTGTGATGATGACACTGGTGCGCTCATAGAGGCGGCTGAGCAGATGGAACAGCAGGGCGCCCCCAGACGCGCTGAAGGGGAGATAACCGAGTTCATCAAGGATCACGAGATCCAGGCGGAGCAGCCTGTCGGCAATCTGCCCGGCCCGATTGGCAGTCTTCTCCTGTTCAAGAGCATTGACCAGGTCGACCGTTGACCAGAAGCGCGCCTTCTTGCGGTGATGGGTAATCGCCTGGATGGCCCGGGCGGTCGCCAGGTGGGTTTTCCCGGTTCCCGGGACACCTCCAGTTACCCCGGGTCGATGCTCTACACCTCAGGGAAAACCAGTACGTAGCTCGTGCTTCTGCCTCCTGCTGCCTCCCTGGCCAGAATATCGCGCGATACGAGATCATTGATATCACGCAGGGCTGTATCCGGTGACGTCTTTGCAAGCTTCGCCCATTTGGAAGAGGTCAGCTTGCCCTCGAACCCGTCCAGCAGACGGTTCAGCATGAGGCGTTGCCGGTCATTGATCGATTGCCCGGCCAGATTGTCCCAGAAACGGGCTTTCTGGATGACTTTTCCCAAGACCAGATCAGCACGATCAAAGGCCCGATCCAGAGCCCCCAGAAACCAGAGCAGCCAGGCCGTGATGTCCATATCCCCTTTTTGAGTGGCCTCAAGGATCCCATAGTAATCCTTCCGCTCCTGACGGATCTGGGCTGACAGGCTGTAGAAACGCTGGTCCGTCTGCTCCGAGCGCGCCAGCATGAGGTCGCCGATAGCCCGCGCCATGCGCCCGTTTCCGTCTTCAAACGGGTGAATGGTAACAAACCACAGATGTGCGATGGCTGCCTTCAGCACAGGATCCAGCGCTTGTCCGGCATTGCACCAGTTGAGGAAGACCTGCATCTCCGCGGGCACCCTGCTGGCTGCTGGCGCCTCATAATGAACCTTCTCTCGTCCGACAGGGCCTGACACGACCTGCATCGGGCCGGTTCTGTCATCACGCCATCCTCCGACCAGAATACGTGACATGCCGTTTCGGCCGGTTGGAAACAAAGCCGCATGCCAGGCGAACAGTCTTTCTTCGGTCAGCGGATCGGCATAATGTCGGGTCGCATCCAGCATCATCTCCACGACGCCTTCGACATCCCGATCCACCGGTGCCAGTGCGCCAATATCCATGCCCAGTCGCTGGGCGATGGAAGAGCGCACCTGCTCACGATCGAGGTTTTCGCCCTCAATCTCGCTCGACTTGATGACATCTTCCGTCAGGGTCTGGAGCACGGCTTCCGACCTGAAATCGAAGCCGAGACTTTCCATACGGCCTAGGAGGCGTCCCTGCCGATGACGCACCGCGGCTAGTTCATGGGCAATGGTATCCTTGTCCCACTGAAAGCCGGGCCAGTCTTCATGCTGATGAATGTATCGCGCCATATTCCCTGCACTCCTTGCGGAGAATATGGCGCTTAATCACCGCAAACCGCAAGGCTATATCCGCATGATATGCGGAAAATAAGTGAGTTCTTCCACCCATCTGTTCGAAACTCGGAAGAGAAGTCATCAATGAGTCAAGCCCCCATGTCACTACAACTGGTCTTCCGTGAATCACCGATCGCATCCGTTGGGAATCCATATTCCGAATTTTCTGCCAAAGTAGTGCTAAACACGTAGGGTAAGTTTTCGTGACTCAGTCAAGATTAATGGTGCTTATACCACCCGTATCCTCGAATATTGTTCCACGCATCGGTGGTATGACACGCATAGCAATGCTCCACTGGCGCATCCTGATGTGCCACGTGCTGCGAAATCATTTTAAAATGCATCATGTAATGGCTGGGCGGCGCCTTGTGACATTCGTTGCAATCCGTCGATGTCTGATCGGCGGGATGCTCAAATGATGAGATCAACCACGTATTTGTAGCGTGGCAGGTCGCGCAGTCAGGGCCAAAGCGTGCGCGATGAGGATCGACGTTGGAGTGACAGCTTGCGCAATTCAGACGCTGGGCGGAGTTACCAACCGGAAGATGCCCGACCGGCATAGATGATGCCCCGACGATCCCCACTGCCTGCAGTTTTGCGACAGTGTCTGACCAAAACTCCGTCCTTGTCAGCGCCCCGTGATCCATCATGGTCATGTGTGGCCTTTCGCCGTGCTCCACATGACAGGAGGTGCATTGCGTCGCCGCAACATGAAACCGGGTAGATTGCTTATCGGCGAACGACGCCAGAGAATGACATGTCACGCAGTTATTACTCACAACACCTGAAAAGGGCTTGTGACAGGTCTCGCACTGGCTCGCTATAAACTGATGCGCCTTCGAGACCGGTCCCGGACTCACCAGTCCTTCCCAGCCTGGAATGGCGTTACTGCCGGAATGATGCATGGTAAGCGGCACCGCCACACCAACGATTAAGGCCGCGGCCGCAAAAATCGTATAGAGCAGGACGACGGGCTTCATATCCACCTCAACCCGTAATACACGCCCGACCAGATATGAAGAACCAGCAGAAAATAGAGGATCGTCGCAAGAACAATGTGGACCTTACGCCATCGCCCGAACAATGAATTCACGACGTTCTCCGATCTGACAGCGTACTCGACATCTGCCAGCGCGGAGGCGATGGTGGCTTCGCTATCCAATGCACCCCGCGTACCCGGATAGGCCGATGTCAAAAGAAGACGCTGAACGATGTTGCGGGGCGCATCCGACGTCTCGGACATCAGATGCGCCATCCCGGCACCGGCAAGTGCGGCGCGAAGTTGTGCCAACTCCTGGGCGCGGCCACGCAGTCCACGGCCGATCTGAATCAACATGTAACGTCCGACATAGCCGCTGATGACGAGGACGAGCATGATGCCGGTGAGGGAAATCCCCATCGGGCTGTCGAATTTGTGGGCCGCGTGGATCAGGCCGAGAATAGGAGCCAGAACGCCGGCATAGATATGCACCGACAGCAGAGTGCGGCTCTCAATCCGAGGTGCAAAATAACGATGCACGACAGGAATCCGCTTTCCCGCCACATAGATCAGCGGCACCAGCATCAGGATGGCGGCGGAAATGCCAATCAGACTGCCGGCCAAGCTTCCGGGAAAGCGCGGTGCGACATGCACCAGAAATCCCAGCGGAAACAAGACCAGCAGGACAACCAGAGCACCAACGACAATTGCGCTGCGTTCCTGCATTTATGCCTCCACCACAAGCGGGCCACCGGTCGTCTTCGCCTGGCAGGCCAGGATGAAGCCCTTGGCCTTGTCGGCCGGATCGAGCCCATCCTCAACCGCCATTGTCACCTGGCCTTGCAGCAGGTGTGTCATGCACATGCCGCAGATCCCGGACCGACAGGAGGATGGAATAGTGACGCCGGCCGCGTCCGCCGCGTCGAGAACCGATTCATCCAGTTGCAACGGGGCCGATTTCCCCGATGTGGAGAAAGTAATGGTCGTCGCCGCAGGGGTGGTTGCTGGCGACGAGGATCCGCGTGTCGGCGTTGCAGCAACGGCCGCTGGTGCCGGCTTCATCGCAGCCGGTCCGAATGCCTCGCTATGAACATTGGCTTCCGGCACACCGAGATCCGTCAATAACGCTCTCATGCTTGCCATCATCCCGGGTGGGCCGCAGACATGGATACGTCGGTTTGTGAGATCTGGCACCGATTGCTGAAGCAGTTCCTTCGTGATGCGCCCTTCCGGCCCCGACCACTCTGTCCCCGGCGACCGCCGCATGGTGGCAATAACGTGCAGTTTGTCATTGCGACGTTCCAGCCACTCGATTTCCTGGCGAAACACATAGTCGATGCTGGCATGAGCGGAATAGACGAAGTAGATCTCGCCCGGCCAGACGATATCGGTCAGGTATCTCAGGACCGCCATCATCGGTGTGATGCCTACGCCGCCGGACAGCAGGACGATCGAGTCTGCCTCTTCACCCGTAAAGGTAAACATACCCGATGGACCCGCGATCTTTAAAAGATCACCCTCCTTGACCGTGTCATGCAGGTAGCGCGAGACCAGCCCGTGTTCCTCGCGTTTGATCGTTAGTTCGAGATGTTCGACCTGCCCCGGCGACGATGCGATCGTATAGGACCGGCTCGCGGGCTTGCCAGACGTCGGCTCGATGGTGAGTTGCACGAACTGGCCGGGTTTGAAGTCAAAGGGAATCCGCCCCCCATCGGCCGGAACCAGATAGAACGTCACGATCGCCGGCGTCTCCCGAATGATCCGGGCCACTTTCAGGCTGCCACGCCAGAGGCCGTGTCGCGGTACGTCGACGATCGGAGTGGCCGTTCCACCGCCTGGTCCCGGTACAGGGGGAGGCGGGGGAACAGGAGGTGTTGGACCGCCGCCGGTCGACGATGGTGGCGTGGGCGGAACCGTTGGTTTCGGTGCGAATGCCGTGGTGGTCGTGAGAATCTCCTGCACACGATGCAACCGCAGGACCTGCAAGATCAGCAGAGCGATCGATACCAGGATCAGGATCGTCATGAACACCAGGTGAGCCGGCGTCAGTCCGAAAAATAGGCCGTTTTGCTGGCTCGCCGCGATTGTCGGCAGACCCATCTGTGCCGTGAACCAGTTGAAAGCCACCATTTGAGGATTAACGAGGCCGGTCGCGGCCGCGCGCGCGGCCATTCCGCTATCGAGCAACGCAACACCGTCATGGAGATGTTGGCTGGACCGACGCATCGTCTCCCACGACAGGGACTGAGTGGCATCGACCGATGCGGTGCCGACTTCGCGAAGACCGTCTTGAAGCCTCTGTGCCGCAATATCGGCCAGCATCTGACGTTCGGCGTCGGTCAGCTTCGGATGCGTCATCATGAAAGTATAAAGCGGCGTGCGACCGCGCGCTCCGCAACAACCCGCGTCGGCCTTGTCTGCTCCGGGAACCGCACTCAATGCCTGCCCAGCCTGAGGCAGCATGCGGCTCATCATATCGCCCTGCACCGCCGGCCCGGATGGTGGCGCACCGGGGTTCCCCGCCGCGCCCATGCCAGGGTGATGGCTTGCATGCTCGTCACCACCCATCGACATCATGCCGTCCATGTCGGACATACTTGAGTCGGGTCGAGCGGTGGTCGTCTCCATTCCGCCGGACGACTCGGCGCCATGACCGGCATCCCGGGGCGCTGCCATCGGCCCATCGTCTTCCGGCTGATCCCGCCGCAGCGCCAGCGAAGGTGGCGGGCTGCCTGTCGTAGGCCCCGTCATAGTGCCGCTGGACATGGCCGGAACGGCGGGAGACTCACCCGGTGCCTGAGCGAATCCCTCGGACATGCTGACGAGCAGCGTCATGATCACGACACTCACGCTCAAAAAGACACGCCTCATGGTTTCTCCAACACGCCATCATCCTCGGCAAAGCCCATACCGGCCCGCTTTCCGGATGTCGTCAGGGCACGGGTTATTACCCTACAGGGGTATGGCATATTTTCCTTGATCTCGATCAATTATCCCAGCGGCATCTATTGTCGGGGCATCGGCATATCCATGTCGTGATGCATATGATGTCCGCCAGCTGCTCCTGCCTGGGCGACCAGCGCCTGGTAGTCGGAACTGTTCATTCCCGGAAGCTTTTTGAGAAACGCGACAATGTTCCAGAGATCATCATCACCATGATCCGCCCAGGACGGCATGCCCGACATCTTGATGCCATGCTTGAGGATCCAGAACAGTTCGCCTTGCGTATAGCGTTGCGCCACATCATTCAAAACCGGCGGCTTCGGATACATCCCCTCCGCCATATCCTCGGCCTCGACGCCCGGCGCGGAATGACAGGAGGCGCAATGCGTCGAAAAATGCGATGCACCGCCGACGAGCCGTGCCTGCGTCTCAAGATCGACAGGTGTGGTAATGCCCTCGGCGTGATGCCGGATTGAATGGAAGCGTGCCGTTTCCAGAACACGATAGGTCAGCCGCCAATGCGGCGAGGTGGCGCCTACATCATACAGACCACCGAAAACGACGGCCGTTCCCGCGCCGATCCCGACCAGCAGAATGCCGGCGAGACTCCAGGCTAATCTTTTCATGCGTGCCTCCCTGGGCATGTCCAGGGGCGACGCTTATGACGCCGCCCCGCTCCATCAGGAACCGATCAGCGCTGATGAACCGCGTCGGGCATGCTCTGCGGCCCCATCGGCATCTTCATGCCGCTTTCCTTGTCACCGCAGCCCATCTTCATCTTGTGATCTGACGGCGCCATGGCGTGGCCGTTCGACATATCCATGCCCTTCATCTTCATACAGCCTCCCATCTTTCCTTTCATTTTCATGCCCTTCTCCATGCCCTCCATGCCGGAACCGGACATGCCGTCCATTTTCATCTTGTCGTGGTCCATTCCTGACATGCCTGACATACCCTGCATTCCGGACATATCCTGGCCCTGCGGCTGGGCTGGTGCCGGAACCGGTGTCTGGGCATGCGCAACTGAGACCGTGGCCAGGAGTGCTACCAGAAGGGCCGATGATCTGAAATTAATGGTCAGCATTGGTCTTTTCCTCATCATTGGTTATCGGATGCGAAGGCGCACAATGCGCCCCGCGACGATTTCACATCGGGCAGGAATAGTCAGAACCACGTCCTGATCCCGAAGGTGAAATTCAGGTCATGGACACGCTCATTCCTTGAACGCGCCATGTCGGCGGCCTGACCGAACGTGCCGGAGTAACTCACGCCGATATAAGGCGCGAATTTCCGATGCCATTCGTAGCGAAGCCGCAATCCCGTATCGATATCGGACAGCCCGGTTCCGACCCCGCGCGCACGATCGGACGCGGAATAGAAGTTCATCTCTACCTGGGGTTGGAGGATCAGGCGATTGGTCAGCAGAATGTCGTAGGAACCTTGCAGACGCCCCGCAGCGCCTCGGTCACTGAAATAGGCCGTGGCCTCCACATTGAAGAAATATAGCGCCAGTCCCTCGACCCCGATCGCGCCCCAGGCCCGTGTGGGGCCGTTGTCAATATCGAGACGCACGCCAGTCTGGACATCGAAATACCGGGAGATGGCACGATCATAGAGGGCCTCATGATCTCCATCACCGAACTTGCCGTTTGTGCCGACCGTGCCTTCGGATTTCAGCCAGAGCTTGTCGTAGTCGGTGCCGAACCAAGCCTGCCCATCGTAACGGAACTGCCCGCCATCGGCACCAAAGCGCGCCTCGAACTGGTCGAGCAGCGCATGCACATAGATGTTATGGTCCATGACCGGCTGGATGCCGTTGACATAGACCACGGGCGCGGGAGCCGAGGCGGTCTGCGCTTCCTGGGTTCCTTCGCTCTGGCGTGCCGGGACTGACTGGGCGCGTCCCGTGCCAGGTACCGCGGTAGCCAGTCCAGCGGCAAGGACCGTGCCACCTATCAGACCCCGGATCACGACACCACCACCGTGCGGAACATGCCCACCTCCATGTGGTAGAGCAGGTGGCAGTGATACGCCCACAGCCCGGGTTCGTCCGCCGTGACCAGGTAACTCAGCCGCTCACCCGGCTTGACGGTAATCGTGTGCTTGTAGGGTCGGCAGTCACCCTGCCCATTTTCCAGTTCGCTCCACAATCCATGCAGATGGATTGGGTGCTCCATCATCGTGTCGTTGATCAGGACGAAGCGCACCCGCTCGCCCAAAGTCAGACGAATCGGTTCCGCTTCCGAGAACTTCTTGCCGTCAAATCCCCAGATGAAGCGTTCCATGCTGCCGGTCAGGTGCAGGGTGATCTCGCGCGACGGCGGGCGTGGGTCCGCGCCCGGGATCGTGGCCCGCAGATCGGCATAGGTCAGAACGCGGCGACCATTATTCTCCAGCCCGTCGCCCGGCTCCGCCAGCCGGTTGATCGGCATCATGGCGACACTCTGCACCGCGACGCCGGGCTTCAGCTCTGTTTTATGCCGCGGCGCAGCCGCCGTGCCTGGCATATCCATCGCGGCGGCTCCGGGCCTGTTGGCCTGCTTCATATCCATGTGATCCATGTCCATGCCGCCGCTGGCAGGGGCATCACCGGGCTTCCCCGGCGGACTCCCCATCTCCATGCCTGCCATGCCGCCCTTCATGTCCATATTCCCCATGCCCATGTCGGTCATGGTGCGCAGCGGGCGCGGGTCCATGGGGGGAACCGGCCCGGCAAGGCCCGGACGGGTGGCGAGTGTGCCGCGCGCGTATCCGGTGCGATCCTCGGCCTGCGCAAAGACCGTGTACGGTCCATCGGCGGTGGGCTCGACAATCACATCGTAGGTTTCTGCAGGTCCGATGCGGAATTCATCGACAGGGATGGGCTCCACGTCATTGCCGTCGGCCTGAACGACGGTCATCGTCAGGCCGGGAACCCGCACGTCGAACAGCGTCATCGCCGACGCATTGATGAAGCGCAGGCGTATGCGCTCGCCCGGTCGGAACAGGCCAGTCCAGTTTGCCCCGGGAGACTGGCCGTTGATCAGGTAGGTGTAGATGATGCCCGACACATCCAGAATGTCGGTCGGTGCCATGTTCATGGCACCCCATTGCAGGCGATCCCGGATCGTCGCACCCAGCCCTTGCCGATGCGCGTCACGGAAGAACGTGCCCACCGTACGCTGGCGGAAATTGTAGTAATCGCTCTGGAATTTGAGATTTGAGACGATGTCCTCGGGATCGACGTCGGTCCAGTCGGACAATACCATCACATAATCGCGGTCGAAATGCTGCGCGTAACCGTCTCTCGGGTCGATGATCAGAGCCCCATACAGGCCCGTCTGCTCCTGGAAGCCGGAATGGCTGTGATACCAGTAAGTGCCGCTCTGATGCAGCGGGAAGCGATAGGTGAACGTGTCACCCGGCGCGATCCCGCCAAAGCTCAGACCGGGCACGCCATCCATGTGGGCCGGCACCCGGAGGCCGTGCCAGTGGATCGAACTGGGCTCATCCAACCGGTTGGTGACGTTCAGTTCGACCGTGTCATCCTGACGCCAGCGCAGGATCGGCGCGGGCGTGGAGCCGTTCACACCCACCGCGTGCATGCGCGCACCGGTGATATTGATCGGTACAGAACCGATCGTAAGGTCGAAACGGGTACCAGGCAGCGGGTCGGGCCGCCCCGACGCCGGTGTATAGACCGAAGCGTAGGCGCTCGCGCTGCCCTGCGGGAGGGCCAGCGCCGCTCCCCACAGGCCCGTCCCGACGACGAAACGGCGGCGCGTGATCGCGCTCCGTCCCGCAAGGGATCGTATTGACATGAATAATAGTCCGCAAAAGAGAGAAGGCGGAGCCGGTCATAGGTCCATGACCAGCCCTGAGACTGTCAGAACAGAATCAGGCCATCTCTCTGGGCGGTGGCAGGGCCGGCGCGAACCCATGACCGACGATGCGATCCGAACGAGACAGGCCGAAAGGTGCCGTAACACCTGAGTAATCAAACGCCCTGGTCACGGAGGGCGGCATCAGCCAATTGGCGACGCAGGCACCCTGGGCGCAGCAATCGCCGCAATGATGACATGGATGATGGTCGTGGCACGGTTCATGATTGCAATGTGCGGTCGTCGCATCCGTATGGGATGGCATCTGCATCCCTGGCATGTCAACCATCGGTTGGGTAACCAAAGCAACTGTAGAAGACAACGTGGCGGCATGACCCGGCATGACGGACGCCAGCATCAGTCCCACCTGCAGAAGCAGGCAGGCCAGCAACCGTCCCAACCGTGTCGCGCCGATTTCTTGCACATCTACCCCGTCATCTTGCTGACCGTTTCGATCAGTTCCCCGATCTTTTCCTGACGTTCCACCGGATCGCCGGATTCGATCGCCTCCACGACGCAGCCCGCGATATGTTCGCGCAGAACAAGCCCCTCGAGCCGATGCAACGCCGCCTTGGCGGCCCGAAGCTGAAGCAGAACATCCACGCAATAGCGGTCTTCGTCCACCATTTTCTGGATGCCACGCACCTGACCTTCGACCCGTTTCAGGCCCTGCGAAATCTTTACCCGTGACTGCCTCATTGCACTATACCCTACAGGGGCATACCATGGAGCGCAAGCGATTATGGCATGTCTGGCGCCGCGTGGCGGCCACAAACAAGGGGACCTCATGACGAACGACAATACAGCAGCTTGCGCGTCCCATCTCCATGGAGAGGGTCCCACCCCGGCAGCGACCGGAGTTAAGACGCGCCCGGTCAAGGATCCCGTGTGTGGCATGACAGTCGACCCCGCGACGGCGACGCATCATGCCGACCATGATGGCCAGACCTGGTATTTCTGCAGCGCGCACTGTCAGACAAAGTTCGAAGCCGACCCCTGTCATTACCTGCACAAGGCGGACACGACGCCCATCAAGTCTCAGCCCAAACGGGTCGGGGTGATCTGGACCTGCCCGATGCACCCTCAGATCCGACAGGATCACCCCGGCTCCTGCCCCATCTGCGGCATGGCGCTGGAACCGGAGGAGCCATCCGACGCCGACACGCCTAACCCGGAACTCGTGGATTTCAGCAAGCGCCTGTGGGGGGCGAGCATATTGGCGGTCCCGCTCGTTATCATCGCCATGGCGGCGGATATGGGAGGGCTGGCATTTCTCGATGGCGGCCTGACGAACTGGATTCAGTTGGCGCTCACGGCGCCAATCGTGCTGTGGGCCGGCTGGCCGTTCCTCGAACGCGGCTGGATGTCGCTCCGCACCCGGCATCTGAACATGTTTACGTTGATTATGCTGGGCGTCGGCGCAGGCTTTCTCTATAGCATCGCCGCGACAGTGGCCCCTGGCCTGTTCCCTGCTGCCTTCCGCATGCATGACGGGTCGGTCCCGGTCTATTACGAAGCCGCCGGTGTTATCGTGGCCCTGGTGTTGGCCGGGCAAGTCCTGGAACTGCGCGCCCGCGCCCGTACCAGTCGCGCCATTCGCGCGCTGCTGGATCTCGCACCGAAAATCGCACACCGGGTCGGCGCGCTGGATCGGGAGGACGACGTACCGCTGGCCCAGATCGTGCCCGGCAATCGGCTCCGCATCCGGCCGGGGGAAAGCATCCCGGTGGACGGCACCGTCATGGACGGGCGCTCCAGCGTGGACGAAGCCATGCTGACAGGAGAGCCAGCACCTGTCGCCAAGGGACCGGGTGACAAGGTGACGGGTGGAACCATCAACGGCACCGGCAGCCTGCTGATGACAGCCGAGGCCGTTGGCTCGGACACGATGCTGGCCCGGATCGTCAGCATGGTGGCGGCTGCCCAGCGTACGCGCGCACCGATCCAGGCGGTGGCGGACCGGGTCTCCGGCTGGTTCGTGCCGCTGGTCGTGCTTGTGTCCCTTCTGACCTTCGTCGTCTGGCTTCTGGTCGGTCCGCAACCGCGCTTCGGACACGCACTGCTGAACGCCATTGCGGTCCTGGTGATCGCCTGCCCGTGCGCGCTGGGCCTGGCCACTCCGATGTCGATCATGGTGGGCATGGGGCGCGGGGCGCGGGCCGGCGTGCTGGTTCGCAACGCCGAAGCCCTGCAGGCGCTGGATACGGTCGATACGCTGGTGATCGACAAGACCGGCACCGTAACCGAAGGCAAGCCCCGGCTGATCGCGACCGAAACATCAGGTGCATGGGATTCCAACGTCGTCCTGCGGCTGGCGGCATCACTGGAAACACAATCTGAGCATCCGCTGGCCCAGGCACTGGTCGCCGCGATGACGGCGCAGGGCCTTCAGGCCGCGCCGGTCGGGGATTTCGCGTCTCAGACCGGCCTGGGCGTGACCGGCACCGTGGACGGGCATGCCGTCGTCGTCGGAAACCAGGCCCAGATGCGGCAGCAGGGCATCGATGCGTCGGCATTGATCCCTGTCGCGGACACCCACCGGGCGGAGGGCGCGGGCGTCATGTTCGTCGGCATCGACGGACAGGCCGCTGGGTTGCTGGTCGTGGCCGATCCGCTGAAGACCGACGCGAAGGAGACCATCGCGGCACTGCACGCAGCCGGCATGCGGATCGTGATGCTGACGGGTGACAATGCCCGGACTGCGGAAGTCGTGGCCCGGCAGGCGGGAATCGACGAGGTACATGCCGACCTCAAACCCGAGGATAAGGCCGCGATCATTCGTGACATGCAACAGAAGGGAGCCCGTGTCGCCATGGCGGGCGACGGCGTCAACGACGCGCCGGCCCTGGCCACCGCCGATATCGGAATCGCCATGGGCACAGGCACCGATGTCGCCATCGAAAGCGCCGGGATGACACTGGCACAAGGCAGCCTCGCCGGACTGGTACGCGCCCGCCGCCTGGCACAGGCGACGATGCGCAACATCCGGCAGAATCTGGCATTTTCTTTCCTGTTCAATGGGATCGGCATCCCACTTGCCGCAGGCGTACTGTATCCCGTCTTTGGCCTTACGCTGTCGCCCATGTTCGCGGGAGGCGCGATGGCCCTGTCATCCCTGGCCGTCGTGACAAACGCACTGCGGCTCAATGGCCTGAGACTTCGATAAAAGCAGATTGCCTATTTCGTTCGGAAGGCATGCCTATCCGCGACAGGAACCCACACGAAGCGATGACCCGTTCATTACAAGAGCATAGATTTTCACGCAGGGATCAGCAGATGGGATATAGCTTGAATGGGTTTCATACCCTGCCCAAAGCGCTCAATGGCCTTACGATCCTTCTCAAGCGCCCCGTAAGGCAGATACCGGACTTTCAGGTCAGCAATCCTGCTGAAAGCCGGTCGCCGCAGTTGTTCCCGCACATCGGCTTCCCGCTTATCCGGCGCAACGAGGAACAGTCCCTCCAGGGCCTGCGCCTCTGACCCGAGAGCAAGATCCAGCATCCGCACGATGCCGGAATAGATGGTCGTTGAATGCTCAACCTCGAAGGCTGCCACAATCCTGTGGCTTTCCCGACCGAGCCACAGAACATCGATCAGGCGCACGGATTCCGCTCCCTGCGTTTCCGTCGTGAACCCCGGCAACATCGACAGACAGCCATCTCCCAATTTACCGTCCTGCCATGGACGGCCACGATCATTGGCAGCAATCCAGACATCATACCCTAGGGAAAGCCCCAGATCGCGAAGCCAACCCTGAATTTCGGTATGGGTGTGATCCGTTTCCCGCTCTGCGGCGAGTATCCGGGCTTCTTTTGCGCTCTGCTCCCTCACCTGGTGAAGATCGGCTTCCCAGAGTTTTCGCGCTGTTTCATCATCATTGAGAGGCGGCGCCGTATAGCGTCCGCTTCCGACGTCAAACAGCAGTCCTCCAATGGCGCCCAGATCATTGGACAGCAGCGAACGATAAGTCGCATTCAGCTTCAGGATGCCCTGCCGCATGGCAAGATATTCCTCCCAACGCCCCAGCTTCACCTTTGATCCGGTCAGGGCATTATAGCCCTTCACGATCGCCGTATTGAAAGGCGGCATGATTGTGGGGTGCAGGAAATACAGCAGATTGGCGACGGCTGGTCCCAGTCCCTTTATCTTGCGGGCATCAATCGCATGAATGGCCGAGACCACATGCTCTTCGGTATTGCAGCACAGACAGGTATCAAGAAGCAGCCCGAATGCTTTCTGGTTGGCAGGATTTTCGTAGATATCGGGAATGCGCAGCTTCGGCTTCCACAGGAAGGCGTGATCCGCACCCTTGAAAATCTGGCGCTGCTCCGCAATCGAATGGACGACCGTTTCCAGAGAGGAACCACGATAGGCAACCCCGAATGTGCTCTCGGCTATCTCGGCAACGACCTGCTGCAGACCACGGCGGATAGACCGAAAATTCTTGATACGTTCGTCCCACAGAAACCAGCTCTGATAGGTCCCTGCCGGATCGTCCCGCCAGCGAAGGATAAGGTCTAGAATCAGGTCGGTCATCAATCCAGAAACTAAAATTACATTCGTTTCTAAGCCTGATTGTAACAGCGGCTCACGTCAATGCGGATAATCGCAAGAGGTTGCGCGGTATGATACCCCCGCTTTGAACTTATTTCCCCTAAACATCTGGAATTAAAAAATTCTCTAGAAGATGGCCTCAGTTTACGCATAGCAAAACCCCGCTGAGTCAGCGACTTAGCGGGGTTTCAGAAACTGTAAGTGGTTGCGGGGGGGCGCGTGCTCTCCGTCGGGTTCTCGAGCGCGCCATTTTGGACACGACTTATCCTGAGGGCCACGCCGTCAGGCTACCACCGCCATCTTCCAGTATATCAATGGTTTCTACAATCCACGTCGACGCCATTCATATCTGGGCGGTATCAACCCACTCGCTTTTGAAGCAAGAGTGGCATAAGCACTTCCTGACCGGCACAAAACCGTTACAAGTCCAAAGTGCCATCGCCGTCCTGATCATCGCCTGCCCCTGCGCGCTGGGGCTGGCGACGCCAATGTCGATCATGGTCGGCACCGGACGTGGCGCACGTGCCGACGTGCTGGTCCGCAATGCCGAAGCCTTGCAAGCGCTGGATGCAGTCGACACGCTGGTGATCGACAAGACCGGCACCGTCACCGAGGGCAAGCCCCGGTTGATCGCCACCGAGACAGCAGGCAAATGGGGCGCCGAGACCGTCCTGCGCCTGGCGGCGTCGCTGGAAACACGGTCCGTACATCCCCTCGCCCACGCGCTGGTCGTCGCGATGGAAGCGAAGGGCATACAGGCCGCGTCGGTCGCGGATTTCGCGTCTCAGACCGGCCTTGGCGTGACCGGCAATGTCGACGGCCATGCCGTCGTCGTCGGAAACCAGGC
>NZ_JBBCQM010000018.1:0-29677 GCF_037150015.1 Asaia sp. VD9 | reverse complement strand
GCAAACGATGACGAAGACCCAGGATATGATTATGATGGGGACGACTTAGCGGCGTGACCCTCCCCTTCCCCACCTGGCGAGACCTAGCCGACACGCTCGCCAGCCGAGACCCCGACCAGCGCGTGACGGACGACGATCCGGGGTTCTGGGTCGGGCTTTGGTTGCGGGGAATGACGCCAGCCGATGCGGTGGGGGTTTTGGCGGAGTTCTGACGGGGTTTTCGTTGTACCGAGGGGCTGGTTCTGGTAGAATTTAGGTATGGCCATATCCCCCGAAATCGCAGCAACGATCTCCGAAATGTCCAAGCCCAAAGCGGAGGATCGGCCTTTCGCTGCGCGTGCCGCAAAGCCGCTTGGCCCTACTCAAGAGCGCATGGCCAAGCCGGACTATTTCGGCGCTCGTGACAGTCGCAAGAGAGTGCGCGCCCTCCTGTCTCTGCGTGAGTCTGGCGAACTGAGTTCCGAGAGCGAAACAGTCGCGAACCACTGGATAGACGACTACCAGTATGCGAATTTCGGATATGCCGACTTCATGCGCGATCCTGTCCCGGACGATTATGTGAAGGGCGATGCCATCACTTTCGGGCTCAACCGGGCGCATGGTGGGCACCGTATCGCGCTGATCCGTGACAGTCTCGGGGCTGACACTCACCACTTCCTCGTTCGCCTCCTCATTGCCGAACACTCATTCAGCGAGATGGCCCGTGATCTCGTTCCCCACATTAAGGGAACGCCCGGTGGCAAGGCGATCCGACAACGCGCCGTCATGCTGCTCAAGCTGCTGCCGTCCATCTATCGCGGCGCAGTAGCGGAACAGAAGCGGCTTGCAGAGGCAGTGCGCAATTAACGCTGTACCTTGACCAAACCGCGTGCTAATTCTCGCTAGAATTCCAAAATTGCGCGGTTCGTCATGCTCCCTCAGTCGGTTCGATTGGAGAAGGGCGATGTGCTGCGCGTGAATGACGCCCGGTTTATTGTGGTTGCCGCCAACGGCGACGACGCTGCCGGGTGCATAATCCTTGCAGATCCTGAGAACCGGCACCGCTCGGACATGCCGCTCCATTGGGCGCAGGCTTTTCGTCTGGGCATTCGTGGCGAGTGCGTCGTCCGATGCGCACCCCAGATGATCAGGATGGCGGACCGGCAAGAGCGCGTTGGAAAAGTGGCGCTCGTTGTTGCCGATCAGGTGGCGTCATTCGTGGCGCGTGAAATGCAGATACAGGCGAGAGAAGACGGATGGCGAGGCGACCAGGAAAGGTAGCCGAAGCAAAAGCCGAGGCACCTGCCCCCCGTGGCAGGCCGAGCGGATATTGCGCTGAGCTTGCGCGCGATATCTGCCTTCTGCTCGCTGAAGGAAAGTCCCTCCGCCGCATATGCACTGAAGAACGCTTCCCATCGGAGTCCACCGTTCGCGGATGGGTTGTCGATGATCGGGAAGGTTTTTCCGCGCAATACGCACGCGCAAAAGAGATGGGTCTGCACTCCATGGCAGAGGAAACCATTGAGATTGCGGACGATGGGGCCAACGACACGTACACGAAAGAGGATGGGTCGGAGGGCGTGAACTCGGACGTGGTGCAGCGTTCGCGCCTGCGAGTGGATGCCCGCAAGTGGTTCCTCTCGAAGATGATGCCCAAGGTTTACGGCGACAAGATCACTCAGGAACACACGGGACAATTTACGTTCACGGTCGGTAAGGAAGACATGGATCTGTAATGGCATTCCGCCTCAACCCAGGGCAGTCTGAGGCCAATAAGCTCCTCGCCTCTCCCGCCACCCACATCCTGCTTCGCGGCGGGTCGCGTTCTGGCAAGACATTCGTTCTCATCCGCGCGATGGTGATGCGGGCGATGCGCGTGCCAGGAACTAGGCATGGTGTGTTTAGACACAGGTTCAACGCGCTAAAACACTCAGTCATCTTCGATACATTCCCGAAGGTCATGAGCCTTTGTTTCCCCGGCGCGCCGTACAGCCTCAACAAGACAGACTGGTTTGTGACGTTTCCCAATGGCTCCGAGATCCTGTTTCATGGCCTCGACAGCTCGGACAGGACTGAGAAGATCCTAGGTCTGGAGTTCGCCACGGTTTATCTGAACGAAGCGAGCCAGATCAGCTACGGCGCACGCAACATGCTGCTGACGCGCTTGGCCCAAAAGTCTGACCTGCGCGTGCGTGAGTATATCGACGCTAACCCGCCAACGACCTCGCACTGGCTGTACGGATTGTTCGAGGAGAAGATCGAGCCCAAATCAGGCGAGCCTCTGCGTGACACAGGCGACTACGTTACGATGCAGATCAATCCAGGCTCCAACCGGGAAAATCTATCTGAAGCGTACCTGTCGCAGCTGGAGAGCCTTCCCGAAAAAGAGCGCCAGAGGTTTCTCTATGGCAATTATCAGACCGCCATTGAGGGTGCGCTTTGGGTACTGGACCGCATCAAGCGTGCACCTATGGTTACCGACGGCAATCTGGATGCTATCCGCGATCAGATGTCCCGGATTGTAGTCGCCGTGGACCCCTCGGGATGTGAGGGGCAAGAAGACTATCGCTCGGACGAGATTGGGATCTCGGTGTGTGGCCTTGATCCGGACGGCGTCGGTCATGTCCTGGAAGATCTCAGCGGCCGCTACGGGCCGTCGCAATGGGCCAACGTTGCGATTTCAGCGTACGATCGGTGGCGAGCAGACGTCATTGTAGCTGAACGCAATTTCGGCGGCGCTCTTGTCGAGGCAAATTTACGATCGGTGCGGGATACTGTGCCGGTGAAGGTCGTCACCGCATCGCGTGGGAAAGTTGCGCGAGCGCAGCCTGTTGCCGGCCTTTATGAGCAAGGACGGGTAGTCCACCATGGACGCCTTCCCGATCTGGAAGAGCAACTGGTCCAGTTCTCGACGGCTGGATACCAAGGCGCGAAATCGCCTGATCGCGCGGATGCCGCAGTCTGGGCGATCACCGAGCTGATGCTCGGCGGCGAAGCGGATTGGACGGCGATTTACGCCCGACTGGCAAACTAAGGATTGAATCATGGCGCGAAATCGCAGCAGAGGCCGAAATCGGCCTGAGCATGCCCGTGCCAGCACCGTAGATGGGTATGTAAATCCCCGCACCCGTACCGGCCTTGGCCAGGATAACGGCCTCTCCGCCGGGAAGTACGCGTTTCAGTTCATCACGCGCAACCGAGTGCAGCTAGAGGCCGCATACCGCGGGTCATGGATCATCGGTAACGCTGTTGATAGCGTTGCGGAAGATATGACCCGCGCGGGGATTGAAGTGACTGGCGGGCTCGAACCCCACGACGTCAGTCGTCTTTATGGCGGCATGTCGCGTCTTGGCGTATGGCAGGCGCTGGCAGACACAATCAAATGGTCTAGGCTGTACGGCGGCGCCTTGGCGATCATGATGATCAAGGGGCAGGATCCGGCCACGCCCCTGCGCCCCGAAACAGTTCGGAAGGGTGACTTTCTCGGCCTCTATGCTATCGATCGCTGGATTGTCACGCCGGACTACGCTGATACGATCGACGATTTCGGGCCCGCTCTCGGGCAGCCGAAATACTATCGTGTCATTCCCGACGCCGATGCGTTTAAAGGTCAGGTCGTCCATCATAGCCGCGTTATCCGGCTCGACGGAGTGCGCTTGCCGATGTACCAGCGGCAGTATGAAAACGGCTGGGGGATGTCGATAGTCGAGCGCATCATGGATGTCTTGATGGCATTCGATAGCGCCACACTTGGAGCCGCGCAGCTCGTCTATAAGGCTCACCTTCGCGTCATGAAGGTCAAGGGCTACAAGACTGTAATGGGCGGTCTGGATGAGCGCGCCAAGCGTGGTGTCATGGCGCAGATCGACAACATTCGAGCATTTCAGTCGAACGAAGGCATGTCGGTTATCGACAGCGAGGATGAGTTCCAGGCCCTCACTTACACCTTCTCCGGGCTCAACGACGTTCTGATGCAATTTGCCCAGCAAATAGCCGGCGCCATTCAGATTCCTATGACGCGCCTGCTCGGGCAGTCACCTGCAGGATTCAGCACGGGCGAGAGCGATCTGCGCCAGTACTATGACGGGGTGGCACAGAAGCAGGAGAACCTCTTGCGTCGCGGCGTCCATTTGCTGCTGGAAGTGATGTGCTACTCGGAGCTTGATAAGCCGCCGCCAGAGGACTTCGATTTCAGGTTTGCCTCACTCTGGGGTCTCTCTGATAAGGAAAAGGCCGAGATCATGACTGCTCGCACAACAGCAGCAGTCGGCGCTTTCGATGCTGGCTTGGTTGACCGCGCGACAGCCTTGTCTGAACTGCGTTCGGGGTCAGAAATTGACGGGATGTGGCACTCGATAACCGAGGAAAGCATTCGAAGCGCTGAAAATGCTCCACCGGACCCGGGAGAGATCGAAGGGCCGCCCTCGCCTGTCGTTGTGCCCGCGAGCGAGCAGAATCTTCAAAACGAGCCGCCCGAAGCTACCGTTCGATAGGCCTCATGATGCTCATTCGATCATTGACCCTAGATCGGGCGCAGCGACGTGAGCCCTTCGAGCCAACCAAAAGCCTGGCGCTCTACTACGAGCGGTCTCTGCGCAAGATCGCCCGCCATATCGGAGAGCTGGCCGAGATAGCAGCGCCCGGAGATGGTGCGTCATCTCAATCAATCGTTGATGCTCTCGGACGATACGAGCGCTTGCTCGCCCCGTGGGCGGAAACGACAGCGCGGCGGATGGTGGAGGCCGCCAACGCGACAAACAGCCGAGAATGGCGGGCGCATGCGTCAATGCTTGGTCGCGAATTGCGACGCGAGATTGAGACGGCCCCTACAGGGGCAATGATGCAGGCACTTCAACGCGAGCAGGTCGATCTAATCACGTCCCTGCCCCGCGAAGCCGCCGAACGCATCCAGAAGCTGGCGCGCGAAGGTCTAATCAGCGGGTCTCGATCGCGATCAATGGTCGAAGAGATTATGAGGTCGGGCGAAGTCGCTGAGAGCCGAGCGATCTGCATTGCGAGGACCGAAACGGCCCGCGCCTCCTCAGTGTTGACGCAGGTACGAGCGCAGGCTGCGGGGTGCACGCACTTCCGCTGGCGTAGTCATCGAGACACCAGAACGCGCGCGAGTCACAAAGCGATGAACGGCGCGATATGTGAGTATGCCAATCCGCCGGTGGTTGACGGTCAGCCCCTCATGCCGGGCGGCATCTATAACTGTCGGTGCTACCAGGTGCCGATCTTGGATGGAGAGATGTGATGTTCAGATGGGTCCATCGGGAAAGGTTTGAACAATATCAGCGACACGAGCGCGCAATCGAACGCCTAGAGACCGCGGTGGCAGCAGGAAAGCGGGCAGTGCTGAATTCCGATAAACAATCTGCTGAAAACGCCGTTAATAAGGCCCTTCAGGATATCAAGATCAGAGCGATCATGGGGCCACCCGGGCGCTTCCTATGATCCCGTAGCTTAGACCGCGGTGACGATCAGACTTCATAGTCCGAAGATACTCAAATCCGGCGCCCGCCTATCGTCAGCTCCCTCTGGCCAATCATCCTCGGTGATTTCGCCCTTGATGAGCGAAAGCATGGCGCCGGCTTTGGTGTCTCTTGGCGCCACCTCGATCAGATAGCGCCACCACTGCACGATTAGCCATGCGCCGGCATATTCTGGTGACTCCCTCACCATAAGGGCCGGTTCCAACGCGCCGCAATCGGCGTTCTCGTGCGCGACCATGCGCAGCTCTTCGATCACCCAACCGATATCAATTGGTTCAGGACTTGTGCTTGTGCTCAAACAAATCTCCACATGTGACTTCGCCCCTAGACGGGGCGCGGATGTCTATACGGTGCAGAGAATAGGCGAAACGCGCGAGCGATTGCCAGATGGTTCTCTGCTATGCCGGGATGTCCCAATCGCCCGCCTTGGTCAGATGACCTACCACCAGTCAGAGTTGCCCGTCGACCCTGCGAAGGACGGCACGATCACGGTTCACCGTGATGCCGAGACCCTCTTCCACCCCGATGCAATCACCTCGTTCGAGGGCGTGCCAATCACGCTCAACCATCCGCCTGGCGTGATGCTCAACCCGGCGAATTACCAATCATTCTCCCGTGGAACACTTACGCATCTTAGGCGCGGTGAGGGCGAGAAAAAGGACATGCTTGTAGGGGATGCGATCATCCGTGACGAGCGCGCAATTGAAGCGATCGAGAAGCGTGGATGGCGCGAGGTTTCTCCCGGCTACGACGCTGATTACGAGCCCATAGAGGGCGCGCCGGGCCACTACAAGCAACGCAACATCATCGGAAACCACCTCGCACTTGTGATGCGCGGGCGTGGTGGCGCGCAGTGCGCCGTCGGTGATCAACTTTCACCACTGTTGGAGGGCCGGATGGCTTTCAAGAAAAAGTCTTGGGGCCACAAGCTCCTGACCGCATTGTCGACTAACGACGCCGACGGCGTTGAGGAGGCGATCCGAGAAGGATCGCAGGAAGAGCCCGAGGGCGGGAGCACCACGACCGATCGGCGCACCCGCGATAATGGTGAGCGTATCGAGCCAACCGTCGCCAAGCCTGCGACCGACGCTGATCCGCTGGCCGAAATCAAGGAGCAGATCGCAGCCCTCGCCGCCAAAATCGAGGCGATGGTCAAGCCTGTGACCGATGCCGAGCCAACCGAGCAGAGCGCTGCGGACCGGATGGCCGCGAAAATGCGCGCCGAAGGCATGTCCGAGGACAAGATCCGCGAGTGCCTTGCCATGTGCGGGCTGACGCCGAGCGACATCGCGCGCGCTGATGAATCCGCTGGAGCACGCAGTACGGCTGACGAGGAAGCCGCCGCAGTCTCGGAGATTGAGGACGAAGCCGAACGTCTGGACGATACCAATCGTGCTCCGACTGGCGACGCTGCGTTCACGACCGTCTTCCGCGACGCCATTACGACGGCAGAGGTTTTGAACCCCGGTCAGAAAACACCGACGATGGATGCCAAGGGCACGGCAGTCACCAAACGCGATGCGATCCACGCGATCCGTTGTCGGGCGCTGGATGCCGCAATGGCCGACGCAGACAAGGCCCCAATCGTCAAGCACTTCGTCGGCAAGCGCGGAACAAAGGTGATGACGCACGATGCAGTGTTCAACGCCTTCCGTGCAGCAGGCGATGCGATCCGCCGCGCCAACCACGCACCGCGCTCACAGTTCTCGCCATCGCGCATCGACAATCACGCCGGCGCGGGCGTCACCGCCGCTTCCATCAACCAGCGCAACCGCGAGTTCTTCGCAAAGCGCCAGGCATAAGGTCCGATCATGACCGCTTACAAATTCCGCATTGATACCGGTTATGCCGGCACACTGTCGCGCGAACCCGCACCGGGAGATATCACGCCAGAGTCGCTCGACCCGGCCGCAAACTGGTCGGCATATGGCTTCGGGCTGCCAGTCAAATATAATGGGTCCGGCCAGATCACTCCCCTGACCGGCGGCGAAGCTGCATCGCAGATCGCAGGGCTCCTCGTTCGGTCGTACCCCGGAAGGGCCGTCACCAATACCGGGCGCACTGCCTACCCTCAGATCAATGGGGGCGCTCAGGATACTGCCCGCCGCGGGTTCATGAGCGTTGTGCTCAACGGGGCCGGTACTCCGGTGAAGGGCTCGCCAGTCTATGTGCGAGTAGCCAATCCAGGAACCGGGGAGTTCATCGGGGGCTTTGAAGCGACCGTTGATGCGACCGCAGGAAACCAGATCGAGTTGCCAAATGCGCGCTTCGAAGGGCCAGCTGGCTCGGACGGCATCACCGAGATCTCGTTCAATCTCCAGTAAATCGCCCCTTACCGCGGCGCCTGAGCGCGCCCATCTTGATATGGAATATCCCTACATGCTGACTTCTTCCGTCAAGGGCGGCGCATCCACGGCGCTTTCCTCTCCGTCCATCGTTCGCGCCCGGACGCTGGACAGTGCCTTCACCTTCGATGCTGCGACCATGGACAGTGTCGGAAACTTCTTTATCGGCGAGCTGGAACGCCTCGATCCCACGCTTCACGAGCCTTTGGCCATGGTCACGTGGGGGCGAGACATCGACCTCCGCGAGGACGTAAGCGTCTCCGATGATCTGTCGTCGTTCACGCGCTCCTCGTTCGGAAGCGTTGGCGGCATTAACCCTGCTGGGAAGAACTGGATCGGTGCCGAAAGCACGGCGATCCCCGCCGCACAGGTTGATATCGACAAGATCGCGCAGCCGCTGCGTGAATGGGGCTCAACGCTTCAGTACACCTACCGAGAGCTCGAGAAGGCGATGCGCCTGGGCCGCCCCATCGATGCTCAAAAGCTGGCTGCGATCAATCTGAAGCACCAGATGGACATCGATGAGATGGTTTACATCGGTGAGCCGTCTTTCCAGGGTGCCTACGGGATGCTGAACAACCCGGCAGCGGTGTCGTCGCAGGTTGCGGCCACCGGCGCAAACAACGGCACCTCTTTTGCGAGCAAGATCAACACGCCAGCAGAGATCCAGGCCGATGTGCTGGCGCTTCAGTCCGACGTTTGGGCGACGTCCGGGTGGAAGTACGTCCCGTCCCATATTCTGATGCCCCCGGCTCAGTTCTCACTTCTGAACCAAACGGTTTCGAGTGCAGGCACGCAGTCGATCCTCGAATATCTGCGGGTCAACAATCCCTACACCCAGAGCACTGGTGAGCGCCTATCGATCCTGCCGTGCAAATGGTGCATCGGTCGGGGTACGGGCGGCGCAGACATGATGTTCGCCTATACGAAGGATCTGAACCTCATTCGCTATCCTTTGGTGCCGCTACAGAAGACCCCAATCACCTACCAGGACATGTGGCTGCGCACGACGTACTGGTCACTCTTGGGCCAGGTCGAGTTTGTCTATGCCGAGACGACCGGCAGCCGATACGGCATCTGAGGGATGCCTCTCGTTATCGTCCAGCACCCGTTCTTCCTCAAAAGGGAAGACGGGCGCGAGCATCATGTCCATCCACCGATGTGGCTGGATTTGAGCGAGAGCGAGGCGGAGCATCCGAGCGTGCGGGAAAGGTGCGTCTTCGCCGGGGCGCGCTCTTGCACTTCGGAAATCCAGTCGAACGGCTGTGCGGCCAGTCTTGCAGTCCCAAGCGCTTTCGAAGGAAAAGTCGATGCAGACACAGCCGAACCTAGGCCTGACCAGCAGCCAAGACGTCGTGGCGGGCGTCACAAACAGCGGCATGACCGCCTCGGATTTTCTCACCCTCTTTCCTGAATTCAGCGATGCTACGCGCTTTCCGACGCCGACCATCTCCTTATGGCTGCAGATAGGAAGGTCTTTCGTTGACGAGGCGCGATGGGGAGCAAGCACCAATCTCGGAATTGGTCTGTTCGTGGCTCATCAGCTGACTGTGGGCGCGCAGACTGCTGCGGCGGTTCAAGGAGGCGCGACACCAGGTGTGGGCGTCATCTCGTCCAAGAGTGTCGGCCCCCTGTCGAAGTCCTACGATACGTCGATCGGCGGTTATGACGACGCCGGGTTCTGGAATACGACATCCTATGGACGCCAATACTGGGCCTTCGTCAGCCTATTCGGGGCGGGAGGGACGCAGCTGTGAAAACGGGGGTGACAATCAAAGCCAATCGCCTGACCGAGATGCGAAAGGCTGTGACTGCGCTGACATCGAAACGCGTTCTCGTCGGCATCCCGGAAGAGAATGCTGAGAGAAATGAGGGCGGAGACGCAAGCAACGCGCTGATCGGATACGTGCTCGAAACCGGCGATCCCAGCCGCAATCTCCCCGCACGGCCATTCCTGGTGCCCGGCGTGGCAGAGGTGGAACAGCAGTCGATCAATCGGCTGCGCAAAGCAGGAGAAGCCGCGCTTCGTGGGGATGCTGCTGCCGTTGAGACGGCGCTGGCCGCTATCGGATTGAGCGCTGAAGCGGCGGTGAAAGACAAGATGGATGTGGGCCCCTTTGTTCCCCTTTCAGACGCCACACTCAAAGCCCGCATCAGAGCAAAGAAGGTGGGAGACACCGGCGCCTCTCAGGAACTTCAGAGCCGGCGCGCAGGAATGGCGCCCTCAACGGAACTAGCGCAGCCGCTTATCGACACCGGCGACCTGCAAGCCCACGTCACTTACGTGATCCGTGACATAAGGACGCGCCGATAATGCCCATGTTGGACGTCGCAGACCTGCTCGATGATCCGGACTTCTGTCAGACGATTATCGTGACGCGCATGCAGGATGGTACGGACGGTCGCGGAGAGGCGACAGTCGAGAAAACGACTTTCGAGTTTCACGGCGTCGCTGTGCCGATCACGTCCCAGGAGCTTCTGCGCCTACCTGATGCAGAACGGCTCTCCGGTGGTATTTCACTATATTCGCGCTTCAATCTTCTCGCTGGAGATGGGGCGCTCTCGGCGGACGAGATCATCGCCAACAACAAGACCTACACAGTCGTCTCGGTCGATGATTGGGGCGCTTTCGGTGCAGGGTTCTCTGTTGCGCGCTGCGCCCTCTTGGCGCTTCAGAACGAGGACTGATCTATGACCAGCGCGACCGGAGCCGTTCTTCCTTCTTCAGCCGAGAATATCGATCAGGATGCGGCACTCGATCTCCTGCTCGGCGATTTTGTCGCGGCGATTACCGGGTTGCCACGAGACTATGTGCGCAGGCGTTGGCAACCGCGCCCGCCCAAACAGCCTCCCCCAGATACCGACTGGTGTGCGCTCGGGGTTGTGAGCCAGTCTCATGACATTAATGCCTATCAGACGGTCAACCAGGACGGCAGCATTGATGTCGGCAGGCATGAGACATTCGAACTGCTCGCCTCATTCTATGGGCCGAACGGGGCGGGCTTTGCGTCTCGCCTGCGCGACGGACTGACGCTTGGCGTCAACCGAGGCGTTCTGCAGGCCAACGGCATGGCCATGCTGGACATCGGCCGCATCGATCGACTGCCGTCACTTGTCAATCAGCAGTGGTTGCCTCGAACAGACATACGCTTGCGGATCAGGCGCCATGCCGTCCGCACCTATCCGCTGCAGAGCGTTCTTTCCTCCGAGGGGACATTCCAGACGGAAACAACTACCGACACCTTCAACACGGAGAATGCTGCGTCATGAGCGCCGGATTGCCAGTATCAGACATCGTCAGCGTGACCGTCACGCTATCACCGACAGCCGCCGGAACGCGCAATTTCGGCGCACTCCTCGTGATTGGTTCCTCTGGCGTATTAGGCGCCACTGAAAACCTGCGCGCCTACACGTCCCTCGCCGCTCTTGCGGAGGATTTCGGCACGACAGTGCCGGAATATCTGGCGGGAGACATGTTCTTCTCGCAGTCGCCCCAGCCCTCGACGCTCTATGTGGGCGAAGAGCGTCAGGGAGAAGCACTCACCGATACGATCGCTCGTCTCGCAAGCGCTTCTGGAGACTGGTATGGCTGCGTGATCGCCCTCGCCACCGCGCCTGCCGATAGCGCAGTCGTCGCGGCTGCCCAGATGATAGAGGGGCTTTCCCCCTCACGCACGCTATTCGTGACGACGCAAGAGGCTGGCGCGATGGACCCCACATCGACCACCGACCTCGCGTATCTGCTTAAGCAGGCCAATCTGTCACGCACGGCTTGTCAGTATTCGAGCAGCAGCCCCTATGCAGCGGCATCCCTCTTCGGTCGCAATGCAACGGTGGACTATACGGCGAACAACTCGGTCATCACGCTTAAATTCAAGAGCGAGCCCGGGGTTGCTGCTGAGACGCTAAGCCAGACGCAAGCGAACGCGCTGGATGCGAAGAACTGCAATTACTTCGTCAACTACCAGAATGGCACCGCGATCATCCAGCAGGGCGTCATGTCGAATGGGACGTTCATCGACGTTCGCATCGGGGCAGATGCTTACCAGAATTCCCTCCAGACGGCAGGCTTCAACAGGCTCTACGCTGCGACCAAGATACCGCAGACAGACGCAGGCATGACGACGCTCAAGGCTGACTACGACAGCGTCTCACAAGCTTATGTCGCCAACGGATTCTTCGCGCCAGGCGTATGGGAGGGGCCGCCGATCGGGGCGATCAATACGGGCGATACGCTGACCGACGGCTATTACATCTACAAGCCCCCTATCGCATCCCAGAGCGCAGCTGATCGGGCCGCTCGCAAGGCCGTGACGATGCAGATTGCCTGTAAACTGGCGGGCGCGGTCCATTCTTCGAACGTGCTCGTCAACATCGTCAATTGAGGAACTGAAACATGGCTACTGGATCCACCTATTCGTTCCTCGACGTAACCGCGTCCATCGTCGGTGTCGGCCTTGCATGCTCTATGGGAAATGAGGCAGGCGCGAGCGAGGAAGGCATCTCAATCGAGATGGAAGGCGACAAAACGAACCTCACCGTCGGCGCTGATGGCTCCTATATGCACTCCCTTCACGCAGGCAATGCGGGGTCGGTCACTGTCCGACTTCTCAAGACAAGCCCCTACAATGCGATCCTGATGGCTGCTTACAATGCTCAGCGCATCACCTCGGCAGCGTGGGGCAAGAACGTGATCACGATCAACCAGAACAACTCAGACGACAGCATCGTCTGTGCTGGATGCGCTTTCACGCGTCAGCCCAACCTCGACTACGCTCAGGATGGCGGGACGGTCACGTGGGCATTCCGGTCCGGTAAAATCACTGGCTTCCTGGGGACTTACAGCTAATGGCCGATATCGAAATTGGTGAGAAGGCGTTCATCACGGGGCGCCTGAGCGCACGGCAGCAGTTCCATGTTGCGCGTCGTTTGGCCCCGCTCTTCGCCGCGATGGTCGGCAATGGCGGCAAGAGCGATCTGCCCGGAATTACCAGCAGCGGGGACGTCGACCTTTCGAAGGTCGCCTCCTCCATCGCAAACCTTTCCGACGCCGATTGTGACTATGTTCTCGATACGTGCTTGTCAGTCGTGAAATATCGAGACAACGGCACCGTTTGCAACGTCGCGCTGCCCGGCGGTCAGCTCCGCTACGACTGGATTGATATGCAGATGATGCTGCGTTTGGCCGGTGCCGTGGTGCAGGACAATCTGGCGGGTTTTATGCCCACCGCCCCGTCAGATTCGAACGACGCGGCGGTGGCCTAAGCTACGAGGCTGTCAGGCTCCCGGATGACGAAGACTACCTCCTTCGCCCGGTGATGACCCGCCATCTGCGCATCAGTGATCTGGACGACGGGTCAACTACCCTACTCCAGATCGCACTCTTGCATGACGCCTTGGACTGCCAGGCCGAAAACGAATTCCGGGCCAGTGAAGCCGCGCGAAAGAGAGACTGAATATGGCTGAAGCTGGTGTCATTCGAGAATTTCTGGTTAGCCTTGGCTGGTCGGTAGATCGAGCTGGCGAGCAGAGGTTCGAACAGGCACTCAAGGGCGCGCAGACTGCCGCTTTGGCTGTTGTCGGCTCGCTGACTGGCATTGTCGCTTCGGTCGCGAAGGTCGCACAGTCCTACGAGCAGCTTTACTACTCCAGCCAGCGCGCCCAATCCTCCGCACAGGGCATGCAGGCTTTTGCCTACGCGGTCGGGCAGATGGGAGGCAGCGCAGAGGCCGCTCGTGGCAGCCTTCAGGCCATGGGCAACTTCCTGCGCTCCAATCCGGGCGGTGAATCATTCATCGCACGCCTGGGCGTTCAGACCCGCGACACGCACGGTGAGCTGCGCGATACCGCCGATGTTATGCAGGATCTGGCGAAGCAGTTCCAAGCGGAGCCCTACTATCAAGCAAAAGCCCAGGCCGGGGTTCTGGGCATCGATGAAAACACGCTTCAGGCCATGCGGCGCGGGCTTGGTCAGTTCGGCAACGAGTACCGAGACATCTACCGCCGGGCTGGCGTCGATCAGAACCAGGCGGCGCGCTCGTCAGCGACGTTCATGCAGCAGCTTCGCTCGCTCGGCCTCGTTTTTCAGGCGCTGCGCGACAAGGTCGCCATTTCGCTCGAACGAGGCGTTGGGGGTGATATCGTCCGGTTCCGCAAGCTCATGCTCGATAACTTTGACCGCATAACCGATATCATCGTGCGCGCAACGCGCTTCGTTCTGGCCCTCGGAGACGCCCTAGCTCAGCTTTTCGGGCGCGGCGTCGGTATCCTCTCTGACCTGTGGGACCATTTCAACAACCTTGATCAGAGCACACGCACGTGGATCGTGACCATCGGCGCGCTTGGGGTTGCCTGGAGGCTGCTCAATAGAGGCTTCCTCGCAACGCCGCTCGGACGCTTGCTCGCGATCGGTGGAGCAATCATAGCCCTCTACGACGACTACAAGACGTGGAAGGCAGGCGGGACATCCCTGATCGATTGGGCGCAGTGGAAGCCCGGCATCGACGCCGCAATGGATGCCCTGCATCAGATTGGTGTGCTCTTCGATGACATGTGGCCCCGCGCTCAGCGCTGGCTCACGCCTCTCGTCACCTTCCTCCGCAACGAATTGCGCACCACGTTTTTGCAGACCGTTCATCTGATTGGTGGGGTGGCCAGGGCGCTCGATGATCTTCTTCATCGGCGCTTTGCTGCGGCGTGGAAGGATGTGAAGGAGACGAGAGCGGCCCTGCACGAGGACGCAGAGGACGAAGCGCCCGGACTCCAGAAGATGGTGAGAACCTACGGAAGCATGGTGGCGGATAAGCTGGGCATGCCTCGGGGAATAAGGAACAACAACCCAGGCAATTTGGTATTTGTTGGGCAGAAGGATGCGCACCTAGAAGCAGGCACGGCAGACCCTAGATTTGCAGAATTTGCGACACCTCAGGCCGGCCTGAACGCAATGGCGGACCAGCTTCGACTATACATGAGCCGGGATCACATCAACACGGTTAAGGGCATCATCTCCAAGTGGGCGCCTAGCTCGGATAACAACGACACAGCGAGCTACATCACCTCTGTGGCCAACGCTATGCACGTGAGCGCAACTCAGGCCCTAGATCCTGACAACGCCGGGCAACTCTCCGAGCTGATGCATGCAATCACGAAAAGAGAGAACGGATACGACCCATACAAGGACAAAGAATATCAGTTCGCTCTAAGTAGAATGGATCACGTTCAGCCTAGAGTTGATGAGCGGCCCAAAGCGCCTGAGACGACAAGCATCGCGAGCGCTAAGCCAGTAACGGTTACTCAAACCAACCACATCACGGTCAACGGCTCGCATAATCCTGAACAGACAGGGCAATCCATCCTGCGCGCTCAGAATCAGGCGAGTGCAAATCTTGTCCGCAACGCGAAAACGAGGCTCATGTGAGTGAAGCAATCTCAGCGATCGGGTCCGCCTTCGGGTTGGCCTCCCTTCTCTTCACGGGAAGCCGCTCAATCACCGGCGCTGGTGATGTCAATGATGAGAATGGGAACCCGGTGTCTCCAATCACCGTGATCCCTGACCTCGCCATCAGGGAGCGGCATCGTGATGCCCTTGGGATAACAGCGCAGCCAGTCCAGAAAGGGGCCGCGATCACGGACCACGCCTACAAGCTGCCAGCTGAGCTTGAGCTCGAATACGGTTGGTCCAATAGCAGCATTCAGGCGCTCACTTCGGACTTTACCGACTCAACATCAATCACCGGGTTGATGGACAACTTCGGCGAGGGCTATGTCAGGCAGGTCTATCAGACGCTCCTGCAGCTCCAGGAATCTCGTCAGCTCTGCACCATCGTCACGGGAAAGCGTCTCTACAAAAACATGCTGATCGCGGAGGTCAGCACCGAGACGACCGCAGACACCGCGTATTCGATGTTTGTGACATGCCGGTGTGTGGAGGTGTTCATTGTGAACACTCAAACTGCGAGTGTTGGAGCGCTGGAAAATCAGAAGAACCCGGCGGATACAGCGTCCGTGCAAAAAGGCGGAACTCGGGCGCTGATACCGGTCGCTAACCCGCCGCAGAGTCTTCTCAGCGTCGTCTTCGGTGGTGTCTCCGGTTTGGCAAGCCGCTAACGACTAGTTCGTTGAAAAGGTGTTGGTCGTCACCATATTCCCACCGCTATCTATAGTGCTAGGCAACTGATCGTCTGACCAAGTTGATCTGGACATTGCATCCAACACGCTTTGCTCAAAATCCCGCCGCCCACTTGAAGACAGGACGCGACACGCCTTTGCCCGCCACAAACGATCGTTCCCTTGAGCCATATTACAGGATGTTTGGACATATCCTGACACCCTGTCTTCGAGGGCTTCCTCCGGATACGCGGGCTTGCTCGGCGCCCCGCGGTACGCTCCATGCCGGTCGTCGTACTCTTTCTGGGCCTGCTTCTGCTCCAGCGCCCGGCCTTCGGATATGATGCACGTCGCTAAAGACGTGTAATAGAGTGCAAACCCGCGTGATTTCGCCTTTTCCTGGCAGTCCAATCTCACGGCCGCGGATGTTCGGCCCCATCGCTGCGACAACTCGCCTCGCAGTGTCGTTTCAGTGCTCATGCATATAGCATATTGCCTCTGACTGGGCATGCCCGAGCAAGCCGCCTTGATGTCAACCTTGGGAAAAGCGCGAGATGGGTCAGGGACAGAAACACCGGCAGGCATCGGCATCGCATCAACGATCGGATCGCCTGTGACCGAATGAGCTGCGCTATAAACGTTCGAGGGAACCATGCCGAGCGCCCAGGGAGAAAGCGACGGAGAGCCGGACAAGGGCGTCGGAGGCGTCTGGTATCCCTGCCCGCTCGCGGCGAACGAGATGCTGAAAGGTAGCCCTAAAGCGAGACTCAGTAGGCGACGTTTCATGTGCGCTCCAGCCAGCAAAGAAGGCCGCAATCATATCAGTAACAGTGCCGGGGAGCGAGACAAGATGGGGTACTGCGCCTTCAGGGGGCGCTCTGCTCGATCTTGTTTCTGATGGAAAGCACTGTTGCTGGTGACGCGCCGAACATGCGAGCGATCTGCCTCAGAGACATTGCCCTCCCTTTTTCCGTTTGAAGAATTCGTTCAATCTGAACACGCCTTTCTCGCGCGCTGAGGGGAGGCCTTGGATGTTCATTTTGAACATCCTCCCGTTGGCGGTAGCAGGGGTCCTCAACCTTACCGGCGGCACTTGCGCTCTGCACTCGCATTAAATCAGCAAGGAGCAGTTCAAGTTCGTAATCGTCGCGGTATCCCCTATTGGCAAGCCTTCGAGTACGATGGATTACGTCCTCCAAGGTCTCCGCAGGCATATCGCGGTCGGCCAGTTTTCTGATGAGCCAATCGCGCTGACTGACTGGCGGCTCGAACGTTTCCTCAATGGCGTCCCACGTCTCATATTTTGATACTAGCCACCGGGCGTGCCCGAGCGCATCCCAAACATCCGCCTCTGCCATTGCCTCCGCCAACGTTTGTGGCATTGGGACCGCGCCCTTGATTGCGTCCAAGATGTCATCTGCCCAATCGCCCAAGTCTCCTCTGGAGCGGCCCCGCCAATTGACGAATTCGTATCCCGGATGGCTTGTCTTATCGACAAAGCGCCATGGCTTGACGCTTTCTAAGATCGCCTCTTCCATTGCGTTCAACTTGAACACCTGCTCCGAGGAGCCAAATCGGGCAAGAATCTCTTCGTATTCGGCCTTATGCTCAGCCTGCCACTTCGCATGCCAAGATTTCCTTTCAGCCTCGCGCGCCTCTTCTTCCCGACGTTGTAGATCCTCCTTCTCGCGGCGCACCTGGTCTTCCCACTGATCATACCAATCGGGCGGCGTCGTTGTCTTTCGACGAGTGCCTTTGCGTTTGAGAAGCTTAGGAACATCAGAGAGCGAGTGTCCGTGTCTCTCGAGCAGCTTCTCGGCGTGACCTCGCGCGTTGTCACGCTCACCCTCCGTGCTACCGGACACCACCAACGCCCAGATCGCGCGCAAGCGTTCGATGTTGATTTTTTCGGAAGCTGCCACCGGAATCCCCCATATGTTCAATTTGAACAGTAGCGGACCCCGTTCAAAATGGGCACTCGAAATCGCATTGCTTATCGCTCGCTCGCGAGTGCATGCCTCAGAGTCAGACGCGCTTACTCGCCAGTCCGCGATCATTGACAACGAGTTTCCAGGCGGTGATCTTACTCCCGTGCGCTGCTCTCTAGCCGCAAGGCAGATCAGCATCTAAGACCTTCCTGGAAGGCCGTCGTGCCGCCGAGCCATAACAAGCTTTGGTGCGACGTAGAGAAGGCCCGGCGAAAGCCGGGCTTTTTCGTTTGTACGGACGAATTTCGTACGCACAAACTCACCCTCAATTCAGATACTTCACCACCACGAAGGTCGGGGCGACCGTCTGCGCGCCTAGGACAGAGGTGTAGGTGATGGGATCGCTTCCGACGACAAGAGCGCGGCTTCCGTACTTCAAATGACCTTTCGGATCATTGAAGATTGCCGGATAGACTTCTGCGGTCCCTGGCATGGCGTTTGTGATGAGAAGCGTGTGCTCATCCAGCCACTGCTTTTGCCCCCAGCGAACCGCAATAGTGGTTGTGAAGCACTTGCCCTTGGGGGCGTATGGATCATCAAAAGCCGCCACCAACGGTAGATCAGTCGGCGCCCCGCCGCAGGCCTTGACTACCTCTGAGCCATATTGCCCAATCGCTCCCAAGGTCTCAGCCTCGACCTTCTTTTTTGCGGCCAAATCCGTGTAATCACGATAAAGCGCCGTGGCGTTGCTGCCTCGATGGACGGCAGCCGCCTCACGATAGATCTCCTGATCAGGCAAGGACTCCCTTGGGGGATTCTGAGCAATTGCGTCGAACACCGCCCTTAGGTCATCAGCAGCAAAGCCGTATTGCTGCCCCGCCCGGTAATATTCCCCAACGGTGGATGGCGGCATCTTCGTGTGTTCGCCCGTGATCGACATCCATTTTATGGCCTCATCGCCACTAGGTAGGCCCGCCGCCATAAGTTGGTCGCGCTCTTCCGGCGTGAACCCATTCCTCGCCCAACCATTTTGAGACATGGGATAGGCTTGGGGGCTGAAGCCGTTGGACGCATCTCCGTTTGCGTAATCGGCCTTGTCTTGCGCCATTGTCGGCGGGGTAGAGAGCGCAAGGAAGATCCCGCAAGCGAGAATTGGACGACGAATTGTGATTGAATACGACATGTGCCCGCACATCTCCCCAGCGATTGTAAGATGATGCCACATTCTTGCCGGGTTTGGTATGCGAGTTCTATCCTAGCGTCCGGTTTCGTCAGCCAGTCTCAGTCCGGTTCAGGGCCGGTTAGAATGGGATTTCTGCATCCAGATCATCCGACGGTTTTGATACGTTGCGCTTAGGTTTGAGCGGCCATTGCGTTAGGTCATAAAACCTCCCATCTTCATCGGAAGTGCCTATCGCCATTGTGCCGTCGCGCGATATTTGCCCGACTTCGTTCGACCTTGTTTGGAACGTCAAGGTGCTATCACCTATCTCGATCTGCTTGACGAGGATGTGGCCGCTGAGAACGTCCCTCGCGAGAGCCCGGAGATCTCGATCCCGCTGAAATTGTGCTCTTGCTTGCTTCATAATGTCTTCGACGGAATCGCGAGCCTGGAGGGCTTCGCTCAGCAGACGCCGGACTGCCTCAACCTCCGACGCTATGCCATTGTCGCTCTGATAGGCCCGGACGCGCTCAAGCAGCTCCACGGGCAAAACGTGTATGCGTCGTTCTGTCGTAGCTTTCTCGGGTGACTGAGCCATAGTCGTCTCCTGACATTCGCGTTCTTAGCGACTCAGCACGTGGTTGCGTGACATTGCAATTGACATCACAGTTCATACATGCATTATTCATCGACGTGGGCCAATCTTGGCGCCACTTCGGAGGACAGCACATTGGCCGCGGTAAAAGGATATGGCAACGGATGCATATCGAAGGAGCCTATTAAGCGTTTCCCTTTACGCATCGGGGCGTCGGTTTGCGAACGGATTGACGCATACGGGATCCCTTCCGGTTGTCGTAGCCGGAATGAAGCAATTACTCGCCTGATCGAAATCGGGCTCAAATTTTCGGAAAAGCAGGCATCGGGGCACGTCGCCAAACAATCCCCCGATGCCTCTGAACAATGACCCAGAAAGGACACTGCGATGACCGCAGATAGCACGAATACGCCTGATGGCGCAAAGCCTTTGGCGGATGCAGACTGGCTCGCCTCCCTGTCGCATGAGGCGCTTACCAAGGAAGCCATACGCCGCAACCAGGTGATCGCCGAGATCGTGGTGGCCTGCAAGATGAGGGCCGAAGGCGAATACGCTGCCGCTGACTTCGATAAGGAGGTCGCAGAGATCCTTGAGGGTGATGGTTGGTTTTCATCTTCTGTTCTGCTCGAGCGCTTTCGTAAAGGAGACGTGGCATGACCGAAATCATGATCTGCAATCAACCGGTCAGCGTGCTGGAATATGCAGGGCAGCGCGTCGTCACCCTCGCAATGGTCGATGCAGTGCACCAGCGTCCGGAAGGGACGGCACGCAAGCGATTCAATGACAACAAGACGCGCTTTGTCGAAGGGGAGGATTACTTCGTCCGAAATTCGGACGAAGCCCGAGAGTTGGGCTTTACGGCTCCTAAGGGATTGGTCCTGATTACAGAGTCCGGTTATCCCATGCTGGCTAAGTCGTTCAAAGACGATCTCGCGTGGCAGGTGCAGCGGCAGCTAGTGAACGGGTACTTCCGCAAGGCAGAGGAACCCAAGTCAGTCGACCCGATGATTCTGCTTAACGACCCGGCAGCGATGAGGGCTGCCCTTCTCGGCTACACTGAGAAGGTTATCGCGCTCGAAAGTGTCAACGCCGAGCTTCTACCCAAAGCGGAGGCCCTAAACACACTCGCCTCCCTCAAGGGGTTTCACACGCTCACTCAGTCTGCGAAGTCATGCGGATGGCCCCGTGACGAATTCATCCAGGAATGCAACGCGCGTCACTGGATCTATCGCGATAAGGCGAAGAAAATCTGGATGGGCTATGCCGACAAAGAGAAAGCGGGCCTGCTCGACTATAAGCCTTTCGAGTACACGAGCAGCGATGGCCACGTGAAGGCAAAGCCTCAAGTCGTATTCACCGCTCGGGGCCTGGCAAAGATCAAGCTGCTTATTGGTGTCTATCCCGGCAAGAGTGCCCCCGTCCCTTTCTCCCGCCCGAAGGAGGCAGCGTCATGAGCGCGCTGGCGGTATCTGCGGCCTCGACAACTGACGACATGGCGCCTGAGGATATTGGAAAATGCTTGGGCGATATCATCACGGTTGAGTTGAGGCTGCGCAAGGAAGCCGACGTCGCCAATCTCGATAATTGCGAGCGAACGCTTCGGAGAGCCGCCCGAATGCTCACCGATCTATGGGAGAGCACACAGAGAGAGCGCGGAAGGCGCGCAGGTATTGAGGCGAGTGCTTCAAAGAGCCCTGCCCTCGCTTCTCCTTGCCCCGCTTGACCAAACTCCCTACTGTGATCTGGTCTGATGCCAGACTGACGCCCCCATGGTTCGCCCTGGGGGCTTTTTTCGTTTTGGAGCCCCGGACCCGCGCAACGGGCTGATTTTGCAAACGCGATATAACTCTGTACTTTGGTCAAGCAGCGGGTTATCTAACCCTAGTCTCCCAAAAATGCGTGGTATGCCTATGGCGACGTCCTTCTATGAAGTGCCGCTCGTTAGCGCGCCGCAATCGTTCTCGACGGATTTCAACGGCTCGACCTACAGCCTACGGTTCACCTTCCAGAACGTCGACCAAGGCGGCTGGCTGCTCGACATATATGACACGTCGGCCAATCCGATCGTGGTGGGCATTCCCCTCGTAACCGGCGCTGATCTCCTCGCTCAATATGCCTATCTGGGCTTGGGAGTAAGCTTGTATCTTGTAACCGACGGCGATTCAGATGCGGTGCCCACATTTGCTGATCTGGGCGTCGCGTCACATCTATATTTGGCGGTTACGTCATGAGCGGTACTCGGCAGTACTTGCGCGTCTGCTCGCTGCAAGTAGCTGGGCAGTCCGGATCAGGTATAGAGTTGTCTGCATTGCGGGTGACTTTTCAGATCACTCACGGCACTCAGCAAACGCCACGCGTCTTGCAAGCGAGGGTCTATAATCCCAGCCCATCGACCATACAGGCTATCGAAAAGCAATTCACCCGAGTGGTATTATCAGCGGGCTATCAGGGCAACGCCGCCACGATTTTCTCGGGAACGATTGCTCAGACCCGACACGGGCGCGAAAACCCGGTGGACACGTTCATTGATATCTTTGCATCGAGCAATGAACAATCTTACGCCACCGCCACGACCCAGCAGGTTCTTGCCCCGGGGTGGCAATGGAAAGACGTCCAGTCGCAGGCCGTGACAGATATGGCTGATGATAACATCACCGCAGGCGCTTTCCCTGAGATATCTGGATCGGGAGCGCGCCCCAAGGTGATGTACGGTATGACGCGCGACATTTGCCGCGTTGCTGGAACAAGTACGGGCAGCGCCTGGAATGTGTCGGATGGAGCGTTAAATTTCAATCAGATCACCGCAATGCAAAAGGGCGCAGGCGGCAAAAGCATCGCATTGACACCAAAGTCTGGGTTGGTCGGCATTCCAGTGCAAGTTCCCGGCGGCGTACAGGCGACATGCCTTCTAAACCCGGACCTGCAAGTTGGCGTGAATGTGACGCTAAACGACAGTCTGGTTTTAGGGCAGCAAGCGGACCTCTCATACGGGGCGACCGACGGGGGCAATTTTGAGTACACCACTGACAATGGAGTCACACGCCGGACCGTTGTGGGCCTCTCGCCGACCGGATCTTATAGTGTTGTTTTCGTGGAACATATTGGGGATACGCGCGGCGACCCTTGGTATTCTACCATAACCTGCATAGCGACCGACGTGTCGGCGGTTCAATCGCGTTCGTTGTTGGGGGCGTTTTGATGACCGATATCCGAGAGCGTTATTCCGACAGAGAAGAAGAGGCGCGGATATGGCTGGACAGTCTCCAGGCGCGCATGTGGACGGCGCTACCGGGCATAATTCAGGGGGTTACGTTCGACAATGGCGCCCCCTACGCCTCGGTCGCCCTTGCGGCAAAAGGAACCGCGGTAGACGATGATGGGTCGATCAGTTCTCACGATCTGCCCGGCCTTCCCCACTGCCCGCTTTACTTCCCAAGGGGGGGCGGATTCAGCCTTACGTTTCCTGTAAAACAAGGAGACGAATGTCTGGTCATCTTCGCGTCAAGGTCCATCGACGACTGGTGGCAAAGCGGAAAGGGACAGACGCCCTATGATCTTCGACAGCACGATCTCTCTGACGGGATAGCTTTCGTTGGGCTGACGAGCTCTGCCCGCCCGTTGCCGGGCATTTCAGAGCAGGCCGCTCAACTACGTTCCGATGATGGAGGCGCGGTCATCGACCTCCAGAACGATGCGATTACGATGACGGTTGGCAGCTGCGTTATGCGGCTTACCTCATCCGGATTGACCGTAAGCGGCGGCACAGTTTCCTCAGATAGCGATGTCCTAGCCAAAGGCATCTCCCTGTCGGGCCATGTTCATCCTGGCGTGCAGTCGGGCAGTGCAACGACACAAAAGCCGGAGTAGTTCATGCGCCTGCGAATGATGGATGCCAACGGCGATATGCAGTTCGGCATCGGTCAAGCCGCGTTTGAGCAGAACACCGCCGCTGCGGTCGGGCAGTTAGTCGAAACCCGCTTGAAACTGTGGCTGGGCGAATGGTTCGCGGATACCTCTGATGGCGTGCCATGGTCCACGCGAGTCTTAGGGCGTGGAACCACCCCCACATACGACTCAGTCATTCAAGAGCGCATTCTCGAAACCCCGGGCGTGCAAGCGATTACCTCTTACCGTAGTACGCTAGTCAATCGCGCTCTGACCATCTCAGCAACGGTGCGGACACTGTATGGCAGCACCAATATCTCGACGGGCACCTGATGGCTTCCACCTCAAACATCTCGCAGCTCGCATGCACTGTGAGCGCTCAAGGTATCAGTGCGCCCGATTATGAAACCATCTTTGCGCGCTTGGCTGCACTCTATCAGGGGATTTTCGGATCTGATGTCGTGCTCGACAACAGCACGCAGGATGGCCAGTGGATTGGTATCATTGCCCAGGCCATCAATGCCTCCAACGCCTCGATGATAGCGGCATTCAACAGCTTTTCGCCAGCTACAGCGCAGGGCGTAGGCCTATCTTCCGTGGTCAAGATCAATGGGCTGACGAGATCAGTGCCGAGCTTCTCTACTTGCGACGTCATCATCACCGGAACGGTCGGCAAGACTATTTCAGGCGGAAGTGTGCGAGATACCATCTTTGGATACACATGGTCGCTCCCAACCGTTGTGGTAATTCCGTCTTCTGGCTCAGCAACCGTGACGGCCACCTGCACCACTGTTGGTGCAATTTCGCTCGGCCCTGGCACGCTGACAGTCATCAACACCCCAACGTTGGGCTGGTCAAACGTCACGAATGTTTCGTCATCCGCTCCGGGCAGTCCGACACAATCCGATGCTTCCCTGAGAGTTCAGCAGGCATCCAGCACAATGCTTCCCAGTCAAACGGTCATGGATGGGCTGTTGGGTGCCCTTCTTGCCCTTCCTGGCGTTTCAGTCGCCGAAGGGTACGAGAACGATACCGCGAAGACAGACAGCAACGGCATACCGGCGAACAGCATTGCCGTTGTCGTTGAGGGGGGAGATGCCTCAGCGATTGCCACGATTATCGCCAATAAGAAAACCATGGGGACGCCGACCTACGGTACGACAACGGAAACGATAACAGACAGCGCCGGCATCAGCAGGACAATCAATTTCTTTCGTCCCGCTTCGTATCCTATCGCTGTCCAGTTAAATCTTACGGCCCTCTCTGGGTACACCGACGCGATAGGCAGCATGATAGCCGCTCAGATTTCGGCTTATATTGAGGCGCAGACTGCGGGGAGCACGATATATACGACGCGCCTCTACGCGCAGGCATCCCTGCCAGATGGAACAGGCGGTTTAACCTACGACTTGAGCTCTATTCAGATGGCCGCAAACGGCGGTGCGATGTCGACTAATAACGTGGTTGTTCCTTTCAACGCGCTGCCCTCTTGTCCGACTTCGAGCGTGAACATCGTAGCATCTGGGACCACCTGAAATGTCCAGCGTCAGCGACTTCATTGCGCTAATCACTTCTGAACATCAGAGCAGCCCGAAGTTTGTCGCGACCATCGTGGCGAGCGTGGAGGGCTTTGTTGATCAAATCAATGTGGCCTCATCGGCAAGCGAGTTTTACGATCTTGATAATGCCGTGGGTGCTCAGCTCGATGCAGTCGGCCTCTGGGTTGGAATCTCGCGCTATGCTGCCCTTCCGATAGAGCAGTACTTCTCATGGGATACGAATGGCCTCGGATGGGATCAGGGGATTTGGTACCAGATCGGCGACCCTGAAACGGAGGTTACGACGTTGGTAGACGCCGATTATCGGCAGGTAATTCGCGCCAAGATACTCTGCAATCAATGGGACGGCTCTCTGCCGACCGCCTTAACGATCGTCCAAACGGCGATAGGCAACAACGCGATACCCATTTCCGTAACCGAGCGATCTATGGCCGTCAATTTCGCGGTCGAGGCACCAATCTCTCGTGTACTGCAGGCCATACTTGAAGGCGGCTACCTCCCCATTAGGCCCATGGGGGTGAACGTCACCTTCACATTCAACTGACAACTAACTTGCTGGAGATGGCTTATGGCTGGCTCAAATGGATTCCTGCCGTTTGCCTTTGGGGCGAGCGCTAATGTCCTTACAGACGCAGCATATCAATCGGCGCTCGCCGCCAATGGCCAATACGCCAACGGTGTTGTCCAAGGTCAAGCCTCTAGCCAGCAGGCGAACAAGACCTGGCTGCAGGGCACCTTGATGGCCGCAGTCCTTGGCCAGATCATTGCTGATATGGGGCAGAACGCGAGCGATAGTCAGAGCATCGCGACCCTCGAGCAGAATCTGATCGCAGCTCTAAGACGTTCAAGCCTTGTGCTGCCATACGACGGTTCTTTCGCGAACAAAGTTGGTGGCTACCCCTCCAAAACGATCGTCGCCGACCCCACCACTCTCGGCGTCTTCTGGGTTTCGACTGCCGACAACAACCTGACCACGCCGGGCGCTCAGGGTGCGTCGTGGGTCAACCTGTTCGCAGGACTTGTGGCCAATGCTGGCGGGAATCTGGGGGGCATCGTCAATGCAGGCATAGACGTCCCGACTGGCAGTCCGGCCTTTCTGGACGGCAAGGGGAATTGGCACGTAGTGCAACCAGCCGGGAATTACCAAGCCGCCGGTAGTTATCTCGTCACCAATATAAACACTACTCAGACGGTGCGGGGGCCAGTAGGGTTCTCGGGTACCACGACTGCACCGACAGTCGCCAATGGCGATAAAAGCACAAATATTGCCACAACAGCCTTTGCAACGCCGGGCAAGCTGGTGTCGCTGGCCTCCTTCATCTCGAGTTCTGGCACCTATACGCCTCCCCGCCAGGATAAAAATCTGATCTTCCGTATCCGCGCTGTCGCAGGTGGCGGCGGTGGCGCAAGCACGCCACAGATGAACGCCTATGAAGGGGCGTCTGGTGGTGGGGGCGGTAGTGGTTCCAGTTTCGAGGGCTGGTTTACCTGGGACCAGTTATTTGCCAGCGGTGCCACCAATCTTTGGGTGGGAATAGGCGGAGGAGGGACGCCAGGCAGCGCTGGCGGGAATACCACGGTAGGCGCATTCATCACCTGCTATGGTGGATATGCAGCCGGGGTGGCCAATGGCGGCGGGTATTCTACTATTGGGCCACCTGGCGGCGGTGGGGGGATGCCTAGCTTCTCGAATGGATATAGAACGCTTGTATTTGCTGGTAGTGGGCAATGCGGGCAGGCGGGGTTCTGTACTAACCCTCAAAGCGGTGCGTATTTTTATAGCCTAAGTGGCGCTGGCGGGAACACCCAATTCGGTGCTGGCGGGGGGTCGGTAGGCGCATGGCAAAGTGGTCTGTTTGGAAATTACGGCGGAGGTGGCGGTGGCGCCTGCTCCAATAGAGCTACATCCGGAACCTCCCCAGCAATGACTGGCGGAACGGGCGGATGGGGAATGGTCTTCATCGAAGCTTATGAAGCACTGCCCTACTGACCAGGAAACCGGTCATCGATTCTTCAACTGGCAGTTCGTCTTCGCTCTCAACAGACACGGTTAGGCAGAGGATTAGAAATGTCTGATACATCTTCGAATACATCCCAAACCATTCAGCCCGCGCCACAATATGCGATCGTCAACGCCAGCAACGTTGTCGTGAATCGCATCATCTGGGATGGACAGGGCGATATCTGGCTCTTTGAGGGGGAGCGCTACGTCCTTGATGAGTCGTCTGCCTACCCCATCGGGAGCACCTACACGGGAGCGACCGAGCCGAGCGTCGCGCCCCATTATTACGGCGCGGCACCAGAATGACCTGGCGCCCATCAGCGCGGATCGTGCGCCCCGGCGGATGTGCGACAGCGAATCTGCGTGGAATGGCCCTGCAACCTCTGCTTGCGTGGCCTGACAGCAACCTCAACGGCGGCGCTGATTACAGCGTCGATTTCTCGGGACTCCTTGCTCCGGGTGAAACAATCCAGGCTTTTGCCTTTGATACGGGAGGCGTTGGCACGCAGGCATGGAGCTATCTGAGCGGCACAACGGCGACGGCTTGGCTCTCATGGGCGCAGGCTGGCAGCATAGCGGTCAATGTCTGCGCACTGAGCAGTTCCGGCGCCACCTATCAAGTCGCAGTGTCGATCTCGGTGAGCGCAACACCGGCCCTGATTGCCGCCTCACCGCCGACTGCGCCCGGCGCTGATATCAGTGCAGTCAACAGCGCCACGATGACGGCCTGGCTGGCCACCCTGCCGACCTCAGCCCCCGCAACGGGCGGCTGGTGGAACAATGCAAACATCCCCTCATACAAAGAGCCGGAATCATGAGACGCGTTGTCGCGCTATCGGTCCTCCTTCCCTCTCTGGCCTGGGCTCAGAGCACAAAGCCGCAATTCGTGCCTCCCAATGGTCTGCCACTGGATACGCCGCTTGGGACGGCGCGCAACGCAGACGGATCGGGTGTCGTCACCTTCGCGACAATGCAGGCCGGAATTGCTGGCGCAGTAACGCAGTCCCAACTGGCAGGCGCTCTCACCGCATATCTGACTTCTGAGGCGGCAGCGGCGACCTATGCAACATCGACCTATGTTGACGCAGCCGTTCAGACGGAAACGTCGCGCGCTAAAGAAGCAGAACAGGCGAATGCTTCCGACATAGCCGGAATCAAGTCGGATTACATCACGTCCAGTATGCTGGATAGCACTCTTGGCGGCTACGTCACTGGCGCTGCCCTTAACTCTGCGCTCTCTACCTACCTTACGCAAGCCCAGGCTACGTCCACCTATCTTACGCAATCTCAGGCTACTTCCACGTATCTTCCCCTGGCAGGAGGATCTTTATCTGGTGCCCTTAACACCCAGCAGATCACCATTTCACGAGGGGATATTGTTCTTACCGGAGGCGGCAGCGTTCTGCTTTTCAGTGGAGGCCGCACGGGGGCATATTTTTCAACCAATTCCTTCGGGGATTTGGTTATCAACACTGCGGTTGGCGGTGGTGGCGGCATCCGAATGATACCGACGACCTTTGCAAGCCTGCCGTCATCGCCGCCAGCAGGCACTGAGCATTACTGCTCTGACTGCTACATCGGCAGCGGCGCCAAAGGCGTCAACGTGCTTTACAATGGCACCGCGTGGACCGGTGTTTCCGGCGCAGCGATATCACATTAGCCGCCCATTTTCTCAAATCTTCAGCCGCCCCTCACCGGGCGGCTTTTTTATTGGAGGCGACATGAGCGCCGTATCTGATGCCGTTCCTATCGATACCCTTGCCGATCACGGGCGCCGCCTGAGCGCGGTCGAGGGAGCCATTGTCGAGATCCGTCTCGAACATCGCTCGCTGTCTGACAAGCTGATGCAGATGCACGGCGAGAACAAGGCCAGCGCGGAAGCTCGTGAGAAAGCAACCCTGAGTGCGATCGGGGCCGTGGCGATCAAGGTCGAAAAGCTCGGTGATCTCAGGGGATGGGCGAAATGGGCGCTCGTCGTCACGGGCATCGCGTTCGGCTATGCGAGCGCTCATTTTGCGGGGTGGGTGCAATGACCGGCATCGACATCGCACTCGCGCTGATATCGCGCGACGACTTCGAAGGGCTGAGCCTCAAGCCCTATCTCTGCCCGGCCAATTACTGGACCATTGGCTACGGCAATCGCTTCCTCGGTGATGGCACGCCTGTTACGGCGACGACGAAGCCGATCACCCAGGCGCAGGCCCTCGACCTTCTGCAGAACACGGTCATGACCCTGCAAGCGAAGCTGCGCGCGTTCGTGACCGTCCCGCTGACGGATTACCAGGAGGGCGCCCTGCTCTCCTGGCAGTTCAATGTCGGCACCAACGCGGCCAAGGGCTCGACCCTCGTGCGCCGCCTGAACCAGCGCCTCTACAGCTCGGCCGCACAGCAATTCCTCGTCTGGGACAAGGCCACGGTGAACGGACAACTTATCGTCCTGCCGGGGCTTCAGCGCCGCCGCAAGATCGAAAGCGGCGTGTTCCTCGGGCGCGGCATCCCCACAACCGGAGTATCCGAATGAACTTCGACTGGCAGACGATCTTCGAGACCGTCCTCCCCTTCCTGCCTGCCTCTCTCGCCGGTGACGCGACGACGATCCTCACCTTTGTCGTGGCTCTGGC
>NZ_JBBCQM010000017.1:0-35709 GCF_037150015.1 Asaia sp. VD9 | reverse complement strand
GCGGAACCCATCAGGGCCAGCAGTCCAAAACCGACTGCGCAAACAGGCCGGACAGAAGACTGCTCCTGATCAACGTCAGTGTGTCATTTTTCTCTTGCAACACGGGAGCCATCCACAGAGGACACAACGCCTTTGCCTGCATCAGCGATAGTGCAGCCGCGTCGCGCGCGATCGCCCGTTCGGGACAGACAGCAATTATTGCACCTGGTGCGCATAAGGCAGCCCTGCGCGCCCTGCCCTGCACGTCTCTGCCGATCGACGAGGCTCTGGCATTGCGCCTCAAGCGCCTCGGCCTGGAGACGATCGGAGCCTGCTTCGATCTGCCACGCGCCCCCCTGGCCAAGCGCTTCGGGAGCACCTTTCTCGACTGCCTCGATCAGGCTGCCGGCTTGCGACCCATGCCCCTGTCATTCGTGCAGGAGCGCAGCGGGGTGCAATGCGCCCGCTCCCTGTTCGAGCCGATCGGCACCGCAGAAGCGATAGTGACGGTGATCGAGGCCCTCGTGCCCGGGATCTGTGCGCAGCTCCTCGAGCGTGGAGAAGGCGCAAGGCTCGTCGATTTCCTCTGTACGCGTGTCGATAACACGATCCAGGCAGTGCGCGTGGGCACGTCCGACGCCACCTGCGATCCCGCCCGTCTGATCCGTCTGCTCTGCGACCAGATTCCGCAGATCGAGCCGGGGTTTGGCATCGAGGCGGTGCAGCTCGTCATCGTGCAATCCGCGCCCATCCGCCAGCACGAGACCGCCCTGCCCGGTTATGGGGAAACACACAGCACCTGGCCGGCAACGCTGCTCGATCGTCTGGCCAATGCGCCGGGCCTGATCTCCCTCGCGCGGCTGCATCGGATCGATGCCGCCTGGCCTGAAGAATCACGGTATCTCAGCCTGCAGGGACCTGACGAACGGGAGCGCCAAATGGACATTGCTCCCCGCCCGGTCGTTCTGCTCGATCGCGCCATCCCGATCGAGGTAACAGCCCTCCTCCCCGATGGAGCGCCACGTCAGTTCCGGCTCGGCCGTATGCTGCATCGTATCGTCTGTGCCGAGGGGCCGGAGCGGATTGCCGGCGCCTGGTGGCAGGATCCGGCCGCATTCGGGACCACGCGCGATTACTGGACGATCGAGACGGAGAAAGGACAGCGCCTGTGGCTCTATCGCCTGGGAGATGGCGTCCATGACTGGACCGGTTCGGGCCAGTGGCATCTGCAGGGGCTGTTCTGATGACCCAACCTGTCGATCCCCTGCTGAACGCCCGTCCCGAAGAGCTTGCCGACGCCCTGCAGCATGGGTTGCGCTATGACGGCAGGCGGCGTGTCCATGACGCCGATGAGTTCATGGCCCGACTGGTCGCCGAGCGCCTGGTCGCGCATCTGCTGCGCTGCGGCTTCGTGCTCTTGCGTCGCCCCGCGCCCGGTGCGCCCGATAGCAGCCGGCACCCTCATCCGCATCGCCGGATCGAGGACAAGGACCGGTCATGACCCAGACCCCGATCGTCGAGCTGGGGACGCTCTCGGCCTTCTCTTTCCTGCAGGGCGCAAGTTTGCCTGAGGAGATGATTGCCTAGGCCGCGCATCTCGGCTTCGAGACGATCGGTCTTGCCGACTGGCACGGTATATCGGGTGTGGTCCGGGCGCATCGGGCAGCGAAAGAAGTCGGAATCCGGCTGATACCGGGAACACGCCTTACCCTGTCGGATGGCAGCGTGCTGCTCGCCTATCCGATCAACCGCACCGGTTGGGGCTGGCTGTGCAAGCTGCTCACACTCGGCCATCACCGGGGAGAACGCGGGGTCTTCGCGCTCGACTGGTCGGATCTGAAACAGGCGGCCGATCACCTCGTCCTGATCCTGCAGCCCGGGATCGCGATGGAGACGACACGCCTGCAGATCGAAGCACTCTGCGCCATCTCGCCCGACCGCAACAGACGCTATCTCGGTCTCGTCTATAGGCGCGAGGCCTATGCCTGGCGCCGGCTGCATGGCTTGCAGGCCCTGGGGGCGCAAATGGGGATCGCGACCGTCATGACCGGCGATGTCCGGCTGCACGATCCGAAGCGTCATCTCCTGCTCGATGTGCTGAGCGCCATTCACACGAACACCACCCTCGATGCGCTTGGCCCCGAGCGCATGGCCTGTCCGGATCTCGTCCTGCGCGGCCCGGACGAGCAACGCACTCTGTTCGCTGCCTTCCCTGAGGCCCTGACAAACCAGATCCGCATCGCCGCTCTGTGCCGCTTTTCGCTGGACGATCTGCGCTACCAGTATCCGAGTGAGGCGACGATCGAGAGAGAAAGCCCTCAGGAGACCCTTGCGCGTCTGGTGCAGAGCGCCCTGCCCCGTCGCTATCCGGCCGGCACACCCGAAACAGCCCGCGACCAGATCAGACACGAGCTCACCCTGATCGAGCGGCTGGGCTATGCGCCCTACTTCCTGACGGTGAACACGATCGTCCAGCATGCCCGCTCGCTGGGCATAGCCTGTCAGGGTCGTGGCTCGGCCGCCAATTCGGCGATCTGTTATGTGCTGCGGATCACCAGCATCGATCCTGTCCGCTCCGGCCTGCTTTTCGAGCGGTTCGTCTCCGAAGACCGCAAGGAACCGCCCGATATCGATGTCGATTTCGAGAGCGATCGCCGCGAAGAGATCATTCAGTGGATCTACAGCCATTACGGTCGGCATAGGGCCGCGCTCTGCGCAACGGTCCAGCGCTTTCAGCCCAAAGGCGCCCTGCGCGAAGTCGGCAAGGTGCTTGGCCTGCCCGATGACGTGACCGGCCAGCTTTCGCGCCATATCGCGTCCTGTCTGGACGATCCGCAGATCTGCCACGAGCGTCTGATAGAAGCCGGCCTCAATCCGAAGGACCGGCGTCTCGCGCTCACACTGCACATGGCGCGCCAGCTTCTCGGCTTTCCGCGTCAGCTTGGCACCCATCCCGGCGGTTTCGTGCTCACCCAGGATCGCCTGGATGAGCTCGTGCCCCTGCAGCCGGCCGCGATGGAGGGACGGCAGATCATCACCTGGGACAAGGATGATATCGACGCGCTCTGCTTCATGAAGGTCGATGTTCTGGGCCTGGGCATGCTGGGCTGTCTTCAACGCGGCTTCGAGCTCATGAATGAGCATTATCGCCTGAGCATGGATCTGGCCTCCGTACCGGCTGAGGATCCTGAGACCTACCGGATGATCCAGCGCGCCGACACGCTTGGCACATTCCAGATCAAGAGCCGTGCCCAGATGGCCATGCTGCCACGCATGAAGCCCGCGACCTTCTATGATCTGGTCATCCAGGTCGCGATCGTGCGTCCCGGCCCCATTCAGGGCGATATGGTGCATCCCTATCTGCGCAGGCGCGCAAAGATCGAGCCCGTGACCTACCCGACAGCCACACTCGAGAACATTCTCGGCAAGACCCTTGGCGTGCCGCTCTTTCAGGAGCAGGCGATGCAGGTAGCGATCCATTGCGCAGGCTTAACACCGGGCGAGGCCGACCAGCTCAGGCGTGCCATGGCAACCTTCAAGATGACGGGCGGTGTCTCTCCCTTTCGCGAAAAGCTCATCGCCGGCATGCAGCGCAAGGGCTACACGGCCGCATTCGCCGAAGAGACCTTCTCCCGCCTGGAAGGTTTTGGGTCCTATGGCTTTCCAGAAAGCCATGCGGCGAGCTTTGCACTCATCGCCTATGCCTCGTCCTGGATGAAGTGCCACTACCCGGACGTGTTCTGCGCCGCCCTGCTCAATTTCCAGCCCATGGGCTTTTATGCACCAGCCCAGATCGTTCAGGATGCGCGCGCCCATGGCGTCGAGATCCGCCCCATCTGCGTCAATGCATCACGCTGGGACTGCACACGGGAAAGATCGGCAAAACCCGCCTTAAACCGAAGCAGGGGATTGGCTTTGCGCCTCGGGCTGCGCCTGGTGCGGGGTCTGGCAAACAAGGATGCGGCCGCGTTGATCGCGGCACGCATGCCGCTTTACGAGAGCATCGACGATGTGTGGCGTCGCGGCGATATCCCGCTGCAGGCACTCGAAGCGTTAAACAATGCCAATGCCTTCGCTTCTTTCGGCGTCGATCGCCGCGCCGCGCTCTGGGCGGTCAAAGGGCGCGATACAGCACCTCTGCCGCTTTTTGCAGCGGCCGATCGAGGACGCAATTTCATCGAGCCTGAGGTGATCGAGCCCGATGTGACCCTTCCAGCCCTGCCGGCGCGTGACGCGGTGCATGAGGATTACCGCATGACGGGGCTGAGCCTAGAGGCGCATCCGGTCTCATTCCTGCGTCCGCTTTTCGACCGCGAGGGCATGACGCGGTGCGGCGATCTGGCCGGCTTGCGGGACAGGGCACGGATCACAATTGCGGGGCTTGTGCTGATGCGTCAGCGACACGGCACGGCACATGGCACCATGTTCATCACGCTCGAGGATGAGACGGGGATCGCCAATCTGATCGTCTGGAAGTCCGTGCGTGAGACCTGGCGGCGGCCGTTGATCTCAGCCCATCTCGTGGCGTGCCATGGCACGCTGCAGAAAGAGGGGGAGGTCATTCACGTCATCATGCGCGAGCCTGAGGACAGGACGAATCTGCTGAAGGGGGCCGAGCCCCTCAAGGCTCGTAATTTTCGATAGGAGAGAGGAATCATGGCAAGAAAGAACCGCGAGCCCGCCTATGAGAGCGGCCCCCAGACGAAGTTTATCCTGCAGCCCTATCTGTGGCGCACTTCGAAGGATGGCGAGATCACGCTTGAAGCAGCCCCTGCGACCGCATGTCGCGACCCGGCACATGATCTGCAGCTCCTCGACCGGATCGGTGCGGGAGGGACGATGTTCGCCGGCGCGCATCTTGTGTGCGTTACGGCCGACCCTGAAGCCGGTGATTACAGCGAGCCTGAGTTTCTTGGTGAGATCGGCGACGTGCCGGCAATGAACGAATAGCGCGCAATATCCGGCTATTATTCCGGCGTTTCGGGCCGATCGCTTCGCGCTCTCGGCTCCCACCCCACACTGTCAGGAGGCATGGAAGCGCGACCAGCATCAAAAGATCGGACTGGGTTTGCCGCGCAGGGCGGGTCTGTGACCTTATCCTGCGGCAGGGAAACCGTTTCTCCCTGCCGCTGATCCATGAGGTAAGCATGGCCCTGGGCATAATCGACCGAGGGGTCTCACTCAAAGAGATTGGCAAACGATACAGCAAGGCGCTGTGTCAGAACCGGCATCGCTTCCTCGAGCTTGAGGTTGACCTTGTCCGCATAAGCCACGTCGCGCAGCGTATACTTCTTGAAGTCGGAAGTCTCGTCGATGTCCTGGACGCGCACATTCGCGTTGCTGTCACCCGACGAGCTCGCGCCATAGGTCTGCGCAGTGGAGTCCGTTACACCGCCCGACAGGCGCGAGCTTCCCGAGCCGTGATGCGTATGCGTGTGCTGACGCACCTTGCCCCCGTTCGCCGGTCGTTCCGAAAGCTGGATGTCGACCGTGATCGCATAGGTCACGTCCTGATAGGCGTAGTTCACAAGCGCTGAGGCTGCGGCAAGGCCAAGCCCGACACCCAGCCCTGCGCCGGCATTGCCGGTGAGACCGCCGACCAGGCCGCCCGAAGCCGCACCGATTGCGAGCGACTGCAAAGGCTGACCGTAATTCGAAGAAAGCAGCGCCGAGGACTGTTCCTTGGTCAGCTTGCCGGCCTGAAGAACATTGGCCTGCAGAAGGTAATGAGCCCCCATGGCATCGGGCATGATCGTGTAGCCGCGCTGCTGCAGGGCAGAAGCGAGTGCGCTGCGGATATCCAGCTCAGGGTAATCGGACGTGTTGCGGATACCGAGATAGACCGTCTTCTGGTTCTGCGGGACCGGATCGAGGAACACGGTTTCCGACATATGCGTATGCACGTCGAGTTGTCCGTGATTGGAGACGGCATCGAGGCCACTGCATGCTGTCAAAGCCAGGAGGAAGGCAGAGGCACCGATAATGCGCGGAAAGAAAAAGGATTTCATCGTAACTCCTCAGGCGACGCGTGAGTACGTCGCAATGTTTTGTAGCACGCTTGAGCGGAACGTTACATAATCGAAGTGAGTGATAATGGCCTGATACGAGCCAGCCTCAGGGGCTGGCGGTGCCGGATTTCAGAACGGCGTTCGCAGTGGCCGCCTTGGTCGCGCTGATATTGTTCAGATCATCCGAAGAGGCATCGGGCGCGATCGCGGCCTTGCCGGTCGAGATCGTCTTCCTTCCATCTGTCGCTTCGCGGGAGACTGAATCGAGGCTGATCGTCCCTGATTCTGCAGGGGGCAGCGGCGCCACGGATTTCTCCTGGATCACAACGGCCCCGGGGGCCGTGACGACGGGTGCGTCGGTTACGACCGATGCAGACGCGGCTGGAGCTGCGCCGGGAACCAGCGATGTCGTTGCCTGAACGGGACCGGTCGGCGCGGACAAAACAACAGGCTCACTATAAGCCGCCTTATTGAGGATCATATGATCCTGCTCATGCGTGCTTGTCGGATCGGTATCATAGATATCGACAAGCTTGTCCGTACGACCGTAGCAGAACAAACATGTATGAAGTTGGGGACGTGTTCCAGCCTTGATCGGTGCCCAGAACACCTGTGCAAGACCGGCCGTAGCGATACTCGTCAGAACCTCTCCCGCCTTCATGGCTGCGCGACCGCCAGACGTCAGACCGGACGTATAGATGCGGTAGATATCGCAGGGCCGACCATTTTTCTGAATGGTGCCTTCCGCGCGCCCAAGTGTGCTTACGATATCGAAGCGGTCCGTGTTCGCATTGAACTGGCTCAGAAGAACGGGCTCAGGCGCGGGCATCGAGCTTCCGCAGGCTGTCAGAGCGCAGGACGAAATAAGGGCGAGAGGGGCGAGAGCGCGTGAAAATCCCATTGGGATCAACTCCAGGTGAGAAACTGTATCAAAACATATCGTATATACGGTTCAGGTCAATCCCATATATATGAAAAATGTTTGACGATTGGCTCGCTGTGAGTTAACCGCTGTGCATGGGCAGAAAAAAAAACTGGGACGAAAGACTGCTCCTTACCCTTCCCGAAGGGGCTAAGGCCCTCATCGATTCAGTCCTGGAGATCGGTGAGAACCGCAATGCGATGATCCGTAGCGCAATCGACGCCGAGATTCGCAAACGGACGCGACGCATCGCCAGATCCTCATCTGAGTCCACGCCTGAAGACGACCAGACAGAGGACTGATTACCTGCTCAACGAATAATCGCGCGCCTCGTCGCTCGGCCGACGGCCTGCGCAAGAGCGGGACATTCTTCGCGCTTCAATCCCTTAGGATGCCCAAAAGCAGTTCGAATAGCGTCTATACCCAGACTGGTGAAGTAGAACCGGGGATCCTCCTCGGAGTGCTGCGAGGTCGTCGCCAATCCACGCTCGATCATTGTCTGGAGTGCGGCCGGGACATAACGATCCTTCTTGCACGAGCCATACCAGCCCGGAAGAAGGAAACCCTCATCAAGCCTAACCGAACCAGGCGTTTCGCGCTGGAACCTCTGCCGCAGCCAGACACATTCCCGTCTCGACAAAACCAGATCACTCATTTTTTGCCCTCGCGAACACGACGTAAATCACCATAGTTCCTCAGCTATCCGATCAGTGTCGCCCGCCCTGGATGGTCGTCGATCCCATATCGGCAGGCCCCCTTGTTTCTGCCAAGGCACCTATGGCCAATTCCTCCCGGTTGCGAACATCGCGCAGTGCGTAGAGGCTCCGGTCAAGGAACAAGGCGTTCTGAGCTCCCCGCTCCACAAGGGCTCTGAAATAGGCGTCACGGGCATGGATTACGGCCTGTCGCTCAAGGCGCGAGGCCATGATGATCACGGCAATCGCCGCCTGGAGCCGACCGAGAACGCCACATCCCTGCACCCAGGCGTGATACGAAACCCCGATCTGACCTGACAGATATTCGGCTGCGTCGATCAGCTGCTCCGCGCTGGGTGTTGCTGTTGGGCATATCTCGCGAAGAGCTGTGCAAATTCCGAGATAGAACTGAGCAGTTCCCTTGAATCCCCGAAGAGCGCTTTCACGACCGAGGCGAGGACTTTCACCCGGATCATCCAACGGCTCACGCCGTATTGCTTCAATGCGATTGCGGCTGCAAGCCGCTACGGAGACTACTTTTTTAAGAGATAGATTGTTTTTTGTATCTGTATAGTGGGTCTCATTTTGCGTACCCATGGGTCTCAGATTGGGCGCCTCAGGCGCGGCGGCTGCGAGGTTATCCACAGTCGTTTCCTGCTGCGCCTGAATGGCTTGGAGGGCCACGAGATGTGTAACCATCTGCCCGTGCAGCGCGTGCAGTTTGGCCGGCTCACTCGTCATCAGACGCAAACGCATGAGACGACGTGCCTCTGCCATGATCATCGGCTGGTCGAGTGCGTCGGACAGCAGGCGCACCTGCTCGTTGAGCGAGGCGATTTCCTGACGCAGGAAGCTCAGTTCCTCCCGCCGGCGGGTCTCCGAGCGGCTGAGTGCGACGAGATCCACCCAGCGGTGCCGTAGCGAGGCCAGGTTGAACCCTGTCCTCTGGGACCCTGTCCCCTGCCACCTTTTCCCGCGCTGTCCGTTGCGGCCGTCCTGGGCCACCAGAAACCGGGCATCGGCAAGCTCACGGATATGACGTCGCAGCGTTGCGAGCGACACCCCGGTCCAGTTCAGAAGCGTCTCGTTATGGGCGTAGACGAAAGGCGTCTCCATCGCCGTCCAGTCTTCCGCCCTGGTGTGCTCGATCATCACGATCAGCGTATTGGCGGCCGCCGCCGATACAGGCAGGGCGCCACGCAGCGATTTGAGCAGCCCGAGGACCTCGCGACGCGCCGGATAGTCGGCAGGCGCCTGTGTCAACTCGGCCTCGGCTTCCAGCATGGCCGCACTCAGCCGCCGCCGTCCGGGCCGATACGACCCGTCCTGCCCTGCAAAGGGAGGGGTGAACTCCATGGTTCAACATCCATCGAAAAGTGGTTGCGTGAACCGCTTCCCGGCTGGTCGTTCAGACAAATCTCTCCCGTTCGCAAAAAACCTCTTGCGTTTCGGGTGGGAGCATCGCTAGATGGGGGCCTTAATTCCTTCAGGCCTCTATCCAGATCTCCGATCTGTCATGAACCCTGGCTCTTCCGATCTGGTAAATCGGGGGAGGCGGGGTTTTTGGCGTCTGGGGGTCAGGTCATGGTGGTTCTTTTCCTCGACTCGCCAGACGGCCCAGAATGGTCCGGTGGCAGTAACCGACGAAATTGCGGCAGATCGTTTCGCCGAACAAGTCGGAAACGTGCAGGGAACGAAATTTTCCGTTCAACTCCGGGAACTTGGCAGCATCCGGCAGAGCCCTGATAAGTCCAGTACTGGGCGATATCTGCACTTCAAGGCCGGATATTATGACGAGACCATCCACGACGCAGCGCCTCACATGCCGAGCGCACGTCGGTAGATGTCGAGCAGCGTCTCCTGCTCCTCGATCTCGCTCGGCTCCTTTTTGCGCAGCTTGATGATGTTCTTGATCGTATGAACGTCGAATCCTGCGGACTTGGCTTCTGTGAAGATGTCCTTGATGTCGCCGGCGAGCGCCTTGCGTTCTTCCTCGAGGCGTTCGACGCGCTCGATCACGCTGCGCAGACGATCGACAGCGATGCCGCCGACATTGGAATCAGGGTCGGCCGCCTGGCGCGCCCGGCTGGCTACCGCTTCGATCATGTCGAATGACATATCCATAAAATAGTGTCTCCGGACCTTTTCGGGAGCACAGGGCTGAACACGCCTGTCCCGAACATCTCTTGTTTCGATCAGGATTGCTGGGTGTCGTCAGACGGCGGGGTGGTCAGATGAGTGCCTGCCTGGAACGTGTCGTAGAGGATCTTGAACGTTGTGGAGGCCAGCGCCTCATGAACGGCGTGGCAGGGATCATCTGACCGCCACCCGCTTACCGGGTCACAGAAGTGACCGGGTGTTCCCTGCACTTCTGGTGCAATCCAGCGTACCTCTCCCTGGATGGTGACGACATTGCTGATTGCCGCGCTGGCATTATCTTCATTCACTGGTCGAGACCTCCTGACTGGATCTGCACGCATCGGGGCGAAGGGCGCCCATGGAGCGTGCGGGTATAGGCGCGGGCGTCCAACGATCGGGCACCCACGTGGAAGAAACCGCAGCGGTTACATTCATAGGCACCGACTGCGCCCTTGCCCCGTTTGCGCATCGAGCGCGCCGCGTCCTCGGCACGTGTGAGGGACAAAAATCTGATCTTGCCCTGGCATCCGCATGAATCGTGAGACATCCAGACCTCCTCCCGGGTAATCGCGTTAAGGTTGAGGGTCGCCATTGGCCCGGTGCTTTCTGATGCGCCCTCATGCAAAGAGCTTCGTGAATCGATCCGCCTTATAGTGTTTGGGGGATCAAGGCTGATGGCGGGAAGGCTCACTCCCGCCCAGCGCTTCCTTGTGCTGGACAACCGCGGTTCGCTCGGCGTTCATATTTTCCGCCTGCCTGATTGCGTCCTGCAGGGCAGCTTTTTCCTTCGACGCCTGGGCTGCCTCGCTCCCCTGCTTTTGCAAAAGCGCGAGGATCTGCTGCATCGTGCTGAGGGTCTCTTTCTCAACTGCAAGCTGGTCGCTGGCTACAACGACGAGAGCCGGGACATCGGACGGGGCAGCGATAGACGGTGCCGCAAATGCAGTCAGCGTACTGACCCCCGCAATGAGGGAGAGCGCCGTTACATAGCGAGGGCGTTTGGACTGCTGATATTGTCTCAGGGCCATTATCTCATTGTCCTTCGTTCCGAGGTCGAACTTCTGTGGCTTGTGATTACGCGGCTTCGGGGCGCGTTACTGTGTGCGCTCGGCAAGAATGGTGACGCCGACCATCGATCCCGCTTGCTGGTTGTCTGATCTGACGTTTCCGGTCCGCTCATGCATGGGTGCCACGCAATGGAGCCCTGCGACCGTCACCGAAGGCTGGAAGCGCACATCCTTGAAGCGCGGTTCTTCGAAAGAAAGGTTGCCAACTTTCGCCTTGGCGATTGCGAGATCGTCGGCGAGACGAACATCGCCGGTGACGACGATATTGCCATCCTTGTCTGGCAGCGCATGGAATGTTCCGGTGACACCCGTGAAAGCAGATCCCGGCTGGACGGAGGTCTCTGAGCGCTTCCCGTCGAGGTTCGAGAGGGTCACTGCTGCCACATAAGCAGTCTCGCGCCCACCCTCGATGGAGATGTCTGAGCCATCCGCTGGCAGATAGCCGTTAAATGCCACAACATCTGTCGTTGGCAGCTGAACAGGCGCATTTTTCAGACCGCCGCTGCGCAATGACACCAGCTTCTCTGCCCGCAGAGTCATGTGAATCCAGGCGGGGCCCGTGATTTTCGGTGCCGTTTTCTCGCAGGGCGCGAGCGGGAGATGCGGCTCTGCAAGCGTGGGAGGCACAATTGCCGCGAATACTGACAGCACAAAGGTGCCGGCTGCGAGGCGGCTGAATCCGGGTAAGGCGTGTGGCATCGTTCGTATCCTCATTCTCCCAGCGATGTCGCTGGCAAAGTGATTGTACGTGTCATCGATGTGAGTGCGTGACGTGCCGTGGGAAAAGCAGTCGTACCGCCACTTGAAACCAGCGCAACGGCACCTGCAACTCCAACGACCAGTAAGAGAAAACGCAACGTCAACACAGCATGCTTCCCGGCCAATTGGGCGACGCGTTGCGCGGGAAGCAGAGCGCCTTTTCCAGCCAGTGCCGTCACCAGACCAAAGCCAATCCAGACAGGCGGCGCCCAGTGGAATTGCGACGCAGGCCAATGGCTGGTCAGATAAGAGAGCATTCCTGTCCCCAGAGCCACGGGCTGGTGCAGGCGCATCCAGGCGAATAGCGGCTGCGCCTGATCGGCGGTAAGAAAGCCGTCTGCAAAGGCGCAAATCAAGGCAACACACAATCCGCTCCCCGCGAGAATCGCCGGAGGGGATTTGCGAGCATGGCGGCCCGCCGTCCCTTTTTCGTGTTTCGGTACGCGCTTTGACGCGGCTCGAGCCAGTCCGCTCCCTGCAGGATGCGGGCGACATTCCATATTGACCCGGCAGGCGACAATGTTGCCAGTGGCGAAGGACCGATAGGTTGGTGGCGTTGCCGCTGCGGCACTTTGTGGCGCGTCATCAACCATCTTGCGGGAAAGAGGGGAGCTAACCATTCGTGACCGCCTCCGAGGCCCCGGAGCCCATGCGCTGTGCGACGGTGTTGTAATATTGCCCGACGGTCCAGCCGGTCATGTTATTTGCGGCCAGAGCAGTGCTGGAGACAAACTGGCTCAATGGCGTCTGCGAGTCTTTCGCGGCTGCAATCTCGGAGCCAGCCTTCGTGCCGAACATATAGGCACCATAGACCTGTGTGCCTGTCGCAGCCGCTCCCGTCGTCTTGCTGATGGAACTCGCGTAATCGTCGATGATGGCGCTTGCAACCTTGGCCTGCACGGCAGGGTCTGTGCGGTCGGCATCCGACAGGCCGAGTCTGGAGGCATATTCGTTCCATGTGCCATCCGTGACCTGCCATACACCGCTTGCGCTGGACGTCGCGTTACCGACATTGGAAAAATGGCTCTCGATCTGGCCGAAAGCGGCAAGGGTATCTGGATTGATGCCCTGCGCCTGGGCGGCTGCGACAGCGGCCGCGCCGTAGCTTTGCGCGAGCATCGTGCTATAGGCGTTTCCTGTGCCCCAGGCGCCGCTGTAGCTGGATGTCGCGGCAGTGCTCGTTGCGCCTTGCGCGGACGCACTGCCGGGGAAGGAGAAGCTTGGCGTGCCGAGCTCTCCCACTTCCGGAACGATCTGGGGCGGAACGGCCAGACAGACAGACGGCATGAACACGCCTGCCAGCATCAGGCGGCCGGTCCGTATCATACTCCGTCTGCCATCCATGATCGTCACTTCGCAGGATGATCGAAAAGAACCATGCCATTGGCGGCCTCGCCTGCGACAACGCAGCGCGTCGTATTGCCTTTGACGAGCGGCCGATAAGGCATGACATCCGCTTCCGGGATCCAGGCATAGCTCGAACCGACACGAAGCACCTGACGCCAACCATGTGAGACAACGGTGGTCACTGCCATCTGAGGTGCCGCCACTCCGACCCGTTCTGCGTTTCGGTCGGGCTCGGCGAAGAGCGGTTCAAAGTCCTTTTTTGGACTGCGACATTCTACCGGCACAGGCAGGGAGCGTTTGACGTATGATTCATGCGTCACCGGAGGCGGCGGGCCCCAGTCGCGCGGTCCGATCTCTTTCTGGCGTTCCTGCGCCATGCGGTCGAGTTGCTCGGGCGTGAAAGTCTGGGCATGGGCGGCTGCTCCCATCATTGTGGCGAGGGCAGCGCCTGCGAGGCCAAGCGAGCGTCGAATCATCGTGTCGTCTCCATCAGTGGTTGACGACCCGATCCTAGCGCCTTGCGATGTGAGTGCGAACGATGGGTGCGTTGTCGCACTCACATCGTCATGGAGGATAGTGTTCCCAGGAGGATCACCCCATGCACGTCCCGAAAATACTGAGCCTGTTTGCTTTGCTGACGCCATTGCCTGCCCTGGCGCAGCAATGCCCGACACCACCTTCGCTTGCGCATCTTCCCTCCGCGGAAGGTTCCCTCCCGCCAATCCTTTCGGCTGAAGCGATCGCGTCTAGCCCAGCCTTGCAGAGGCTTGCAAGTCACGGGGCGCTGCTACGCGATCTCGGCATTTCACACGGCATGCAAGGGGTGTTTGCGCAAAGCGGGAAGCAGTTTCGCGTGTTCTATCTCGCGCCCGACGGCAGGGCAGAAATAGGCGGCGTGATGTGGGATGAGACGGGCCGCAACGTGACCCGCAATCAGGTCGAGAAAATTCCGGGCGTCATTCCTACTGTGACATGGACGCCACCCCGTAAGTCGAATCAGGCGAATGCCGTGGGCAGCGCCGATCCGGCGCCGGTCGATCCTGTTGCTCGCCTTGAAGCGGCCGATTATGGCCTGGTCGGAAGGGACGGCGCGCCACGGGTCTATATGGTCATCGACCCGCTATGTCCTTATTCGCAACAGGCCATGAAAACGTTGCAAGGTGCCGTTGACGCGGGCCGTGTCCAGCTCGCTCTGGTACCGATCGCGATCAACGATTACGAAAACGGCAATCGGAGCACGCCAGCTGCCGACGCCCTCATTGCGGCTGGCCGCACAGGAATGGACACAGCCTGGCGTAGTGTCATGGAAGGCGGCAAGCTGCCGGAAAACGCTGAGACAGACCCTACGGCCCCAGCCCAGCTGGCTTTGAACATGTCAGCGGCTCACGCCATTTCGATCCGTGGAACGCCGACACTCGTCTGGCGCAGTCATGACGGACAAGCCCACGCCCAGGCTGGTTTGTCCGACGATCTTGAAGCCTTCCTCAAGGCGATCGCCTCGTGAAGCCTGGTCTATGGGGCTTTGCCCGCGCCACTATCGCTTTCATGGTGCTGCGCCCGATGACAGCACCTCTTTTGGGGCCGGTGAACAGATTGCGCGAAGCGCGCCGTCTGTTGAAGGACATTTCAGGGATAACACACCAAGCAGCGCCCGAGCAGGAAGGAACCCTGGACGCCACGAGGGAAGAAGCCCTCCCACTACGGCGCGGCTCTCGGCGTCAGGCCCTGATTTTCATGCTGCTGAGTATGGGCACGTGGATCTGGTGGCTCGGCCATATAGTTCTCGGCCGGTGGTCGCTGATCGGTTTGCCGAGCCTGGAAACGATCCTGCTCTGTGGCGCGATGGGACTGCAATGTCTCGTCCAGAGCTATACCAACTGGCGGGCGCGTGGATATGAGGGAGGGTTCGGTGTTTTTCTCACTAGCGGGCAGAATTCCTGGCCGAGATAGCTGCCCGTTTACGTTTTGCCGAGCGCGTTATTGATCCGCGTATGTCATGGCACCGGTTCTCCTTCAAGATGGCTGGGCGCATCGAAACGATCGACAGACAAGCATTAACGATCGCGACTACTGGCCGTCCGAGATCAGCATATCCCAAAGGGTGGGCGTCATGTTTTCGTCCGCCACAGGAACCACCACACGGGTCACTTGCACGATCATGGTGCGGCCGCGCGCGATGTAGCATCGCTCCGCGGATTTAATGAAGACCTCGTCTGCCCCTGGAAAACGGAACAGGGCATCGATAGCGAGATCGGCGAAAACCGTCCGGGGCGCGTAAGTACGCGCACGGGAGCGGTTGTACCGCTCCCCGGCCATAAAAAGACAGGCGGGGAATCAGGGGATGGAACGATCCACGCGTGCAAGGGGCTTGCACGCAATTCGAGTCCGTGTTTGGAAAGCGATCAGCGTCGTCATGAGCTTGTATCTCTGCCGGCGTTAGCTTCGCTCGTGGTGTTGACGCACCCGGGCGGAGCGCCCCCTACAATGGCGGGCAACCAGACTCTAGTACAGAACTGGCTGCGATCCAAGCTTTTTACGGAAATACATAGATCGAGGTGGCGCTCGAGTTTAGAACGTCCCAGCCTGGGACGCCCTGTGCTCGACCGACCAGGGTGCATGCTCGTAATCGGGTCGCTCAGCCTGATCAACCGGATCGGTCGGCTTGACGATGGTCCCGGATCTGGTCGCGATCGCCGGCTTCCAGATCACCGGCGTCGAGCCGTAGGCCGCATAGGGGTCGTTATAACGGTTCGAGACGTAAGGCGCGGCAGGACCATGGAGCGTGCCAGGATCAGCGACATTGGGATGCGTGCAGGCACCGAGGCCAAGGCCAAGCAAACAGGGGATAACGGCCTTATGCATCAGTCGGCCACCTCTACGCTGCTCTCATAATGTGCTCTGAGACGGTCGAGTTCGGCCTCTGCAGCTTCCGCGCGTGCACGTTGCTCGCGCGCATACACTACCCATTCGTCCTTGTTCTCTCTGAACCTAGTTGCCGCCTCTGCCCGCTCTACCCCGTATTCCTTCCATTCCTTGAGCTCATTTTGCACCGCGGCAAGCTGAGCCCGCGCCTGCTCATAGCTGGCGAAAAGCTGGTTGTAGGTCTCGACCGGCACGGTGGCGCCGCTCCCCTGGGCCTGCACGGTCCTGGTAAGACGCTGGATACCCCGGTTGATATCGCCGAGGCGCGAATAATCCATAATATCGAGAGACATCGTCTTATTCCCCTATCGGCCCGCTACCGTTCAAGAGTGCCTGCGTCGCGGAATCTAGCTCTTGCGGTTTGTGATTGTCGATCTGTTTTTGTCCATTCCCATGCCCGCCACTACCGGCGATACCTTCAGCCAGCTTACCGGCTTTCTCAACGGCGCCGCGCTGTGCTTCTATAGAGGTCTTTCCTGTAACCTCGTCACTATTCAAACGCCCTATTGAGGTCATGTTTGCAAGGGCAACGACATGATGCGGCACGATATTGATCATGCGAAAACAGACACCGGCCCAGGCGATTTCGGCCGACACGAACAGGGAGGTCAGCACGATCACGCCGATCAGGTTCGTCACCAGATAACCCGCATCGAACACGAAGGCCGCTGCGATCGTAAACGTCTTGAGCAACAGCCAGGAGACGAATTGAAAAAGCGGGTAGCTGATCATGAAACCTGCGATCATGAGCAGGGGGCGAAACAGGATCGAGAACAGGATTTCATAGCCGCGGATACCGCGCCCATGAATGCCGTCTCCGGCAAAGGTCAGATGGGCAAGCGCCCAGAACGGGACACCGATGACGGCCTCAATGACGATCAGATACCAGCCCGCCACACCCGCGAGCCAGTAGAAATAGGGCATCATCGGCAGGATGAAAGCAAGGCCGATCCCAGGCACGATCAGCCCGGCCGCTGCTGCGAAAAGCGGGCCAAGCAGTGATTTTACGACACCGGCGAAAGGTGTTGTGGCGAGGGTCCCCGCTGCTCCCGCAAAGTTTCCCGTCAGCGCCTCGCCTGCTGCTGCGGTGACGCTGGCCGAAGGGTTGGCCGCAATCGCACTGGCACCGATAATGCCGAGACCCGTATGCATCAGAAGATGCCCAAGCCCGATCAGCCCGGCAGTTGGATCATTCGCCCCACTACCGCTACTGGGGGCTGCGGCATAGTTCAAAGCGCCTGCCAGCAGCCGCCTGTTGACACCGGCGGCCTTGATGACCTTCGTCAAAAGAGAATAGGGATCGGCTGGGGTATTCGCCTGTATGGCAGTATCGGGATAGAGCGATGGAACGGTGTCCGGCGCCGCCTTGTCATCGGCAAGCCAGGCCCGACTGTTCTCAATCGCCTCATAGCGATGGATTGCCTCGATCATGCCTCCTAGATCCTGATGCAGCGCCATCCCCATACCTTCCCAACTCGGTTTTTCGACGTCCGGCGAGAGAGCAGCAAGCGAAAGCACGTCGCCGTTGAGTTTGGCGATCTGCAGGTAATAGGCACCGAGCCCTACCCAGCCGAGACCGGACATCGCCGTGATCCCCGAGCCCGTGCCGGATTTGTCGCTTCTGTCATAGGTCTGGCGCATCTGCGCGAGTTCGGCCGTTGCCGCCTCGGTGATGCTGTCACGATAGGTCGCTGTATTAGAGGTCAGAACCGCATCCATGGCACGCAATGCGCTCATCTGTCGTGTCGCCCAGAGATTGGCGGCGATCTGCTCCATAGGCGCACGGACATTCTGAACCAGTTTTTCGAGGGAAGCTTGACGAGCCGAGGCGTAATGAGACCAGTCAATCGCGCCAACCGGATTGAGCAAGGAAGTCGCGGACTGGGCATAGGTGATTGGTATGTCGAGGCTCAGACTGCCACACACATTGGACCCTGTCCCATCGCCCTCGGCGAGCGCCCAGGTGACGCTGACCTGCGCGCCATTGCTGACGAATTTGGGCTCGGGAACTAGCTGGGTGGTGCCTTGGGTGGCCGTATTGGACGCCTGATTGATGAGCGCCCTGCAGAGTTCGCTTTCCATTACAGCGAGTACAATCGACTGAGTTCCGGGCATAATCGGGGTCGCAAGAGGCAGGGCCTCGGGACCAATCTTGTTATCAACGATTGCGGCACCATGCACGGCGATGCCGAGCGACATGCGTGCCCAGCGCAGCACCAGATCCTGTCCGAGAGAGTAGCCATTATCGACCGGCAAAAGCAGCATGAACGCCCAGGGTATTCTGACTGGCGCCCAGGCGCTGTAATGTGCCGAGCGCAGTTTCCCGCTCTCTGCGGTGCGATGCACCTGCATGATGGAGGCATAGAAAAGATAGAGAGCGGCAAGGGACGTGATAAGCGCTGACAGATAACCGAGTAGAGACCCGATAACGGTTCCCGTCGTCCCGGAACTGGGGAAAAGTCCATCGAGCACGGTGGCAGACCAGTCGGACCCGGGGTCAAGGGAGGCCCAGTTGATCTCTCCCGTAGAGCTCTGTCCGAAAGCGAGATCGGGGCATGACGCCACGCCGGCCAGAAAGATGATGGTAAGGAAAAGGCGGGGCCGGGCAGCTGGACGGATCATGACGTGCTTTCACGATAGGCGCTCAGGACGCAATAAAGCGTCCCGATCGCAGGGAAGGAAAAGCCTCAGCGGCTTTGCGAAGGTCCGGCGTCACGGTCAGGACCCGGTTCCCTTCCCCGCAGATGGTCCAAAAAACGGCGGATATTCTCGACAATCCGGGTGACAAACGCGCCTGCACGTTCGAGCATGTTGGCACCGGGCTCAGTTGATGGAAGCTTCTCCAGCCTGTCGGCGAGAGGAGCCAAGGCTTCGTTGGCCTTCCTGACCACAGAGGCTTCTTCCATGCCCGATTGGCCGGCTTCCATATTGAGGTTGCGCACACGGTTGTTCAGCGTGTGAAGCGAAGACTGCAAGGACGTGTGCTGTTCGGCGAGTTCGGGGTTTTCGGCAAGTGCCTTGTCAAACTGGCCACGCAGACGGGCATAGGGCCCTTTTTCATGCATGCCCGCGATGATTTCCTGATGGGATTTGCCGTCGCGCTGCGCGGTTTTTTCGAGGTCGCCGATGAAAGACGCGCCTTTTGTGCGGAAGGCGGAGATATTGTCATCGACTTCCTGGACGGTTTCCTCAACCTTAGTGGCGAGTTCCTTCATCCGCCTCTGATCGCGTGCGTCGCCCATATTTTCGGTCCACCCCGAAAAGGACGTCCCCAGATCCTTTCCTGCTTCAACCAGACGCTCGATGACGCCAGGTCCTGTGCGCTCGGCCTTCGGGGCCTGGGGAGGGAAAAGGCTCATTGTGGGGGCTGGAGTTGGGGCAGACGGTGTTGCGTTGCTCGCACGCGCCCGATCTCCCTGGTTCTTTTCTTCCTGCCCGGGGGTACTCTCTGACCGGATAGGTGGCTTCTTTTGCGCCTGCTCGTTTTGGTCCAAGGGCTCACTGGTCTGCGCTGCTCGCGCCTTCCCCTGATCCTCCTGGCGCATACGCGCATCGGCCTCACGCGAGAGCACCTCGCTTCCTTCCTGCTCGGCCTGTGGTGGGGGAGCCTGCCGCTTTTCGCGTTGCGTTTTTCCATCCTGAGCAGGCACGCCGGTCTGTTGCTGCCTTGGTGGCGCGGCCGGCTCCTGGGCAGGAGGCTTTGACGCCTGTCGTGGCTGTTCGGGCTCGGCGGGTCGAGACGGGGCCTGTCGAGGAGCGGCTTGCGCCGGTGCAGGGTTTGGGACGGGCGCTGCCTTGGCCTGCTCGACACGCCAGTCGAGCACGGCGATTCCTCTGACGATCGCGTGCGCCAGTTGTTCCCCCGGCTCCAATTCGGCGATACGCAGCGCTTCCTTGCGCAGTTCGGCCATAAGGCCGTGGTCGCGCAATCCTTCCGAGTTACGCAAAAGCGTTTTAACGTCTTCGTTTTCCAGACCGGGCAGATTCACGCTGAGATGCCGCATCTCGGAGGCCTCGCGAGGAGGCAGGAAAACCTCGCGCCCTGTACCGCTCAGGTTCTTCCAGTCCTGAACCAACCAAGCGACCTCCACGCGAAAACGTTTGTTCTCTTCCAATGCCGGGTCCTGGGTCAAACGCTCGCGCAGATCAGTCAGACGGTCATTGAGACCACGACCGTTTTGTGGGACGGATTGCTGCTCCCGGTCGAGGTAATCGAGCAGGGACGCAAACATGGATTGTGTTTCGGACATGGCAGTGTCTTTCAGTTGCTGGGGCTGGGAACGGTCATGGGGGTAAATTTGCGCAGCCGGTCGCGCTCCATGGTGGCAAGCTGCGTCGCCTCCATGAGGGCGCGTTGCTGATCGAGCTTGAGCTGTGCCAGCAGGATCTGGTTACGCTGGGCATCAAGAAGGGCGATCTGGATGAGGACGGATTTGTCGCTGGGCATCGCCTGCAAGTCGCCCTGCCAGTCCGTGCCCCCGAGCTTGCGGTTGATATCAAGTTCGAGCGCTTCAAGCTGGGACCCCTTGTCGGTGTCCGTGCGCCCTTCGCGCGTGGCTTCGGCGCGTTGCGCCGTCGTCAGAGTAACGGTCGGCGCGCGCCAGCCCTGGATGTCGTCCGCCACGTAATGAGAGAGGGCGAGAGCTGAATCGTAGGCGCGGCGCTCGGGCAGCAGGCTCTGGCCCTGGGGAGAGCGGATGGCATCGCCACGAAGAGCGGGCGGTGCGACAGGCTCGATGAGGCCTTGCGCATAATCATTGGCAAGATTGATCGCGTCCTGATTCGCATAGACGGACGGTCTCAGGAGACTGCCTGCATGCTGATCCGCATTGATCAGCGCCTCGGGTGCAGCGGAGCACAGACCCGCTTCGGCCTCGGCATCGTTGCAGTATTTCGAGAAGTGATGGTTATTTGCGGCCTGGGTTCCCTGCCCGGCACCTGTCCAGGAGGGGGTGCCCTTGCGCGCATCCGTCCGCCTGTTCTTGCCACCATCAAGGGCTGCGGCTACCTGATCGCCGGATCGTGCCGCCACGACGGCTGCTGCGCCGTCCTGCAGGTTGAGACAATCCTGGCGATTGACGGCATGCGCATCGCGCACTTGGGCATTGCGCTCGTCGCGCAATGTCTGGGCTTGGACGATGTTACTGGCATCCGCGATATGCTGGTCGGCGGTGACGGTGGCTACCGAGAGCTTGCTCAGCTGGCCGAACCCGTCGCCAAGCCCCTTGTTGATCAACCCCAGCGAGCCGTTGATCACCTTCTGCGCCGTGCTGATCACCGAATTCATCGCCGTCTGCAACGTGGAGATCGCACCGACGATCGCTGCCGTGTCGATGCCGAACATGGCGTAGGCTGGCCGCGGCGCAAAAAACGTGCCGATCTGAAAAGCGATGATGATCGCGACGAGATTACGTAAACTGAAGACCTTCCCAAAATGCATGGCTCAGTTTCCCGGCATATGGGAGTAACCCGTCGAAGGCCCGGCGAGATCGAGCTCGTAGCCGGTCGGTAGCTGGGTGGAGCCTTGGGCGTCCCAGGAACTCGATCCGTTGGTGTTGGTACCTGCCGTGATGAGCGCATCGCCCCCACCCCCAAAATTCAGGGAGGGACAGAAATTACCGCTACCGAGTGACCCAAGGCCGAAATTGGTATTAAGGCCGGTGACGGTCATTCCGCATTGCGCCGAGCCCTTGAGATTATCCCAGGCCGAGGTCAACTGGGTGCAGACCTTGCCCATGGCGGATTGCGCGAGGTCGCCTATATTCAGACCATTAGTCAGGACGTTCAGGCCAAGGCCGCCGAAGATGTCGCCCAGACAGGTGAATTTCGAGATCGACTGCGGCTGTTTGATCGTCGCATCATCAGCCTTGATCTGATTGGCCATGCCAGTCGCTGCAGCACTCACGAGCGCCTGACAGCCTGCATCACTGCTGTCAGCCGCGAGCGCGGCCGTTGGTATGGCCCAGAGCGTTAGTACGACCAGTGCACCACAAAGACGCAGGGAAGGACTATCGGCAACGATGAGCCTCATTGATCCCGCGCCTTGGGCCGGGCGCTTTTAGGTACCGCAGCATCGGAGGTCCGAGGGCGCTGCGCTGCGATCAGAGGCCCGAGCACATGCTGGGCACGCTCCGGCGTCAGCCAATCAGCGTGACCATGCGAGGCCTGTATCTCCTCGGGTGGAATATTCGGTGAATCGAATGCGGGCAAGGATGGGACCTCCGGAAGTGTCCCATTCAGAATAGGGTGTCTTGATGTGAGTGCGTGCAACGAGCCCACTGAAGGTGCATGTTGCTTTCCCATGGCGGGAAATCGTATGATGCCGCATGAGGATTATCGCCAGAAACAGGCTGGTTGCCTTTTGGGAGCAGCACCCGGAAACAGAGGCCTCGCTGAAACACTGGCATCAGGTAACGTCCAGTGCCTCGTGGCAGACACCAGTCGAGGCTCTGGCGGATTTTTCAAAAGCAAAGGTGATGAGCGGCGACCGTGTCAGGTTTGAGATTGCTGGCGGGAATTATCGTATGATTGTGGCGTTCGACTGGCGACGCTCAATCGCCTTCATCAAGTTCGTGGGCACGCACGCTCAGTATGACAGGATCGACGCAATCACGGTGAACCTGTTCTGAAAGCGGGAGGAAAGATAATGGAAATTCGTCCTATCCGTACTGATACGGATCACGAGGCCATGCTGCGGGAGGTCGAAATGCTTTGGGGTGCGCCCGTTGGAAGCGAACAGGGAGACAGGCTGGATGTCCTGGTGACGCTGATCGAGGATTATGAGAAGCGGCGCTGGCCCATAGATCCGCTCGATCCTGTGACGGCGATCGAAGTTGCGATGGAAGAAAATGGCCACACGCGCGCCGATCTCGCGGGACTGATCGGTCAGTCGCGGGCGACCGAAATCCTGAATCGAAGTCGGGCGCTGACGCTGCCAATGATCCGGAAGATCGCCCGCGCCTGGCACGTACCGGAAAAAATACTCGTGCAGGAATACAGGCTCGAAAAATAACATCTTCAGACAGCACTATAGGAGGTCCCATGGCCGATATTATCTCCAAGGATAACGTCAGAACCGTCCGATATGCGCATACAGCCCGAAAGAAGGAGCGAAAATCTGGCGTTCCCAAGGTCGAGATTCAGGGCGCCACATACGTCTTCGACGCAACGTCACGCGTCAAGAACCTCAACCCCCTTGTGCATGGAGAAGAAAAAAACTTGCATCCACTCCCGATCCCCTGCGCATCCGCAGCCGAGCGATTACGCATCTATCTTGCATCCGCCTCAGTGGGGTGCTAGCAAGGCGCTGAGTGACGGGAGGGCGGAAAATGACGACGATGACCATCGGATCGGGCAACGCCCTCCTCGATGCGCTGAAGGGCTGTGAGCGGGGGGAGTGGCAGCACTCGCCGCTCTATCTCTGGATGGCCGAGAATTTCGACATTATGGAAAAGTCGATCGGTGGAGGGCGTGTGCGCTGGGGCCGTATCGCCGAAGCCGCGCACGCCGACGGTCTTATGGCCCGACATGGTGGCCCGGCAGCGCCGAACACCGTGAAGTCCACCTGGTATCGCGTCCGCAAAGCCGTTCGGCGCATGCTTGAAATGCGTGAGGACGAAGTCGCTGCCACACAGGCCAGACGTGAAGCAGCCCGCGCGAAACGTCTTCAGGAGGAGGCCGAATTACAGGAGGCGGCTTCTGCCCGGGCTGAGGCCGAACGGGAACTCGCAGTCCGTCAGATCGCGGAGCGCGGTTTTCCTCCGGCCCCAGCAGCCCCTTCCATCGCCCCCGTAACTACGTCTACTGCGGCAGGGCTAACGCTTGCCGCCTCCGAAGCAACGCTTCAGGACGAGGCTCCGAGCGTCGTCATCGGCCAGATCAAGCGCCCCGTTAAGATGCTTGAGGCCGCCCCTCGCTATGGGGAGGATCGGTTCAAGCCGTTGCCGCCTACCTATGTCGGGCCACGTCCGCCCGGGATGCCGGAAAATCTGCCGCTGGAGGCCTTGACGCCACTGGATGCGACAGGGATGACGCCGGATGGAAAGGTCGATACCAGGCAGATGCCTGGACTACCGCGCATGTCGTTTTTCGAGAGAGAGTCGGATTGGGCGCGGGCCTGCGTTCCTATGATCGAGGCCGTCCCACTGGAAAAGCGGTCTCTGGCGCTGAAAGGGATGTTGTTGGTCGTAAAAGGCTATGCGCGAAATTTTTAACCTTTTGCTGTAAAGAGTGTCAGCACTCACATCAGGATCTGTCAGGCTTCTTCTGCGACCGGAAAGGTCGCTTTCAAAGAAGGAAGGCCACATGGCATCGACTGAACCCCGCAAGAAGAGAACTCCCGTTGCTCTCGTGAAGACAGGGCGCGGCAATCTGGGCGGATCGACATTCCTCTCGTCGATAGGTGAGATCGCAATCTACAGGGGCTCGCCTCCTTTGCTCGCTGATGGTGATGCACGCAATCCGGGCATCTCCATCTCAAAAGCGCTCTATGACAAATATGGGGTGCCACGGCCCGCGTCGGAGGAAGCCGCGAAATTGCGCGAATGGTTTGCCGACACCTTCGGCAAGGCTGCGGCAACCGGCCAGTCCCTGGTGATCGATGTCGGTGGTGGCGACCGCACACTCGAAAACTGGGCGAAGGATGAAAACATCATCAAGCTTGCCGAAAGCCTCGGGATTTCCGTCACGGGCGCTTTCATGATCGGCCCACAGCAAGGTGACACGGCCTATCTGGAGCGCCTCTGGGCCAGCGCTGCTTTTCGCCCAAGCCGGGCGGTTCTCGTTTTCAATGAGTGGACCGTTCCGACAGGGCATGATCCGGATCGCATCTTTGACGACGTCTTCACCAGAGTAAGCGGACAGAGTTTCGATGGATGCCAAACAGCCTTCCTACGCATCCCCAAGCTGAGCTGCCTTCCTCTGGTCCTTGAGAGCGGTCTGACCTTCCATGATGCGGCGGCCGGCAAACCTCGTCCGGATGGGACGCCTCTCGATCCGTTTCGTCGGGCGATGATCCAGCACTGGATCGATACCATCAAAACCCGAATCAGCGAGGCGGGCATCGAGGACTGGCTTCCATGAGCGGCCATGAGCCGAACGCACTACATCTGATCGAGGGCCTGCGTCGCGCGGGCCTCGAGCTCGAAGAGACCGCGCGGCTGGAAGGGATGGATCAGTATAGCCCTTTCGGCCGCATGATCGTGGCGATGCGGTCATCGCTCGATGCCTATGCCGCGGTCTCTCAGCTCGCAGTCGATCAGGTCGACCGCAATGCCGCGCTCGCCCATGAGTCCAGTCAGGCAATCATGAAGCTGGTCGGGGATGCACGGAAGATCATCGATGCCGTGACCGTACGCGCCGAATTACGCCTCAAGGAAGACGAACAAAAGCACCTCGAACTGTACAACGCCACTGTTGCTGCGATGGTGAACAGGATCGAGGCCGAGGTCGCGCCTGCGGTACTCGACAAGATCAAGGAGCGCGCGCCGTTCGTCGAGAGAGGCTTCTACCAATACGCGCGCAACCGGTTCATTGCACGTCTGGCGCTGATCGGGGCCGGTGTGTTTGCCGTCGCTTTCCTGTCGGGGATGGGTTTTTACTGGCGCTCGATCGAGATTGGCAACCAGTGCAGGGATCGGGGCAGTATCTCCTATGCGGATACCGGCAAGGCCTGGTGCCGGTTGCCTGAATACGACCGCCTGCCGGCCGCCCCTGCGAATGGCTCGTAAGGGAGACAGACTGTAATTTCCGCCCTGCTGCGAGCGTTGTCCCCGCTTTCCAGCCCGAAGGGCCGCAGGCGTCCCTTACGGGACGCCGGAGCATATCCACAGGGCACGCGCTCGACCGTCAAGAGTCGAGAGCGCGTGCCCTGTGGATATGTGGCAAGTGGGGGCAATGCGGCCCGTGAGGCGATGGACGCCCCGCTGCGTGAATTTGTGTCCATTTTTGCGCAGGGCTGGGAGAAATGATGCATGATAAAAAAGGCGGCCCGCGAGAGCCGCCCCGGTTTGCCCGAAGAATACGCCGGGTCAGTGAGCGATCAACCGCGCCACACCGGAAAAAACCGTTGCAATCGCTATAACGGTACCCATGATACCGATGGTCCACTGAAGCGCCCCCAGCTTGGCGTCAAGCCCTTCGATCCGGGCGGCAAGTGGGGCGGTAGCCTCTTTCATTTTCATGGCGATGTAATCCTCCATCGAGTCGACGATCTCGGTCGCCTGCTCGTCTTTTATATTGATGGTCTTGAGGGCTTTGAACAAGGGGAGTTGCATAATCGGACGCATTTCCTTGTGAGGGGACAGAAACCGGACCCTTTCGGGTCCGGCGGGAGGGATCAGAAGCCGAGGGCTGCGGCTTCCTCTGCGGCGGCGCGCTCGGAAACGCTGCGGCGGTTGTTGGGCTGATAGGGCTGCCAGTCACTCCCCATAAGGTCGCGATAGGCTTCGCAGGCCCCGGCGGCAAGAACGGCGAGTGAGTACGCGTGACCAGCCTTTTCGGCGGCGATGCGACGTAGATTGGCGGCGCGGTTATCGCCTCCATCGACGCCCTGACGGTCTTCGTCGCGATGCTCGTTCGAAAAGCTGTTGGTAGCATCCTTGGCGGCTGTGCGACGACCTTCATAGTGATTTGCGGAGCCATAGGCGGCGCCAATGGCGGCCCCCACAATCCGATCAAGGACCAATTTCAGAGCCGTAAAGTTTGTCTCGTGGCGGTCCTCAGAGGTCAGGATAGGGGCCAGTGTCTCGTACTGGTCGCGCACCAGCGACAGACCTGCGCCGAAAAGCTCGTCGTATTCACCAACCTTGACCGAAGGAAACCGCTGCGCGATCGCGGCCATCTGAGAGTCTGTGGGAACAAGCCGCTTGATCAGTTCGAGCGTGGGGGCGTTGCTGGCCTTCACGCGGGCCTCTGCTTCCTTGAACTGACGCACGCGAGCGGGGGAGAGGTTGCGGGCGGTGGCGTTTGCAGCGATATTGCGGTTTGCGTCTGACATGAAACTACTCTTTCATTCTGGCGAAGTCCCGGAGTGGTGTTGCTGCACCTTCCGGGGCGCTTTTTGCGTGGGGCGTTATTGCCTCTCCACAAGTAAAGTTATATCGGCCTTTCATAAGAAATAGAATAGACAATACCGCATGTCTATTTGCCCAGTCATGTACTGACTGCATAGTAAAAAAATCGTATATTCGCTCGTTTCGGCATTTGGTTATTTATAGAAACAACATAACTACTTCTTCTATTCATAAGCAAGCAGAAGTACACAGCACAATACGCTCACCGCGTGGGTGCGGCGTGTGACGCCGCAGCCGTAGGCCGCGCAACGCGCGCCCATGCCGTTCACTCGAAGCCACGAAGCACAACACCGATCGGCGCATGCTTGCACGCACTCACATCGCAGGCTGGTAGCCTGTGACCAGCGTGGCAACACGCAGGTTCCGTCACCCGATGGAGCTATCACACCATAGAGGCGCACCACCATGATCCTTTCCGCTGTCGGACGACTATCGTCATTTCACAACGCCACACGCTTTTACATTGCCACAGCGAGGGCGGTAACGGTGCTAGCGGCCTGCAGCTGCAGCGCCGCCCATGCTGGCGAGGGTGTCCATACAGCCACACCCTATGCCGCTCCCCCGGTACAGCTGATGTCTGGGCTCCCGCCAGTGCCGAGCGCCGGATCTCGGCCGGTGCCAGCGGCGGCCCTCGTGCATTTCGAGGTCAGTTTCCCCAAAGCTGCTTCGGGATCACCACTCCAGACTCTCTACGGATCCTCGGCTCTCGCTTTCGAGCATGCGATTCATGCGGGCACATCCCGCCTGGTGAAAAGCCCGGCTTCCGATCATGCCGCACCTGTCGTCACCGAGGATCTCGTTCTGACTTATGCGGGTCGGTCCAGCGATCGAATCAGCCTGCATCTCGCCTATGAGCAGTTGACGGCCGGAGAAGCACCCGGTCAGTCCGCATCCCGGACGGTGCCGATTACGACACAAACCCGGTTCGATACGGATGTAACGTTACCGATCTGTCCTGCCGATCACCATTGCGTCGATACACTTGTCACGCTTGGTGACAGCGGCGCGCGCCTGCGGCTGGGCGCTGCGCCGTATGACGTGCCGATGCAGCGGATCCATGACGCCGTGGCAGCAGGTCACGATGCCGAATAATCCACACAACTTCAGTGAGGCGACAGTTCAATGAATCTTGCAGATCGAGAGCATGACCGCGAAGAAGCGAAAAAGCGGTGGCGCTCTGCCATGGGCATACGGCAGCCGTCGCGCCTGAAAAAGACGCTCATTCCCGCTATTGTCGTCGTAATCATTGGCAGCATCCTGACGTCAATCGGCCCCAGTCATCTGCTTGAAGCCCTGCTTGGATACCTTGCGTCTTTCACCTGAGTCTTTAGACGGTTACACCGTGGTTCTCCCCGTTTCTGTCCACAGAAACTGGGGATAACTCTACGCGCAGCCTCACGCCAACAGAGAAGGTTTCCTGCGTGTGATTCAGCGCCTGGGGGTTGGTATGGGCTGAATCCCCTCATCGATCCCCTTGCGTACACGTCGTATGGTGACGGTCCCGACAGGGCGCCACTCACCAGTCGCGTCGTCGAAACTGGCCTGACCTGCGAGCTCGAGCTTCTGCAGACTGAGCGCCACCTCCTCGAGGGACAACCCGAGAAATTCGGATACGGTCGTTACCGAGCAGGATTTGCGCCGGGTCTTCCATGCGAGGTGAACGAGTGCTCCATGAACGGTATCGCGCAATGGTGCCGCAACAACGGGTCTCATCTCCGGGCCCCAGGGCACCTTTGTATAAGCGCCATGACCGATTGCCGCAATTTCGCCGGCCGCCACGAGATCTTCTAGTGTCGCCACCAATGCGCCGGCCGTATCTGGCTCCAGCGACAGCCTTAACGCCATGACGGTCATAGGCTGCGCATCAAGCAGTTTCAGCAGACGAAGTCGCAATGCGCGGCGTGCCCCGCGCCTTTCCTCTGGTGATTTGTCGTGAAAAGGGATGGTAACTGGCGGGGGAGGTATACGTGGCGGCATGAGGGCTCCAGATTTTCGCAACGCTCATGACGATATATGATCGCGATGTGAGTGCGGGCCGTCCCCTCGATCAAAAGCCACCTTTGTACGATTGTCCGCGTCTTGTCCCCACTGATGTATCAGGGGCCAGCAAGAGCGGGTTCTATTCTTTTGACCGCCCCGACCGCATCACCTGGCGTCGCCCGGCTTCACGGTGAGCCATGCAATACCAAGCCTGATCCCCACGGCGGTTGATGAAGCCGAACATGGCGCCACCCCCGCATTGCGCGCAGTCATGTGCCCATTTCGCGAGGCGGGATGCTCCCTCTCCCGGATCTCCGGGTTGGCCTTCACTCATGACCTCAACCCGCCCTGAGTGAACACCGAGACGGGCTCGGCAGCGGTATCGCCGCCGTTCGGCACGACACGCCTCCTCGGCCATCCCAGATGCCGCGAGGTCTGCGGAATATCGTCGATAAAACCGTTCGCGGCCGCGGGCCGACCGCCGCGATAGCGGCACCATGAAATGCTGACGCGTCTGCGGCCTCTCGTCAGCGCCACATAGGCAAGGCGCCTCTCTTCGGCAGGATCTGCTGTCGCATTGGTCGACGGAAAGAGCGTGTCCTCCCAACCTGGCAGAAACACGTGAGCAAACTCGAGCCCCTTTGAGCCATGGATTGTCATGAGCTTCACCCTGCCGACCGGATCTGCCTCGTCGCGCACACTGCCAAGGGCTGCATGGTCGAACAAGGCTTCGAGGGTCGGGAACGTCTCCGCGAGAGCACAGAGCTCGTGCAGGTTTTCGAGCGCCGTCCTTCCTTCGTCGCCTTCCTGGCGATGCATCTCGAGATAGCCGGTTCTCTCGAGGAGCATACGTAGCCTCGCCGCAACCGGCATCCCGACCTCCCCGGCGATCTCGCGGATCGTGGTAGTGAAAAGGGCTAGCGCATCATGAGCCTTGGTTTTGCCGCCTGCAGCAATCTTCTCAGCCGTCTCAAAAAGAGAGAGATAGGATTGCTCGGAAATCTGCTCCAAACGCGCCATGAACACTGCGCCTATGCCCCGTCGGGGGCGGTTGGCCATTCTACGGAAGGCTTCATCGGATTGCCGGTCGTCGAGACTGCTGCAAAGCCTGAGGAGCGCCAGAGCATCCTTCACAGGGACGCGCTGCCAGAACGCCGTATCGTTGACGAGCTCATAAGGAATGTGTGCGTGCAATAGCGCCTCTTCGAGCTGACGGGATTGGAAGTTGAAGCGGTAGAGTATCGCCATGTCATCGAAAGAGACGCCCTCCAGCCCTCGTCGCGCAATCTCGTCGACAATACCCTTGGCTTCTTCGGCGCCACCTGGCCAGCTGAGGATGTCGAGCGGCGCTCCATCTCCGGCTGCCGTGTAGAGCGTCTTTTGCAGACGATCAGGATCCGCCTCGATCACGGCATTGGCGGCTGCGAGGATATGGCCCGTGGAGCGGAAATTCTCCTCGAGCGCGATCATGCGTCCGTGCGGAAATTCCGAAAGGAAGGAGCGTATGATGGATACGCTCGCCCCTCGCCAGCCAAAAATCGACTGCGCGTCGTCGCCCACGCAGAACAACTCGCCATGGTCGCGCGAAAGTGCCTGTAGCCAGAGATACTGGAGCCGATTGACATCCTGAAACTCGTCCGCCAGCACCGCGTCGAACCGACCGGCCCAGTCACGACGGTATGTCTCGTCTCGCAGCATGGTGACTGTAGGCCACAAGAGCAGATCCGCGAAGTCTGCCTTATTGGCTTCTCTAAGGTGAGACTGGTAGGGACGGTAGAGCGCGGCAGCCTCGCGCCAGGCATTCAGATCGTCTCCCTCATGCAACTGGCGCGAAGCGATGAGCCCCTCAGTCGAGCTTACGGCATCGTTGGGAAGAATAAGCCTCTCCTTGAGCAGGGCAATACGTGTTGAGACGGAGTGGATCCGCTGTTTCATCGTCACATCGTCCGGTGCATCAAAGCCAGCCGCACAGGCTTCCTCCAGTAAACGCCGGACGATAGTGCGGCTGTCCTCGGCGTCGCAGATATCAAACCCCTCACGCAGACCGGCGATATCAGGATCGTTCCGCAGCTGGCGGCGACCGTGCCCATGGAAGGTACCGACCCATCTGGGAGCGTGGTCGCCCCCAAGGGCAGCCTCGATACGCGATTTCATCTCCCCCGCCGCCTTGTTGGTGAACGTCACGGCGAGAATGCGATGCGCAGGCATACCGCGTCGGCAGATGCGATCGGCGATACCCGCAACAAGGGTCCTGGTCTTGCCGGTTCCGGCACCGGCCAGCACCACAACGGTTCCAGCTTGGCGGGCTGCATCGTGCTGGGCGCGCGTGAGACCGGACATTATTGAAGAATGATCCGGTAGCGTTGTTGCCTGATACATATCTGTTTCCTTCACGCGGCGCGCGGAAATGGGCTGGCCGGCATGCACATCCCGAGCGGCGTGCAAAAGACCTTTCATGGCCAGTGACGGCGTTTGGCATCACTGGCTTTCAGTCAATCCTGAGGCAGGGGCAGGTCTGGCATGGCCTCACGCAGAGCGGCATTCCAGCTCCACCAGTTACCGACACCGTAGACGTCCCGATAATGTGCCTCCTTGACGTCGCGACGCGCCCTGTATTCTTCGGTATCGAGGCCGTAGACTTCCATGGGTGTTCCGCGGGGATCTCTCGTATCGAGCAGCTCGAAATCGGGATGGACAAGCTGCGTCGTCCTGTCGAAGCGCAGCGGCTTGCGGAAAATACGATGTTCTTCCTGCAGGCGGGTCAACAAAGCCAGCTCATGGCTGCTTGCGACAGGCACGTAGGACGGACCGACTTCCATCAGGGCGACGCGTTCGATCCACCCTGTCGTGGCACGGCCGTCAGGCGTCGGTCTGAGCTGCGTCGTCACAAGGCCGATCACCTGGGCCTTGCCTCGCTCGGCTCTGACTTGCTGCAGAATGCGCCACGCCCACGGGAATTGCGTTTCCAGCGCCTCTGCCATCTGGGGCGGTCCCATGAGATGCAGGTTGAAGCCACGGGCGCCATCAAAACGCAGGCGGATACGCGGGCCATGAGCGCGTTGCTGGGGCTTCGCGGGGTCGGCGGCGCGTCCCGCCTCGATGTCGATTGCATCGACGATCCCGCAAAGCAGAACACGACGTTCCCCCTGGGCATGGTTGCGGGCTTGTTCGAGTGCGGCCAAGCCTACCTCATCATTGTACCCGATCATGGCAAGACTTTGATCGAGGGTGACGCTCCCTGAGACGATTGTCGCGGCGCTGCTCTCGATCGCCTGGCGAATGGTCCCCCAGGACCAGCGCCGACGCCTCTCTTGCGGTCGCCAGTTCGTCAGGCCGGATTGCTCCCACAAAAGATGGAGGAGACCGAGCAGGCTCATCTGGCGTTGACGATCCCCCGGCCGGGCACCGTGCGGGACTTGTCGCTGCGAGCGATCCTCAGCCTCGCCGGCTACACCACGGATGAGCAAGCCACCTTCCAGTGCAATCCGGAGGTTGCCGTCCGGCAATGGGGTGATGACACCCTGCTCGTATCCGGATCGTCCATCCCGGCGAATATCCGGTTCGTGAAAGGGGCAGTTCGCGCGATGAAGGGTCCCGCTCTCGGGCATGCGTGCGAGGTGATAGCGCAGCATCTTGTTCCCGTTTTCCCGCACTTCGCGTGAGCGAACGACAAGCTGCAGGGGCGCTCCATTCGCCCAGCAATCGCAATGCGGGCGGTGAGCATGATCGCCATGGGCCTGCGACAGGAGAGCCTGCCATTGGGGCGCCCTGGACGGGTCATGGTCCCAGTCGAGACTGGCGCGACGAGAACGTCCGTCACGCAATGCGTGGGGGAACGTGATCCATGTGTTCATCGGACCGTCTCCGTCGTCAGGCCAGTGTTCATGTCAGGGCGTCTGGACACAAGGAGGATCGCGGGCCGTGGCAGGTCGCGGTGTCCGTTCTCAAGCATTTCGAGCCAGCGGGACGACCTTGCGCCAAGCCTACCGCCGCCCTCCAACAGACGCCTTAGCTCCGTCCGGTGATAGCCAAGATGCTCGGCGAGACGACGCTCCGACCAGCCGATGATCATGAGCGCACGACCGACTGCGTAGGCATCCATGGGCGCGCGATTGCCTGCAATGGGAACGTCGCGCGAAAGCGGGGTCGCATAGCGCCGGTGCAGTGCGTGCAAGGCGTCCAGCCATTCCATGAAAGACTGGGGAGGTTCACCAATGCCATGTCGCCATCTCGCGATCCGGTCCCGCGATATTTGGCTCCGGCGGCTGGCCTGACAGACCGACCAGCCGATGCCGTTCAGTCTCACGCCGATGAGGGATGCTGCTTGATTCACTCAGCCCTCCTCCCCTTTCTAGCCGCGCCGCGCCAGCCCGTCAGGTTCGACGTCGTGGATCAACTCGATCCATGTGTCCCCGCCGGGTACAACTGAGATGATGTCACCTGTCGAAACAAAAACCTCGACGGGCAGCTCGAGATTCCACCCACCATGACCATCAGTGAAGCCTTTGGTGACGAGACCATATCGTTCGTCATCACCGTCATGAATGCACACGAACGCTTCGGGGAAATCCTGCGATGAGGACACGCCGCCAGGAGAAACCGTACGTGCCACTGTATCGGGCAGGGCTGACCAATCAGCGGTTGCAACTGCTACAAGGTTCAGAAGAGGCACGACCGCGCTGCGTGCAGATACTGCATCCCGCCCAGGTACGGTTCCGATTTGACGAACGGCGTATTGCGCCGGATCGATCGAGCGGAACGCACCTGTATACAGTTCTTCTCCGGTATAAATATCGAAGCACTGCGTAAGATCCCATCCGCCTGGGATGGGATCGGCCGACACGACGATCCCCGACATCGCCTCTCCGGAGATGGGGCAAGACAGTTCGACAAGAGTCCATGGGTGGGTACCGCCCAGCTCGGGGCACCGGCGGCGGTAGGCGTCACACTGGAAGTGTTTCATGAAGGCCTGTCGCAGCCCGACGATCCGATCGTAGCCTGGGAAGAGCACGTCGAGATCGGCATCGGAATGATCGTGTGTCATGGTCGAGTTCTCACTCTGCAGGGATTTTGAAGGAGGCCCCTTGTCGAAGGGCCAAAATTTCGGTCGTGCCGACCCAGCCATTCACGGTGATGAATTCACCGGCGTTGCTGTGGTCGGTTGAAAAGAGGGTGAACTGCCCGTCCAGATCGAAGCCCAGTTCAGGCATCATAGGATCGAGATCACCTCTTACGGCGAGCCCGGTCGCGCTGTTGGCCATGCCCTCACACTCGATGAAGAGGAGAGGTATGCTGGTACCCAGACCGGGGGCCGCCTGCAGCATCTGTGCAGCACGTCCGCTCACCAGAAACGCGCGATAGCAGGTCTCAGCTTGTGCGATCTGCGTGAGTACGCCTGTGAAAGTCTCGCAACCCTCAGGCTGTGACCTATCGCCGTTACCAGAGGTTCGATACCGCCCACTCATGATGCCACCGCAGCGGATGCGCCGTTTGAAGTCATGCTGACCTGCAACGCCTGGTTGAAATCATTAGCGCCGCCCGGGGGATAGAGCCGCATGCTATCCACCCCATTCTCATCAGCAAGATCGTAAAGCATGTCTGCATATCTGTGGCCTGGGTCATCACGATCTGTCGCGACGACCAGCAGCGCGTCCGGATTATGGCGCATGGCATCGAGAAGATCCTGCAAAGCAGTGATGGTTTCCGGCCCCATACCGCCACCCGTAGCGACATAAAGCGTATCGTTTGCACGCTCGACATCCATGGCGGCAAAGGAGAGCGCGTCGATCGGCGCTTCAGCCACGACCAGACGACGCACAGGCGTGTTCGGCCTGAGCTGGAAGCGGAAGAGCGTCTTGACGCTGTCCTTCAGCTGCAGGCGCGTTTCAGGCCCACGCCGCTCGACGCCCGTGATCGCCCCCTGAGCGTTGCGATAGCTGAACCAGGCTGCTTTGAAACCGTCACGGATCGATCCGTTAGCCGAGGCCTTTCGCAGCAGCCATTCCGGCAGGCAACGTGTTTCTGTCAGATACTGCCAAGCCGTGGTTCCTTTACGCAGCGGCCTGGCCTTGGCCCAGCGCTCGGCGGGAGGCGGATAATCGGATGAAGCCTTCTGTGTGTTCACCCACGGGGTCGAAGCAGACTCAACACCGACCATCTTGCCCAGATCGCTACAGACATCCCGCCACCAAAGCGTGGGCTCGAAATGCTTGACGAGATCGAAGACGTTCCCCTTGGCCTGGGAACCCGTATCCCACCAGCCCTTGCCCTGATGGGACACGATGTATGTCTCGCCCTTACCACGACGGTATTTGAGCGAATTGCGCGTGCTCTCTTTCTTGTCGAGGGCAAAGCCATAACGCTCCAGAAGGGCAGCACAGGAAACGCCGGAAGTAATGGCAGCGCGATCAGCCTCAGATAGTTTGAAACGTTCCATGGCCATTACTCCTTATCGAAATACATGAGGCCGATCCAGTGCGAGTTCAGCCATTTCCTACAAACAGATACTATCACACTGACCGCAACATACAACAAGAAAGCGCAATATTACACAATAAACATGCAATATCGCGCCGTTTCGATACTTCGCGATACTTCGCAGAACCGGTTTCGTTCAATAAAGAAAAGCAACAGCCTTTCGTTCGACCTGTGCCGGAGGCAAAGGGTCGAAAGGATAGCGCAGCGACGCCTTTCGTTCTTTAATCGCGTGCAAGGTCTCTCCAGCAAAAAGACCGAAAAACCCGTTTCTATGTTCGGTTGAGAGCCGTTTCTCCGTCCCGGCCTGACAATAATCCTGCGACGCGCGCAACAGAGGTCAAG
>NZ_JBBCQM010000016.1:0-45874 GCF_037150015.1 Asaia sp. VD9 | reverse complement strand
GCCAGAGCCACGACAAAGGTGAGGATCGTCGTCGCGTCACCGGCGAGAGAGGCAGGCAGGAAGGGGAGGACGGTCTCGAAGATCGTCTGCCAGTCGAAGTTCATTCGGATACTCCGGTTGTGGGGATACCGCGCCCGAGGAACACGCCGCTTTCGATCTTGCGGCGGCGCTTAAGCCCCGGCAGAACGACGAGCTGTCCGTTCACCGTGGCCTTGTCCCAGACGAGGAATTGCTGTGCGGCCGAGCTATAGAGGCGCTGGTTCAGGCGGCGCACGAGGGTCGAGCCCTTGGCCGCGTTGGTGCCGACATTGAACTGCCAGGAGAGCAGGGCGCCCTCCTGGTAATCCGTCAGCGGGACGCTCACGAACGTGCGCAGCTTCGCTTGCAGGGTCATGACCGTATTCCGCAGAAGGTCGAGGGCCTGCGCCTGGGTGATCGGCTTCGTCATCGCCGTGACAGGCGTGCCGTCACCGAGGAAGCGATTGCCGTAGCCAATGGTCCAGTAATTGGCTGGGCAGAGATAGGGCTTGCGGCTCAGCCCTTCGAAGTCGTCGCGCGAGATCAGCGCGAGTGCGATGTCGATGCCGGTCATGGATGCGCCATGGGGATATGAGTGAGAACTGTAGCAACGGCCGCAGATGTGGCCGTCACAATTGCCCAGCCGACCCAGGCCTTGATGCTGCCCTGCCTGGTGACCTGAGCGAGGATCTTGTCGAGCTTGGCATTCGAGGCTGTCTGAGCCACCCGGAGGGAATGCACGTCGAGCACAATCTCCTCGAGTTCGGCCTTGACCTCGGAAAACGCGTCGTGCGTGATGAAATCTCCTGGGGGGCTCATGTCGCCTCCAATAAAAAAAAGCCGCCCGGTGAAGGGCGGCTGAGGATTTGATAAAATGGGCGGCTAATGTGATATCGCTGCGCCGGAAACGCCGGTCCACGCGGTGCCATTGTAAAGCACGTTGACGCCTTTGGCGCCGCTGCCGATGTAGCAGTCAGAGCAGTAATGCTCGGTGCCTGCTGGCGGCGATGACGGCAGGCTTGCAAAGGTTGTCGGTATCATTCGGATGCCGCCACCACCGCCAACCGCAGTGTTGATAACCAAATCCCCAAAGGAATTGGTTGAAAAATATGCCCCCGTGCGGCCTCCACTGAAAAGCAGAACGCTGCCGCCTCCGGTAAGAACAATATCCCCTCGTGAAATGGTGATCTGCTGGGTGTTAAGGGCACCGGATAAAGATCCGCCTGCCAGGGGAAGATACGTGGAACTAGCCTGAGATTGCGTAAGATAGGTGGAAGTAGCCTGGGCTTGCGTAAGGTAGGTAGAGAGCGCAGAGTTGAGGGCAGCGCCAGTGACGTAGCCGCCAAGAGTGCTATCCAGCATACTGGACGTGATATAATCCGACTTGATCCCGGCTATGGCCGAAGCGTTCGCCTGTTCTGCGCCTTTGGCCCGGTTGGCCTCGCCTTGGACCGCGCTAGCCACTGCAGACGGCGTTGCATACCGTGCATCGGATCGCGTCGTGGTCAGGTAGGCCGAAAGGCTTGACGTCAGATCGGATTGGGTGACGCTATCGGATACGAGCGACGCTATGGCGCTCGCATTCGCCTGTTCCGCTTCTTTGGCGCGCGAGGTTTCCGTCTGTACGGCTGCGTCAACATAGGTCGTGGCTGCATAGGTCGCCGCTGCCGCCGCAGAAGTCAGATATGCGGTGAGAGCGCCTGCCAGTTGGGACTGCGTTACTGCGCCAGCAATTCCGGCCTGCATCGTCGCGAAGGTGACGACACCCGATCCGTCTGCATTGCGCGCCGTCCCAAGCGGCGTATCCAGTGGCAGGCCATTGGGAGGCACGAATTGCGGCTTTGTACTCTGAGCCCAGGCCAGAGAGGGAAGGAGGGCCAATAGCGCGAGAAAGCGTCTCATGATTCCAGCTCTTTGTATGAGGGGATGTTTGCATTATTCCACCAGCCGCCCGTTGCGGGGGCTGAGGTCGGCAGGGTGGCCAGCCAGGTGGTCATTGTGGCGTCGTAAACCGCGCTGATATCAACGCCGGGCGCAGGGGGTGTTGAGGCGGCAATCAGGGCCGGCACGGCCTAGGCTCAGGACTCATTACAGCGTCCAGTAGATGACTGTTGCGGCGGGGCAGATTGCCGAGAAAAAGGTGTGGGCGCAGCGGTCGTAGCGCGTGGCGATGCGGCGCCAGTCCTTGAGGCAGCCGAACATGTTCTCGACCTTGTGCCGCCGGCGATATCCGGACTTGTCGTGCGGGATCGGCACTTCCCGGCTCTTCGTGGACGGGATGCATGGCTCGATGCCTCGTTCGGTCAGATTGCGCCGGAAACGATTGCTGTCGTAACCGCGATCGCCGACCAGGTGGCGAGCGGAGGGCAAGCGTGGCAGCAGCGGGGCTGCGCCCTTGTGGTCACTCATCTGACCTTCGGTGAGTAGCATCGCCACTCGACGGCCATGCCCGTCGCAGACGGCATGCAGTTTCGAGTTCAGGCCGCCTCTTATGCGTCCGATCCGACGCGCAGCACCCCTTTTTGAGCAGGCTTGCGGCAGTGCGATGCGCCTTCAGATGTGTGCTGTCGATCATCAACTCCTCCGGGACGCCAGCGTTACCCGTCAGGGAGGAAAAGATCCGGGCAAATATGCCAAGACGGCGCCAACGGATGAAGCGATTATACAGCGTCTTATGCGGACCGTAGACCGACGGCGCGTCCTTCCATTGCACGCCATGCCGGATCACGCAGACGATGCCGCTCAGCATACGGCGGTCATCTACGCGTTTCAGACCGCGCATTATCGGGAAATATGGCCCTAACCCGCGCATGTTGCTCACAGGCAGCATCGGCAGATCAGACATTGGGTTCCCCTTCCGATGACCGTCGAGTCACATCATCTCAGTCTCGTAAAGGGTCCTGAGCCGAGGCCATGGACGAACCAATCTTCTGGCAAGCTGCTGATCTTCGGGCACCATTCACGGGACCTCGCTATGTGAGGGACGGGGTCTTTCGGAGCAGCGTCGAGTGCTTTCTGGGCAATGTGATCGACTCAACGGAGCACGGTTCCTCGGAAAGGTGGGCGATTTCGGTGCCAATGCCTCCGGCGGCGACATCCGAAGTTCAGGTTCGTGATTATGCCGCGGCTGTCGTCGAGGCACCGTGAGGTCGGGAACTCGGGCGGGGAATTGTATGGAATCAGCAGGCCTCAATTACCCGGTCGAACTCACCGGATGTTCAGAGGATTTATGGAGTTCCGAGCAGCATCTCCACCGATAAACGAAGATGATTTACCCACGTATCGCCAGGACGGGACTGAGCTTTCTCCAGTATTCGATCATGGTCCACCGGGGGAGCGCCCGCAAGTAGTGCCTAAGGTCATATGCGGGGTGCTACAGGTGACGTCGCTAATGCGTGGGCGGTGGGATGCTCTTGGCGACAAACAGCGCTGAACCGGATCGAGGTTTGATCCCAACCTAGCCGCGAAGCGATCATGGCAAAATGCCATATTCTGCCATATATTTCAAGCCATCAGTTTTCTGGAGAGAGTTTAATAAGGCGCGGGAATTCCCAGAGATTTCCCTCGGAAAAACGTGGTGCGGTTTCTATCGGCGAGACCGAAACATGAGTGCCGCTTTGATTTTACTGATAGGAAGCACGAATCAGCACGTCTGTTTCTCTGGCTCCTTGAGAGAGCTCAGGGAAATGAACATCTTTGCCCCAGAGTGACGGAAGGATCATCGCGCGGCGCGAGAGCTTGATACGGGCGCTTAGGACATTCGCGACCGGAGACCAGAAATACTCGTGCCGCGGGCTGATGCGCATGCTCTCAAGGGCGTAGCGGCCCGCATTTCTACTCTCTTCCTGAGGGAAGACGTGAGCTCAGGTACAGCTTTGACCAGCCGCCTCACCGAGCAAGCCACGGATTGCTCCAGCATGGAAGCCTGGGTCAAGGAAATCCAACCCGGAGAGCGCGCTATCTCGAGCAGAGGTCACGACATAGGGACCAGCGGACAGGATTTGAAGGCTCAGCAGGCTATGACCCTGTTCCGGCCCTTCCGTCTTCGCCAATCTTACCAGTGCGCGGCCCATTGTCCAACGGGAGGTCGCATTTCGGTCGAGCTCACGCCATCCGGTTAGTTCCGCCTCACGCAGATGATTGTCCAGCTCCAGAGTGCCCTGACTGGCAAAGATATGCATCTGCCCGATCAGCACACCCAGTTGGCGGCGATCATCAACGAAGGGACCAATCGTCTCGTTGGGTCTCGATACTCGGGAGTGTATCCAAAGCTCGGAAACGCAAGACGGGACCATGAATGTCACCCACCCATTGGCGCTGCGCATGGGTCGTATGGTTTGCCCCTTATCGGTATGCAGCATCAGCTCGGGGTCGGAGGTGAGGTTCGGCAGTGGAGGAGAGCATGTCGGCATGAGCTCCCGAGCGCGTTGCAGCAGCTTCCGGTAGAGCGGCTCCACAAAATCCCGTTCCGTCACAAGAGCCGCAGCGCTGTCAAGCTGCCAGTTTTTCTCCTGCGGGGCGCATTTTTCGTGCGAGGCGCCCATTCTGAACAGATAGCGATTGCCCGTATCCAGATAGCTCTCTGCTCTCAGATCATTTGCCCAGAGGATCGAATGCTCTTCCGTTTCGATATGGTAGTAGCTGTAAGGCCCGATATCCTCTTCATAGCGTATCGTCAGCCCGTTCACGAGCATGCGGACAGGCACAAAGGCGCTGTCGAGGTAGACGCAATGTTCACTCGTGACCAGCAGATCCCGCGATGGGACGTCTGGTGAAACGGCATCTTTGAGGATACGCACGGGATGCTGACTGGTGTCGTCGGGCCGTCCCGAACGTGGGACTGCGAAGCCACGGCCAACCCAGGTTACGGGTCGCAGAACCTCTTTCTCCTTGCGTGCGTCCCATACAGCAATCAGATCGCCGATCATCAGGTTTTCGACCACACGGTCACCATTTGCCGTGCGGATGAGCGTGCCCGGCAAATAGCACACAAGCCCTGCAAGCGACCACGAACTCCCGACCGGCACTGTATGGGATGCGATCCTGCCGGTCGTCAGATTAAACGGATTGCCAGGGATCTCATAGATGAAAGAGCCGGCATTGGTGATTCCGGTAGCGATCGTGATCGTCGTTTTGTTGAGCGCGGCGATGTAGACATAGGTAACGACCTTTTCGCGTGCGCTCTGGTTCGTAAAAGCAAAGGAAATTGGCGCACCTGTTGGAACCGTGAAGCGGAATCTGTAGCTGTTCCCGGCATACGCATAGGTCGGCATAGTGGTGACAATCCGCACGCCACGAGTGCCCGTAGTGACGTCATAGATGTGGGAGGTACCGCTCGCACCGACGGGTGCCGTTCCCGTATTTATATTCAGGGTATCGCCATTAACATTGTAATAACGAGTATTGCCGTTCCAGTTGGCCATTTGCCCCACCCTGTTCCAGTTCAACCATCAAAACCGCACCCGAAACTGATCCGAGTAGCCCGAAACGCGGGCGTCATGGGTGAAATCCCGACGAGTGGTGAGAGTATGGCGTGAACTTGATGTATCTGCCATCGATCGGAGGATTCATCGAGTCATATATCGTCAACTACTCCGTAATTCGTCGGTAATCTTCCCAATTTGTGAGTCTGCGTTCGGTGTGGGTCAATAAGACCTGAAAATGATTCATTCAAGCACTTTGTTTCACAGGTGCGTGATTCAAATAAAACTATACCGTCTTAAAGTGTTATTTGTACTGTCGAGTTTGCTTAAAGAGAACATATAACATATCCAAACGTTATACCGGATCGCGTACCGATGCAGTCCTAGATCAGGATCGGAGAAAACGCATGGTGATGTTTTCTTTTTGAAAATAATTTCTCGTCGTTCGTTCCGCCAGTTCCTGACTGACGGTTCGGATTCGGTCAGGAAATGCCGGGAGGCCGTTGTATACCAGGGCTCTAGTTACAGATTCCTGCGGTATCTCGAGAAAGGCACAATCTCATGCGCGCTGCGGGGCGCACTTCCGCCGTACCGCGACCTGCTACGACTATACTTGGAGGGAGGATCAGCTTCTCGTGGGGCCAACGCAATAATGCCCCGCGGAATGATCCGACGAGAGGAGATGAACGGCTTCTCTTGGTGCGTCCTGCTTGAAAACGCGTCGTCCGAAGACTCCCCGGTGCGATGGAGAAAAACGCGAGGGCGCATTCTTCTGTATCGACTGTCGAGCGCCGGGGCGGAGGGAGCTACCCCGTCATCGCGACATGTGATGACGGGGCGCTGCCCGACTCAGAGCCTGCCCATCAGGATCAGAACCACAAGGATGAGCACGATGAGCCCAACGCCGCCGCCGGCTCCGTATCCGGTCCAGGCCGTGCCGTACCATCCGCCATATCCGCCAAATGTGCCGAGCAGCAGAAGCACGATGATCAGGATTACAATGAGGTTCATTTCCAGGATCTCCCAGTCGGCAAAACAGGTTTTCTGCCGTTCTGCATTCACGTTCCAAAAGGCGCATGGTTCGGGGCTAGGCAACAAATCCCGATATATGGGTTCTGTTGCGCTCTTTTTATCACAGTCCCTGATTCGGCGAGGACTGCCCGACTATGCCAGAGCAGGCAACCAAGAAAGCGAGCCGGGGCAGGGCAGTGCACCCGTCGAGCATCGGGGGTTAAACATGCTTCGAGGCAGGCCATGCGCGGGCATAGCATTCGGGAATCTCTCGTAATGCCAGCTTTCTCCCTGGAGCCTCAGGTCGGTCGCGCCAGCAGGCACCGCCGATCTGATCACGCAATACCGGTGGAGGCGTGAGGCCCTGGCTTGGAAGATTACACGGGCAACGGGTCCAGACCGCTCTCGGCTGCGGGGTCGGACAAGGGAGGTCGTGAGTCGAAGGGTAGATCGCTGGCCGTCACAGCAAGCATCGCCAGAGCCATCTCACGTTCGCCCATGATCACATGATCGGCGCCCAACTCCTTGAGATGCTCGACTGCGCTGTCGAAATGGGCGCGAGCGATGATCATCAGATCCGGATTGATCGCTTTGGCCTGCGCGATGATCTGTCCAGCCTCGAAAGGTTCCGGGATCGCCACCATCAAAAGGCGCGCTTTTTCAAGATGCATCGCCTTGATCGTACGCGCTTCGGCAGCATTGCTCAGCATCAATTCGATCCGTTCCCTGCTGGCGAAGGGGTCAGCCATCTTGCCGGTCTCAACGACCAGGACAGACCATCCTTCTCCCAGCAAGCCATCGACCACCAATCGACCGACGCGCCCACATCCCACAACCACGGCATGACTCTCCAGCGTTGTAGGCTGGGGGGGAGGGAGCAGAATGCCCGCCTCGTCGGGGACCGGGCTTTCAGGCGCAGCGCTGTGTCGCGTGATCCAGGCCTCGATACGTTGTGTCGCCATGAGGATGAATGGATTGATGAGGATCGACAGGATAGATGCGCCCAGGATCAGATCCTGTGCTCGGCCATCCAGAACCTTCATCTTCATGCCGAGTGCGGCGAGTATGAAGGAGAATTCACCGATCTGCGCCAGGCCGCTCGCGATGAACAATGTCGTGTTCCAGGGCTGGCGCAACAGACGCAGTATCGCAATCACGGCAAGCGGTGTCCCCACCAGGATCACGAGAAACGTCAGAAGGAGGGGTAAGGGCTGATGAACCAGCACAAGGGGGTTGAACAGCATCCCGACAGAGATGAAGAACAGCACCGCAAAAGCGTCGCGGAGCGGCAGTGTTTCCGCCGCAGCGCGATGACTGAGTTCTGACTCGCTCAGAACCATGCCGGCCACGAAGGCTCCAAGGGCGAATGACACGTCGAACCATTCTGTCGCAATAAAGGCAACGCCCAGTGCCAGCGCGAGGAGCGCCAGCCGGAACAGTTCACGCGACCCGGTATGAGCGACGTAATGCAGGATGGCGGGGATGACCCGCCGGCCCACGACCAGCATGAGCGCCATGAAGGCGGCCACTTTGCCAAGCGTCAAGGCGATGGTTACAGCCAGACCTGCGAGGCTGATTGTCTGATGAGATCCCTGCTGCATCATGGGAGAGAACACAGGCAGAAGGACGAGCGCGAGCACCGTCACCAGATCCTGAATGATCAACCATCCAACCGAAAGGCGCCCGCGCTCTGTCTCGATCAGCCGCTGCTCCTGAAGCGTCCTGAGCAGAACCACGGTGCTGGCAACGCTCAATGCGATGCCGAATATGATGCAGGCCCCCATGTTCATCCCGAGGACCCAGGCCACAGAGGCACCAATCATGACCGAAGCCGCTACTTGAAGCAGTGCGCCCGGAACCGCGATGGCGCGCACCGAGATCAGATCCTTGAGTGAGAAATGGAGCCCTACGCCAAACATGAGCAGGATGATGCCGATTTCCGACAGTTCGGCAGCCAGAGGCTGATCGGCCACGAACCCCGGGGTGAACGGACCGACAGCGATGCCCGCCAGCAGATACCCAACCAGCGGTGATATCCTGATTCGCTGGGCTATCGTGCCCAGTATGAACGCTAATCCAAGCCCGATAACGAGTATACCGATCAGGGGCGCGTCATGGGTCATGGCAGATCAGGATCCTGCAACATCAAACAATCAAGGGGTCAGTGTAGGAACATCTGCGATCAAGAATGGTTTTGCAATGTCACGAGCAGGAAAACCGGGTGGGCAAGACAGCTTCATAATATTTCAAGAGATTGCGCGTTCAACGGGACATGAATGCGATTACTCCAAAGAGGCAGTTGAATTGACCAGGTTTCCTGACCCGACAGGGTCACGATCTGTCCGCGCGGGTATCAACCCAGGCCGTGTGATGATGCGAGAAACGGAGGTGACGACGATCATCCGGTTGTCAATCACGGTCGCTCCCGACATGGAAGGCGTGAGTCGAATCCCCGGAGGACATTGCTGCGACGTGGCGACAGCATTGAAGCCATATCACGCGCGCTCAGGGGGGAAGGGCTTCAGGAAAGTTTTTGCATGCGGCGAGCCGCGCGCTCATGCTCACCCAGAACACGCTCGAGATCGGACTGACAGGGCTGTCCTTCAGATACCAGGATGCGGCCGGCAACAATAGTGTACCATGCCATGGCTGGCGCGCAGCGCAGAAGCGCCTCTACCGGGTCACTCAAGGCGCCAGCCCGGGAAAGCGGCGGAAGCTGCCAGATCACGAGATCTGCACAGGCGCCGATGCGCAAATGGCCGATTTCGTCTTCCCAGCCCAGGCACGCGGCCCCGCCCCGCGTGGCCATATCGAGGGCATCGCGCGCCGTCATGCTGTGGGGGCCATTCTGAAATCGTCCAAGCAGAAGTGCCATGCGGGCTTCGAGCCAAAGCGAAGCGTGATCGGTCGAGGCCGACCCATCGCAACCCAGACCCACTTTCATGCCCCGCCGCCGCAGGTCGAGGGCGTTTGCAGCACCGCCTCCAATCATCATATTGGAACAGGGGCATTGCGCAGCGCACACACCCTTGCGCGCGAGACGATCGATTTCATCACCCGAGGGGTAGATGTAGTGGGCAACCCAGGAACGAGCGCTGGCCCAGCCGGAACGTTCGAAATACTCCGTCGGAGTGCAGCCATAGACCTCCTTGCAATACACATCCTCATCGGGGTCTTCCGCCAGATGGGTGTGAAGACGCACCTCATGGCGTTCAGCCATGAGGGCGCTTTCCTTCATGATGGTCTCTGACACGCTGAAAAGGGAGCAGGGTGCCAGGGCTACACGCGTCAGCGCACCGGGCGATGGGTCGTGATAGAGGCTGATCAGACGCTCGCTGTCCTCCAGAATGACGTCCTCACTCTGAACGACGCTGTCAGGAGGCAAGCCGCCATCCTTGACCGAGCGGGTCATTGACCCGCGTGTGGCGAGGAAGCGGAAGCCGATATCGCGTGCAGCCCTGATCTGCGCATCGATCAGCCTTGCGCGGGGGTGGACATAATGATGATCCATCGAGGCTGTGCAGCCACCGAGGAGCAATTCTGTCATTGCCACGTAAGAGGACAGATAGACCGCGTCCTCATCAAGGGTCGCCCAGAGCGGATAGAGGCCTTTCAGCCATTCGAACAAAGTTCCATTGACTACAGGAGCATAGGAACGGGTCAGATTCTGGTACATATGGTGATGACTATTCACCATACCGGGTGTGACCAGGCGCCCCTCGGCGGAGAGGATGCGGTCGGCTTCAGGTGGCGCTAAGTTCATCGGTCCATAGGCCTTGACGCGGCCATGTTCCAGATGGATCCAGCCATCGGAGATTTCCAAACCCCGATCCAGATAGAGCGCGGCGTTGGTGACAAGCAGGGAAGACGACATTTCCAGCCCCTTTCAGGAGACAAAAGGATGATCCGCCAGAGCCCTGTTCCGGGCTCGCGGAAGCCCGGATCGTCATCTTCCAGTCAAGAACGGGCGTTGAACAGGAGCCTCAGGCTTTCTCGAGCCAGAAACTGCGCTGAAGTTCGGCAGCTTCCTCTTCCAGCAAAGGGCCGATAACCAGTGTTTCTGTCTGTCCCGCCTCGAATACCGCACGGCAGGGTAGATCAAGGGTGGGGTTTTCGGGGTGGGCCCCAGTCATGGCCTTCAGATGCGCCTCTGACTGACCGTATACGACGCGGCCTATGCCAGCCCAGTAGATAGCGCCGGCGCACATGGCACAGGGCTCGGCAGAACTATAGAGCGTGAAACCGCGCAACCGCGCCGTGCCGAAAGTCTTGCTGGCGCGCGTAGCGAGCAGCCGTTCCGCATGGGCCGTCATGTCGTGGCCCTCACTGCTGTAGCCATTTCCCTGGGTCATCACGATCTGACCTGATTCGTCCACCAGAATGGCCCCGAAGGGATGATCGCCCGCGAGACGCGACTGATCCGCCACCTTGAAAGCCTGACGCAGGAGGGCAAGGTCGTTGGGGCTAGGGCTCATGTGACCGTTTCCTGAACTGGAGGAGAGAGAGGAATTCCTGCAGCGCCAAAGGTAACTCCCTGCGCCTTGAGCCAGCGCCTGTACGCGACCGATGACCGGTCAGCGAGTGTCGGGATTTCGCTCGAGGCATCCAGTGGCATGGGAACAGGGCGCTGGTTTTCGAGGATGACCCGGTCCTGCAGAAAAATCATCTGCTGAAACTCGACAAGTGCGTCGAACTCGGAACCCTCATCGAGTAGAAACATGACCGGATGCGCGCGGCATGTTCCAGGTGTCATGGGCTGGACGAAAAGCGCGATGACGTCCTTCCGCTGCGGGTGATTGGGGCTGGTCTTGTACAGCAATGTCGAGAAGGGCGCGGCGATACGGTAAATATAGTCGGTCATCAAACCGTCTGACGCGGCGAGCGCGGCTTGAGGCTGGAAGAAGCGACACTCGGTCGCCCAGATCTCTCGTCCTTCCTCACGCGTCTCGACGGCGTAGCGTTCAACTTCGGTATGGGGCTCCGCGCCGAGTATGCCAGTATGGACAAACGGGAAATGGGCCATGTCGAGGAAGTTCTCGGCCACGCGCAGTCCAGAGGCGTGAACCATGATCGAGCCACAACAAACGAGGCGTCTGTCAGGTTCCTCGGCCTCGGGAAGCGGCGGGAAGGGGGCAATATCTGTCTTGTTTCCCGACAGATTTGTCCAGACATATCCGTGCCGGATGCAAACCGGGAGAGGGCCATCATCGGAAAAAACCTCGGCCTCACCCCGGGCATTCAAGCGATAACGGATCGGCGCATTCAGCAGGAGGGTATCGGTAAATTCCCTGCCCAGTTCATCGATCATGCCAAGGGGATACCAGTGACGTGATGATACCGGATCGGGACTCTTCCAGCCACTGATCGTCACGCTGTTACACCTGGTCGTTCACGGGGTTGGACTCCTTCGAGGCGTTCCGATTTTCATTGCGCTTGCAATCACATTAATAGGCTTCGTCCACTTGTCAAAAAAATTATTACTGTCAGGATCGTCCCCATTGAAACAATCTTGCGTGGAGACAGGATGACCATTACGACCGCGCTTCAACTCTTCGGTCGTTTCGACATCGCGGTGTTTTGCCAGTTTGCGGAAGACCGAGCTCATCTGCTCAACATCGAGATGACGCTCCAACGCTTGCTCCCGAACGAGATCGTTCTCGTCCTGCGTGGCGCTCAGGCGCTTGTCGGCATGTTCGTCATGGCATGCGTCATTGGTCCCGCCGCCTGTGTCGTGACCCAATGGGAAGAGAGCCATCATCCATGATCCCAGTCGCGCTTTCGACCGATATTGCTCCGGGTGACATTGCGCCCATGCGTTTGAATGGTCAGGAACTGGTACTCTGGCGCGGTCCCGATGGCGTAGTTCACGGATGGGAGGATCGGTGCCCGCATCGCGGCGTCAGACTCAGCCTTGGTTTCATTCGCGATGGGCGTCTTGCCTGTGCCTATCATGGTTGGCAGTTCGACGGTGCCGGGCAGTGCCGCGCCATACCGGCACATCCCGCCCTCAATCCGCCCTCTACGATCAGAACGCGAAGTTTCAAGATTGTCGAACAGGCGGGCCTGGTCTGGTTCGGCGATGACGCGCGTGAAGCGCGCGCCCTGTTGAGGCCAGCCGAGGGGGAATGGCACCCGGTTCGCAGCCTTGCGATACGGGTGCCGCTGCAGGAAATGCGCACTGCCCTCGCATTCGGAGAGGAGCATTGGCGCGTGGCGGGCGACCGCCTTCTTGCGATGCATGGCCCGGACGAGAGTGTCACCATGGTCCACCTGGCTGTAAGAGACCCTGGATCGCGCCTTGCAGCCTATTATTGGCTGCAGGATCTGCGCGATACAGTGGAAGAAACACGATGCTGATCCTGCATGGCTGGATGATGGATGAGCGCAGCTACGCCGTGCGTCTCGCAGCGGCTCTGATGCATATTCCTCTCGAGATCATCACAGATAGGCGCGCCGAAATCTATGGTCCCACGCTCAATGACGAGGAAGGCTATTCGAACGTGGGCCTTTACGATGTTCTGCTTTGCCTCGCCCGTCAGTCGGGTAGCCGGTGGAGCTGGCCAGAGGGAGAGGATCTGACCTGTCTCAAATGGGCGCTCGAGGGGCTGGAGGTTTTTTCCGCCGCCCGGCGCCGGGCCTTGATAGCCACCATGCCGGGAAACGCCGAAACCGAGGAGGTTACACTTGTCCTTCGCGGCCTAGAAGATCGTCTGAGCCGTGCGCGGCTCGCGGGAAATCCCTGGTTATGTGGTGAGCGCATCGGATTTGCGGATATCGTGGCGTTTCCGATCGCCGGGCTTGCCCGCGACCTCGGTGTGTCGATGGATTTCTATCCGGCGATAAGGCGCTTCGTCCGAACGATTCGTGAGTTACCTGAATTCGTCGTCATGCCTGGGATTGCCGCATGTCATTGATCAAGCCGGGGCTGCTGACCCGTCGCACCCTGCTCGGCGCCGCGTCCTGTGCGGCGCTCCCGCTTTCCGTCCGCGCGGCAACGCGCTTCGCACCGATAGCGGAAGAGGATCTGCTCGTGGCTTTTGGCCATACCAGTCCGATCAATGATGGTGGCTGGACGCAAATGCATGACAAGGCGATCCGCGCGCTCAAGCAGCATTTCCCGAAAATGCGCTCTCTCTATGTGGAAAGCATTCCCTATTCAGCCGATGCCACACGCCTGTTCCGACAGTTTGTCGCCGAGGGCGCCCAGATGGTCATCTCGACGTCGAATTATGGCGACTTCATCAAGGATGTGGCTGATCAGGCCCCTGATGTCGGATTCATGGAATGCGACGGCAACTCTGTGACAGGCAATCTTGGCTGGTACTATATCACCCATTGGTATGCGAGCTATGTGATCGGCATCGCTGCGGCCCGGCTGAGCCAAAACGGAAAGCTGGGCTATGTCGCCTCTTTCCCAACGCCCTCGGTCATCGCCAGCGCCAATGCAACCTTGCTGGGCGCGCGGTCGGTGAATCCCCTGGCGACGATGCGGGTGATCTCCATCAATTCCTGGTTCGATCCGCAGGCAGCGGCTGCGGCGGGCGCCGCGCTTGTCGATAGCGGCTGCGATTTTCTGTGCGGGATCATGGACGATCCCGGTTATCTGCGTGTGGCGGTCGAGCGGCATGTCTGGGCCGCCATGTGGAATACAGACATGCGGCAGTTCGGGCCCGAGGCGTATGTCAGTTCGGTCGTGCTCGATTTTGTCGATTATTACCGTGACATCATCACGGCGCGTCTGGCGGGGCGTTGGCGCCCGGAGGGAAAATTCCTGACTCTCGGACACGGTGTAGATCGCGACCGTTGGGGCGCGCGCGTGCCGCTCGCCGTCCAGCGCGAGGCCGATGCCGCACGTGATCGCATGCTCGCCGGTTGGTCGCCCTTCACAGGGCCGATCAGGGATTCCAGTGGCAAATTGCGTGTGGCTGCTGGCCAGACGATGACCGATATGGAGATTTTCCATTGGAACTGGCAGGTCGAGGGAGTATCGGGTCTTGTCTGAAGCCGTTCCACCCTTTGGCGCCGATCACATGCCGGAAACGCGTCCGGCAAATCTCCCGGCAGGCACGCCGCCTCTTCTTTCGCTCTCCGGGGTGGCCAAGTATTTCCCCGGCGTGATTGCGAACAAGGACGTCTCGATCGATTTTTACGCCGGGGAAATTCACGCATTGCTCGGTGAGAACGGTGCGGGCAAATCGACCCTGATGAATATTGTCACCGGCCTCTATCAGGCCGATGAAGGCGAATTGATCCTTGATGGTTATGGCGTTCGGTTCGACAGTCCCGAGGCGGCTATCGCGTCCGGGATCGGCATGGTGCATCAGCATTTCAAGCTTGTCCCGCGCTTCACAGTGGCTGAAAATCTCGCGCTCGGCTGGAGCGAAACAGGACGGTGGCTAAGCAGCAAGGAAATCATTCGGCGCGCGGAGGCCGAAGCTTCCCGGTTCGGCCTTGAGATAAAGGCCGATACTCCGATAGACAGCCTCACCTCGGGTGAGCAGCAGCGTGTCGAGATCTTGCGCGTGCTGTCACGTGGCGCGCGAATGCTCATTCTCGATGAGCCAACCGCCGTTCTGAGCCCGCTCGAGGTCGGGGAACTCTATGCCGCGTTGCGCCGCTTCCGTGATGGCGGTGGCGCGGTCATTCTGATCAGTCACAAGCTCGACGAGATCATGGCGCTGGCCGATTGCGTGACGGTTCTTCGTCATGGGCGTGTGGCCGGCACGCACAGAATTGCCCATACGACACCGGCCACATTGGTAACCGAAATGATTGGTCGCCCGATCGAGCAGAAAACCACCTATCCCCGTGCGACTCCTCGCAGCTCGCAGGAAACTGTGATTGCGTTGCAGGATGTCTGCTGCCGCGATTCCTCAGGGCGTGTACGGCTGCAGCCGCTTTCACTCGACATTCGCGCAGGCGAGATCCTGGGCGTCGCGGGGGTCACCGGAAACGGACAGGCAGAGCTTGCCGATCTGCTTACCGGGCTGAGAGTACCACAGGAGGGGCAGGTCCATGTTGCCGGGCGCGTCATGCGCGCCGCCGGACCGGGCGCTTTCCGGGAGGCCGGTATAGGCTATGTGCCTGAGGACCGCCTGCACAAGGCCCTCGCTCCCGCTCTGGGGGTAACCGAGAACGCGGTGATGCGCGTTTTTCGCGCGAACCCCGTGGGCGGGCGGCTCGCCTATCATGCCGCCGAGGCGCTGCGCTTCACGCGTTCCCTGCTCAGCCAGGCTGAGGTCACGCTCGCTGATCCCGCAGCGCCCATAAGGGGGCTGTCGGGGGGGAACCAGCAAAGGGTAGTCCTTGCACGCGAGCGCATGATCAGCCATCGCGCGCTGATTGCGAGTTACCCTAGCCGCGGTCTGGATATCGGGGCGATTGCCACAATGCGTGAGACCCTCGCCGAAATCCGGGATGAGGGCAGGGCGGTCGTTCTCATTTCCGAAGACCTCGACGAGATCCTCGCGCTCAGTGACCGTATCGCCATTCTCTGTGGCGGGAGGCTGATGACGGTGATCGAAAACGGGGCGCTCGACCGCGCCCAGATCGGCGCATTGATGAGCGGAAGAGATAAGGGAGAGCCGTCATGAGTCGCCGTATCCGCCTGGCGGTCGTTCCGGCCCGGCGCATCCTGATCGGCCGGTGTGTGGCGCTGTGTTGCGTGTTTCTCGTGCTTGGGGTCGTTCTGGCCATGCTTGGCCTCAACCTGGCAATGGTCACCAGGCTCGTTCTCACCTCTACTTTTGGCACGGTCTTCGGTCTCGAAAATCTGGCTCTGTATATGACGCCGCTTCTCATGACGGGGGCCGCCGTCTGGCTGGCTCTGCGCGCGGGGCTCTGGAATATCGGCGCAGAGGGGCAATTCCTTGCCGGGGCGACGGCTGCGGCGTCGATCGGCTTGTTCTCCCCGCTCCCGTCCTCACTCAGCCTGCCCCTGGCCGCGATCGCCGCTTTGCTGGCCGGAGCAGCATGGAGCGCGGTTCCCGCCGCCGGACGCGCCTGGCTGGGGGTGAGCGAGATCATCACGACGTTGCTGCTGAACTTCATCGCTTCCTTTCTCGTCTATTATCTCGTGACCGGCCCCTGGGTTGATCAGGTGACGGGCGCGCAAGTTTCAAGCGAGCGCATGAAGACAGCGATCCCGTCGCTGTATAGTGTCGTTCACTGGGGCGGCCCCTTCGCACTGGCTGTGGTGACAGCGCTGGGGCTGGGCCTCAAGCGGAGCCGGTTCGGATATGAGCTGACCCTGTGTGGCTCCAACCCCGAAGCGGCGCATTATGCCGGTGTTACCGTTGCACCGCGCCTGTTCCTCGCACTCGTGTTTTCTGGGGCTCTCGCGGGGCTTGGCGGCATGATGGAGGTCATGGGTACGGTCCATCGCCTGCAGGGCGGTCTTGCCCATGGCTATGGTTACCTTGGCATCGTCGTCGCGCTGCTTGCGCGTCACTCTGCGCTTGCGTTGATCCCTGCCGCTTTTCTGATGGCCGTGATTCTCAACACAGGTATTGTGCTGCAAACGCTCCAGGTGAGTGCGTCCTCGGTCCTGGCGATTACCGGGCTCCTCGTATTCGCTATCGCTGTGAGCGATGAATTGGCAGCGTACGTGAAGCTGGAGATGCAGAAATGACCCTCTGGATCTCTCTGGTTCTTCATGCCCTTGCCTATGGCAGCATCCTGGCCCTTGCTGCGCAAGGCGAGGTCGTGGCCGAGCGTGCCGGTGTCATCAATCTCGGTGTTGAGGGGCTCATGGCGCTTGGCGCCGTCATGGCTGTATTGACCGCAGACGCAACATCCTCGCCATGGCTGGGCTGCCTCGCCGCACTTGCCATTGGCGGCGGCGGTGCGGCCGTTCTCGGACTTGCCACGGTCAATGGTGCCGCCAATCAGACACTGTGCGGTGTTGCCCTGACCTTTCTGGGTTTGGGATTGAGCGCCGTTTTTGGCCATTCGGTCGCCGGGCTTCCCGTCGCTGCAGTCTTCGCCTCATGGCCCATACCCGGTCTGTCGCGCCTCCCCCTGATCGGGGCCCTCTTCGATCAGAGTCCGTTTGTCTATCTTGCCTTCGTCATCCTGCCGATCTTGGGTCATATCCTGCTGTTCCGGACACGCATGGGGCTGAGCCTGCGCGCCGTGGGAGAGAACCCGGCAGCAGCGGATGCGGTAGGTATTCCGGTCAGACGCTTCCGCCTCTGGGCGGTTGTGGCTGGAGGGGCGCTGGCCGGACTGGCGGGGGCAGATATGACGCTTTCGGTCATGCCCGTCTGGTCAGAGGGAATGATCGCAGGGCGGGGGTGGATTGCGGTGGCGCTTGTAATCTTTTGCGGTTACCGGCCGATCCTCGCTGCGGCGTCCTCCCTGCTGTTTGGCCTCGTCATGTCGCTCAGCTTCTTCGGCCAGGCCGAGGGATGGCCCGTGCCCCCTGCTATCCTCAACATGACACCCTATCTCGGCACAATTGTTTTCATGATCGTCCCAGCGCTCCTGCTCCCAGGTCTTCGCCGTTTCATGGCCGCTCCCGCTGCGCTCGGGACGCCGTATTTTCGCGAAGAGCGTTAGGCCGCGCTCAAGGCAGCGCCCAACCTGTCCGCATCGCGCAGGGCATCGTCACGGGAGATGGGCAAATGCTGCTGATGACCTGAGGTATCCGAACAGAATGACGCAATAATGTGGCCTGCGACGTGATTGCCGCTTTCTTACGAAGTGTGGTGCGCGCTGAACTCTCTGTGAGACAAGGTCTCTGGCGCTTACCTCCCGCGAACAAAAGTCATAGAAAAGCTGTGATTAATCACAAGGAGCGTGATCATGGAGATGAAGTTCACGGCGTCGGATATCGATTTCGACTTTAAGCTGCAGGGCAAGATTGCCCTTGTTACCGGGGGTGCCTCCGGGATCGGGGCGGCCATTGCCGCGGCTTTTGTCAGCAAGGGCGCACAGGTTGCTGTTGTCGATGTCAATCAGGACAATGCAGCGGCCAAGGCCGAGGCCCTTGGCGCGGCGGCGCGTCCTTTCTCATGTGACGTGTCGAACCCTGATTCCGTACGTAAGATGGTTTCCGATGTGGTCGCCAGCTTCGGGCGCATCGATATCCTCGTCAATTGCGCGGGAGTCGTCTTTCTTGCGCCAGCCGAGACATTACCGCTGGACTACTGGGACAAGACGATCGCCATTAATCTCAAGGGAAGCTTTCTGGTGACGCAGGCTGTTGGTCAGGAGATGATCAAGGCAGGCAAGGGGGGACGTATCATTAATCTGGCCTCGCAGGCGGGAACGGTCGCCATTGAGGAACATGTCGCTTATTGTGCTTCGAAGTTCGGCGTGATCGGCATGTCCAAGACCTTCGCAGCCGAATGGGGTAAATACGGGATCACCGTCAATACGCTTTCCCCTACGGTCGTCCTCACCGAGCTTGGCAAGAAGGCCTGGGCAGGCGAAAAGGGCGAGGCCGCGATCCGACGCATCCCAACTGGCCGTTTCGCGATTCCCGAAGAGATCGCCGCTGCTGCACTCTTCCTCGCCTCGTCCGGGGCGGCGATGATCAATGGTGCGGATCTGCTGATCGATGGTGGCTACACCATACTCTGAAGACAGAGGGTTTCACGAGCCACGCTATCCTCGATGACAGCGTGGCTCCACTTTGCTCAGTGTATTTTAACGCCCAATCCCAGCAAACTCGGCCTTTCAGCCAATGCCGAGTGCCAAAGCGGTCTGGGTTGAGATCAGGCGCCTCAGTGCGACGAGGCTCGTTCCCCCCCGTGGGTGGACGCGGTTTGTAAGTATCAGCACGTAGCTTTCCGTATCTGGAGACACCCAGAGCGAGGGGCCAGTGAAGCCGGTATGACCAAATGAGTTTTTTGGAAACCGCTCGCCGCGCAATGTAGAATAATGCGTGTCTATATCCCACCCAAGCCCGCGCAATTCACGCTGACGCGCGGGTTGTGCGGGGCGTGTCATGGCGAGCACCGTTTCTTGAGTGAGGGGAAAGGAGCTCTCTCTTCCCGAACGGCGGTCGAGCAGGGCTGTGATATAGCGTACAAGATCTTCCGCGCAGGAAAAGAGCCCGGCATGGCCGGCAACGCCGTTCATGCGGCGCGCCGTGGGATCGTGAACGACCCCGCGCAGCATGACGCCAGTCTCGTCATACTGCGTCGGGGCAATCGACGGACGCCTGTCGAGCTGAGGGCGAAAGCCGCTTTTTGACATGGATAGAGGGTTGAGGATCAGCGCGCGCGCATAGATGTCCAGGCTCTCCCCCGTGAGTTTCTCCACGATAAAACCGAGCATTAGATAGTTGATGTCACTGTAAATGAATCGTGTGCTGGGTTCGGCGGCGAGTGGCGAGGCACAGGCGCGGGCAAACGCCTCTGCGCGACCGGACCAGTTCTGATCAAGCGGCAGATCGGGCGGCAAACCGGAGTAGTGCGTAAGCAGCAGGCCGATCGTGATATCTCCCTTCTGGTTGGCGGCGAAATCGGGAAATATCGTTGCGATTTTCGTCTCGAGGGAGATCTCGCCGGTTTCGATGAGGCGCATGACGCACGGTGCTGTTATCAACGGCTTAGTCAGCGATGCCATATCGAATACTGTATCCAGGGTCATCGCCTCGCGATGCGGCTCAAGCGCGCGCCAGCCAGCGACATGGCGATGGACGACCCGATTTCGATCGCCGATGATCAGAACGAAACCTGGAAGCGTGCCCCTGCTGACAGCCTGATCGAGCGTGTGATCGATCTTGCCGAATTGGGGCTCAGCGCACCCAGCTGGGCAAAGACCGATTCCAGCCAGGCCGATGACAATCTGCCTTCTTGTGATCATGCGATGCCATTCCTGCCCTGCGGTCTGAAACCAGAAGATCGGGTTTCAGACCGCAGAGCAAGGTTATTGCCAGCTCCCGCCATGACTTCCGGCACGGTTCGATGTGGCAGCGAAACCACATCTGGTCATACTTTGTCAGGAAGTAGTCATTCAACGACAAGGTGTCCTCTTCAAAAGACGTTTGATTTCAACGGATTGGCTGATGTGTCATCAAACTGTCATACGGGAGTCATCAAAGCTTCGCAGGAAGCGGCGCAGAGCAGTGGGTAAGGGAGGCTCACACCCACCGCAGCATCGGAAGATGATACTGACATGACCTCTCTCCCCCGTGCCTGTCGCTTGTTGCTGGCATCGGTGTCGTTGGCCTCACTGGCCGTCGCGACCCCGGTGCGTGCCGCAAGTCTCGATCAGATGAGTCTGATGGAGCAGCAGATCAAGGCCATGCAGTCGCAGCTCGCAGAGATGAAGCGCGAGCACCAGCGCGAAATGAAGCGCATCCATGACCAGCTGGCGCAGCAGCGTCAGGCAGAAGAGAATGACCCCTATGGCGCGCGTAACGGCTATCGCGGCGCGCCAGCCCACGGCTCCGGTGCCATGTCCCCGGGCGCGGGTTTCGCTACCGCTTCGGCTCCTGGGCCGAACAGCAATGTCCTGCTTCCCCCTGTCAATGCGGCTACCCCATATGGCCAGCTGACCGGTACCCCAACCGGCCGCGTGACCGATCTCTACGGGCCGCTTCATCGCGGTCAGATCCAGATTGGGGGCATTCGCATCACGCTGGGCGGCTATGTCGAGGCCGCGACCATGTTCAGGTCACGCAACAACGTGTCGGATATCTCTTCCAACTTCGGCTCGATCCCGTTTGCGAACAGCCCGAACTACCATATCAACGAATTCCATGAATCGGCACGTCAAAGCCGTCTGGCAGCACTCGTCGAAGGCGATATCACCAAGGCCCTGCGCGCTCAGGCGTATATCGAGACCGATTTCCAGGGCTCGGGGTCGTCCTCAAACTCGCGCCAGTCAAACTCCTACGTTCTGCGTGAGCGCGTATTTTACGGACAGTTGATCGACGATGTGGACGACCTGACCCTGCTCGGCGGTCAGAACTGGTCGCTTCTCACCATGTTTAACCATGGCATGCGGGCTCGTGACGAGCAGGTGCCATTGTCAATCGACGCCCAGTATATTCCTGGGTTCAACTGGACGCGTAACACCCAGATCCGCCTCGTGAAGGGCTTCGATCACAGCCGCTATAATGTCGGTATCTCGGTCGAGAACCCGCAGCAGGTCATCGCGGTCGGTTCAGGCGGCCAGTATCTGCCTGCCGGCGCAACGTCGGGCACGTATCAGAATGCTGGTGTCAACGTGAACAACCCGTCCACGAACTACTCGACGGATGTGGCTCCCGATGTCATTGGCAAGCTCGCAGCTGATCCGGGCTGGGGCCATTACGAACTCACCGGTCTGCTGCGCTTTGCCCATAGCCGCGTCTCCTATACCGGAACCGGACAGAGCAGCACCAAGCTGGCTGGCGGTGGTGGCGGTGGACTGATCCTGCCGGTCGAAAAGTCTCACAAGGTGTTCTTCCAGGCTTCCGGGTTGATCGGGACCGGCATTGGTCGTTATGGCACGTCCAATATTCCCGACGTGACCATCGATTCCAAGGGCCAGGTCAAGCCGATGCCTGCCGCGAATGTACTGGTCGGTCTGTACGGCAATGCCACCAAGGCGCTCCAGCTCTATGCCTATGGCGGTATGGAAATGCTGCGTTCGCGCTCCTATTTCAATGTAGGCGGCAAGCATTACGGCTACGGCAATCCGCTCTACAACGTCGGTGGCTGCGATATCGAAGGGGCGGCGTCCAGCGCCTGCCAGACCAGCATCAATCGCGTCGTGCAGGGTACAGCCGGGTTCTGGTGGACCTATCTGCATGGTGATTACGGCACGCTGCGGGTCGGCGCGCAGTATTCCTACACCTATGTCACCTCCTTCAGCGGGGTGGGCGGCACGCCACACACCAACGACAACATGGTGTTCCTGTCGCTGCGATACCTGCCTTTCCAATAAGGGCAGAGCGAAACGGCCTCCCCGTCGGGAGAGGCTGGTCATCGAGATCAGGAAGCCGCCAAAGCATCACGCTCTGGCGGCTTTCTGCATTCAGAAGTCGGCGTTAACACGGCCGAAGTAATATCCGCCTGTCATCGGCACCTGTGCAGAGGCCGAATCATAAACATTCACGCCATTCGAGGCGAGATAAGCGGGCACCTTGCGAGGACGCAGGTTGAAGATGTTGTTGGCGCCCACTGCCACATGCCAGTGATCGTTGAAACGATAACCGAGTTCAAGATCGGTCAGCCAGCGCGGCGTGTTCTTGAACTGCGCGAAGCAGGTATTCGATCCACGCAACGCGCCGCCGGTCAGCGGGCAGATGGCACTTGCTGGGGTCCAGTCTTGATAGGTGAGCATGCCCACGGTCTCACCGTAGCGGGTCTGGCGCAAATTCACGTCCCAATGGCCGATTGTATAATAGGCGTTGAGCACGATCTTGCTGCGTGGGGATTCCGTGGTGAGATAGGAAATTGTCTGAGCATTGAGCAGCGGACGGCCCGCAGCAGAGAGCCCGTTATGGGTCAATGTGGTTCGGTTGAGGTTGAGCGCCATGGAGAGCACAACCGATCCGTAGCGCTGCAATCTCAGGCGATAATCCGCCTTGATGTCCAGCCCCTGGGTGCGTGTACTCGCTCCGTTCGAGAAGAAATACGCCGAGAATCCGGTCGGATTGCTGAGCGTCGCCCCACCTGGAAGCGTGTACCCCATCTGCTCAATGGCCGTGATGGCCTGAGCGCCCACCACAGAACCACCTTGCACGATGCGATCTCTCAGATTGATCTGATAGACATCAGCCTCGACATGAAAATTCTTGACTGGCTCCAACACGATGCCGCCGCTGGCATTGGTGGAACGCTCCGGCTTGAGCGCACTGGCGCCAAGCGTACGCGCAGCTTCCGAGGCCACTGGCAACAGGCCTGAAGCTGAGGTCGGGCCAACACTGAGGGCGCTGTAATGCTGCTCGGCCAGTGTTGGCGCGCGGAAACCATTGCTGATTGTGGCACGCACGGCAATGCGCTTTGTAAAGTCGTAACGCGCCGAGATCTTGCCGTTCTCGGTATTTCCGGAATCCGTGTAGTGCTCGAAACGCCCCGCCAGATCGATATCGAGCTTGGGAAGCGGATGGAAATCGTCGTCGATATAGGCCGCCCAGATATTGCGGCTCCAGCTCCCGGCATTCTGCGGCGCGGCACCCGCATAGCCCTGTGTCCCGCCCGCCTCATAGGAGGGAGGTTCACCGGCGACGATATCGTACATTTCGAGGCGATGCTGACCGCCAAAGGCGAGCGTCATCGGCACGGCATCTGCGATGCGGAACCCGCGGCGTATGTCGAGATTGTTGGTCCACATCGCGTTGCGATAGGTCTCAGCGCGTGCGCTGGTCGGGGAATATCCGCAACCTTGCGACGAGTAGTATGGCAGGGCCCGATTGGCGGTCTGGCAGGAGCGACCGAGCATACCCGTGTTGGCGGTGTTGATCGTGTTGATGTCGTCCTCATCGGCGCCGTATTCGGTGCTCACATCCCAGTCGAAACCAAAGAGATGGCTCCCCTTGAACCCAAGATTGGCCTGATAGTCGTTTTCCTCGATGGCCTCGATCGGCGAGAAACCGGTCGGATAGAGGGTAGGCGCAATCGTGGGGATGCGATAATTCTGGATCGCCTCGGCATGACGGTGGGCATAGGTGATAAGCCCATAGAAATCGACGGTGCTGCTGACCTTCTTGCCGAAATCGATACCCAGATTCTCACGCGTTTCCTCGGGCGTACTCATGATCTTGTTAGAGTTGTAGGGCACCTTGATCGCACCGGGGAGAATTCCGTAATACCCGACCGTATTTGCACCCGGCGGGGCATAGGGCAGCAGGCGATGATCCTGTGTGTCCAGAAAGAAGTGGTCGGTGTGATAAACCTGCCCACTCAGATGGAGATACCCATCACGCCCGAGCTTCATGCCGCCATCGGCGTTGAGCTGATAATTCCAGCCCGTGCCTGAATAGGCATTCGCGCCGGTCTGGGCGGTCATATGGAGTCCGTGATCCTGCTTCTTGGTGATGATATTCACCACGCCCGCAATGGCATCCGACCCGTATTGCGCGGCGGCACCGTCCTGCAGCACCTCGATATGGTCGATGGCATTGGCCGGGATCATGTTCAGGTCAACCGGTGTAGAGCCGAATTGCGGTCCCGGGTTCTGTACGACGTTGCCGGTCACATGGCGTCTCTTGCCATCCACCAGCACCAGCACTTCGTTCGGGTTGAGACCGCGCATGCGGATCGAGCCGGTGAGTGCTGCCGTATCGCTGCCCCTTGTCTGGATATTGATGGCAGGATTGACGCGCGTGATTGCGTCGGTGAGGTTGAGCTGACCCGAACGCGCGAGTTCTGCGCCGCTGATGACCGTGATCGGGCTGGTGCTGTCGCGTGCCTTCCGATTGACTGCGTGGGTGCCCGTCACGATCACGGACTCGTCGCCTGATATCGCTCTCTGCCGTACCGACCGTCTTGGGGTCTGATCCTGGCTCGCTCCTTGCACAGGTTTGCCTGCCGTTTTGCCAGAGGTCCTGCGTGCATGCGTTTCTGTGGAACCTGCTGCCTGGGCGTCTTGCAGCAGGGCCATGGCAGTCATCACGGTGAGTGAGGCCGTAAGAAGGGAGGCGCGTCGTCTCATCTAGGGCCTTTCCAATGTATATCGGAACGTTCCTATATCGGAACGATCTGCAAGGGGTTATGTCGCGTAGCTGGCCTGGAACGCGACGTCAGGAATGCGCGCAAGGGAGCAGCCGGGCTGGGACCGGCGCTCCATTGCGACATGGAAACGATAAATGCGATTTTAAGGAAACAGAAGCCCCGAATCGTTTGCGCAACATTCTGTCATAAATCAGACCATTTCAGGTCAGAATCCTGCTGAAAGCGAGACTACACCTGCGAAGCCGCCTCCAACGAAATAGGTCGGTGCCCGCCCCGCGATCGTCGTGCCATATATGCCCCGCGTCGGGTTTCGATTGAGCCCCACGCCATTGACCCCTGACAGATATCCTGATCGCCCGAGATTGATCAGGTTGAGCTGGAGTTGCGGCGTTTTGAGGCGCTGAATGCTCTGCAGCCGGTAGCCCAGCGAGAGATTTGCGGTCGCGAAACCGGGGATCTTCTCGTCGTTCATGAAGGTCGAATAGGTCGGCCCGACATAACGTCCATTGAACATCCCGAAGAATGCGCCATCATCATAGGAAAGACCGAGGCCGCCCGAAAATTCCGGCGTACGGACCGGTCTTTTGCCGGCTGTCGGCAGGTAATCGCTTCCAGAGCGGATATTATTGTCGATGGTCGCGTGAATGTACTGCCCCGAAAGATAAGGGCTGAAGCAATGCCATGGCTTCAAACCAAGCTCGAACTGGGCGCCGCGCGCTGTCTGGCCACCGCCATTGATCGACTCTGTTGTCATCACGCCATTCAGAGGCGTGGTGGTGGTTACCTGGCGATTGGTGAAGTTGTAGTTGAAGAGAGCGAGCGACAGGTTGACGAGGCCGGTATGGCGATAGCCGATCTCCTCGCCAATGGAATATTCCGGTCTCGTATCGGATGAAGCGCTGCGTGTCTGGAGACCGCTCGTCAGGCTGAAGCGATCCTGATAGCTCGAAATGCCTGACGGAGCCCTGAAGCCGGTCGTGCCATTCAGGTAGATCTGGTCATGGGGCGATAGACGGAAGGCGGCCGAGACCTGGGGCAGGGGCGAGACGTAGCTTGCCCCGTTGCGGTAGCGTGCGCCTGGTAGGAGATTGGTGACCGAGCGGGACACCATCACGACGCGCAGACCGGCCATGATTGTGAGGCGATCATGCAGAAAGCGGGCGCGATCAGTGAGCGAGAGCGCGTTGATCTGCTGCATGAGCCGAGCGTCATAGGATGAGAGCGGCGCGCCACTGGCTGTGAGGATAGGATAATCCCCCCATTGATTGGATACGCCTCCCTGCGCGTTGGGCAGAACATAGCGCGAGAGGCTCGAGAAATCGTAATAGGAGTACCAATAGCCCAATGAGAGACGGTTACGACCCGTCTCATAATGCAGGGCGCCGTTCAGTCCCGGATGAGATTGGCGATAGGCATCTGTCGCAACCGAAACAAAACTGGTGCCTAGAGTGGCTGGAACCTGCAAGGCCCCTGCAGGGCTATTGCCATTATAGCTCCCCAGGCGGCTGAGCGTGGTGCCGTAGCTGTCATACCCCCAGACATAGATAAAATAGGGCGTCAGATCGAGTCGAAGCTGCCGCGAGAGATGCAGGGAAAGTGGCGTCGCGACAAAGCTCTGAGCACGGGCATTCTCCTGATATCTGTAATAGTTCGGATCACCGGGAACATAACCGGATGTGTAGTTGAAGTCGGTGCCATATTGCTTCCATTGCGCCATGGTCGGTGGGCGCAGATAGGTGCCGCGCTCCCGATTAAACGAGAAGATCAGATCGGCAGTGCTGTTTTTGCCCCATTCCTTGCTCAGACGCATATCCGTGTGGAACCTTCGCATCGGCCCTGCGCCACGCCACGGATCCGCCCCACGATAGGAAAACGACGCAAAGCCCTTGGGGCCGTTCTGGCCGATCCGTCCCGTATCGAGCCTTACGAACTCACGGTTCAGATTATACGATCCCCAGGAGCCGCCAATGAACCCGCCACGCTCCTCCGATGGTTTGCGCATGCGCATCGAGAGCGTCCCTCCCACGGCGTTATAAAGGGGGGCAGCGGTCGAGGTGCCTCCCTGAGCCAAGGTAACGGTAGCGATGTTTTCGCTATCCACCGTCTGGGAGGCGTAGGGCACGAGAAACAGCGGCGGCGCCGCAGGCACGTTCTCGAAGAGATAGCCAATCTCGGTCTGATCCAGTCCGCGAACGGATAATCCCTGCTGCTCGTCATTCGTACCCAGTGGATCATTGCCGGAATAGACCACGCCCGGAAGGCTTGCGATCATGGCCAGAGGGGACAGAGTGGGCGATTGCCTGGCAATGAAATCTCGCGTGAGACCGCTCTGGGCCCGCGGCGCAGTCTGGTTGGGCATCAGACCGCCGCCCGGTGTTGTACCGCTGGAACCGTCTGGATTGGCGCGCTTGTGGCGCACAACCACGATCTCATGCCGGGCAGGCTTGAGCGGTCGTGTACGCGGTGTCTGCGGGCGGGACTCTCCGGATGGTTCAACGGTATCGGCGTCGGCCCGGTCGGGGAATGTAGTCAAGGCGCAGATCAGCGGAGACAAAAGAAAGAGGGTGATGCGTGTCATGGCTCGGGTCCGGCGCGGCTTTGTGTCCCGCTCGGGATAGGGAGTCTGTCATTCTGTGTAAAATGATACATTATAACAAAAAATGGCTGACTCGAATGTTGCCCCGCCGCAGGCGCGAGGCTGGCTGTCAGCGCACGAAGGGTACTAGCGCACGAGGGATACTCTGGCGCTCCTCTGGTTTCGCAGCGTTTGAAGCGGAGGCTGTCGAAGAGGGCGCGGGCGTGAGACACTATTTGCGCGCCCTAGACCGCCGTACGCGAGAGAGGGAGGGTAATGAGGCGGCAATTTAGTCCAGCTCGCGATGCATTGATAATCAGAACAGACGGTGTGGATCCAAGAGAGCGTTAACATTTCTATATTGACCTGTGCTTCGTTCAGTAAAGTCAGGATGGTATAGTCGTGTGATTACTCGTGTAATCGTTCGATATTATTCGAATGATGAAACTATAGGGTCCAAGAAAACACAATTCCGTATGTTGGCAATTATTAACCTGGGATGTCAAAAAATTGCTGCTATGGAATGCGAACGATTCTCACTCCTAACGAGTTTGGTTCCATGACAAGCACTCTTCGACCAAGGCGGCGTAAGACCGCCCGAAAGTTCAGGGCCCGTGCCCTCCTCATAGGCCTCGGCATGGGGGGGCTCGCGCTTCCGTTCGAGGCGGGCGCCGTACCGCCACCCGTCAATCTGGGCAATGCAGCGGGAGCGAGCGACGATGCCTCCTCGGGTGTTTTCGGCTTTTTGTCCAATTGGCGCCGTACCTCCAATCTTCTGGGAAACATGTGGGGGCTCAGGCCGGAACTCGGCAAATACGGCGCGGTGCTGGCTATACAGGAAACGTCCGAGGTTTTCGGCAATCCGACCGGGGGGAGCCATCGCGGGGCAGGGTATAATGGACTGACCGTGGCCGTGCTGCAGGTCGATACCCAGCGCGCCATGGGCTGGTATGGCGGTACTTTCAATGTCAGCATGGAGCAGATACACGGCCGCGCCTTCAGCGCCGATAACCTCATGGCGCTACAGACCGTGAGCGGGATCGAGGCCGATCGCGCGACGCGCCTCTGGGAGCTCTGGTTCGACCAGAAATTCCTCGATCAGCAGAAGCTCGATATCAAGATCGGCCAGCAGAGCCTTGATCAGGAATACATGATCAGCTCGAACGCGCTTGTATTTGCGAACACCATGTTTGGCTGGCCCATGCTTCCATCGGCGGATCTTCCAGGTGGTGGTCCGGCCTATCCGCTTTCGGCTCTGGGCGTCCGGGGAAAGTACTGGCTGGCCACGCCCCTCTATCTTCTTGGCGGTGTCTATAGCGGCAGCCCCACTCGGCATCGCGATGGGGACCCGCAAATGACCAACCCCTCCGGCACGAGCTTCCCGCTCAATCGGGGGGTGCTCGCCATTGCGGAGCTGCAATATGTCTATCCGGCGCTCGGGGCGATGGTTTCCCCTGACGAGGTCCAACCGCTTTCGCATGTCTACCGTATCGGTGGATGGTATGATTCCGAGCCTTTCGCTGATCAGTTCTGGGACAATACCGGCATTCCCCTTGCTTCACCCAACAGCAACGGCACCGCACTGACTCACAGAGGGGCGTTCAGCTTTTATGCCGTGATGGATCAGATGATCTGGCGCAGCCATACTGATCCCAATCGGACAATCAGTATCTTCGGGCGCGCCATGGGGGCACCGCAATCCGATCGCGTGCCCATCGACTTCTCGCTCAATTTCGGCCTGACGTTCAACGATCCACTTCCGTACCGCACTGATGACACTTTCGGTATCGGTATGGGCTACACCCATGTCAGCGGCGCCCTGGCAAATTATGACCGCGCTGTGCGTCGCTATTCGGGCGCATATTCGCCCGCGCAGGGCGGTGAGACCTATGTCGAGGTCACGTATCAGTACCAGTTCACGGGCTGGATGCAGTGGCAGCCCGACTTCCAGTACATTTTCAACCCGGGGGGCGGCATTCCCAACCCGTCTCACCCTGACCGGCGCCTGCGTGACGAACTCGTCTTCGGGTTCCGTACCAATATTGCGCTGTGAGAAGAACCATGTCCTCCAAATTCCGCAATGCTGCCCTCGCCGCGTGCTCCCTTGTCGCGTTCTCTCTACCCGCCCATGCCCAGAACAAGGGCTTTCTGGAGACGTTGCATCGCCATACAACCCTGGCCTCGACCAGCCCAGGCAATGGAGATCTCAATCCCTATGCCGTGGTGGTGGTCCCGCAGGACATGGGTGTGCTGAAAAAGGACGAGGTTCTCGTCACGAATTTCAACAACATCAGTAACCTGCAGGGTACGGGCACGACGATTGTTGCCTACTCACCTGTCACGGGCAATGCGCGGCTCTTCGCCAACCTGCCGAGTAATCTGGCTGCCTGTCCCGGCGGGGTAGGGCTGACCACAGCCCTCGCCATCTTGAAATCAGGATGGATCATCGTCGGAAGTGCACCCAGCAAGGATGGCACGACCACGACCAAGGGCGATGGCTGCCTGATCGTGCTCGATGCGAATGGCAAATACACGACCACATGGAAAGGTCCTCTGATCAATGCGCCCTGGGGGGACATCGCGAGCGTCGATAAGGGAAACAAGGCGACCCTGTTCATTTCCATGACCGGGTTCGATCTTCCTGGACCGAATGTTGTGGACCCGCAGACGCATTACCCGCCCATCCTGCACAAAGCGACCGTATTGCGCCTCGAACTCAGCATTCCCGATGGCGGTCCGCCGCAGCTCGAGAGTCAGACCGTGATCGCGAGCGGCTTCTCCGCCCGAGCGGATCGAGACAACTTCCTGTTCGGCCCGACCGGCCTCGCGCTTGACGATGACGGCACACTCTATGTCACTGACGGCTATGACAATGAGGTGACCGCGATCGATAATGCTCTTACGCGCACGGATCCGGTGACTCGAAAGGATGATGCCGTAGGACGGATCATTACCAAGGGGGGCCTGTTGAACTGGCCTCTCGCCATGATCTGGGTGCCGGGGCACCATCTTCTGGTCGCCAATGGCCGCAACGGTCAGGTGGTCGAGATCGATCCTGCTACCAAGAAGCAGATCTACGCGCAGTGGGTCGACGCGGATCAGGCGCAGCAGCCGCCGGGAAATGGCGACCTCTTTGGTCTGGCGATGACGCCGGACGGTAAGAGTTTCTATTACGTCGAAGACGACATGAACACGTTGAATGTGAGCCAGCCATGACACATTCCAATTCCGGACTTCGCCTTGGCAGGCGGGGATTCCTCGCGACCACCGCTGCAGCTGGTGGGGTGGCGGCGAGCGCCGATCAGGGCTTTGCGATGGAGAGCCCGCCGCTTCATCAGCCCGGGATCATCACGCCGCAACAGCCCTGCGCCTATTTCATCACGTTCGATCTCGCGACGACAAAGCGCGACGAGGTCGTCGCACTGCTGCGGCGCTGGACAGAGGCCGCAGACGCGCTGATGGCCGGCGTTTCGGTCAATGGTCTCGTGGATTCTGGTGAGATAGACGGGTTGAAGGATCGTGATCTCACGATCACCATCGGGTTTGGCCCCGGCCTTTTCCAGAAAGATGGCAAGGATCGCTACGGTCTCAATGCTCATCGACCGGGGGCGTTGGCCGATCTGCCGCGCTTTACGGGCGATCAGCTCGTTCCCGCTCGTACGGGGGGTGATCTCTGCATCCAGTGCTGCGCCAATGATCCACAAACCACGCTTCATGCTTCACGCGAGCTGACGCGGCTCGCCTATGGTGTGGCCGATCCGCGCTGGGCTCAGGCGGGTTTTCTGCCGAGTTTCGGAAAGGGCAAGACGCCACGCAACCTGATGGGGTTCAAGGATGGCACCATCAACCCCGATAGCCAGAACCCTCAATCTGCCGGTCGCTATATCTGGGCGGCGGATACGGACCTGCCCTGGATGCAGGGTGGAAGCTATCTCGTTTCGCGCATCATCCGGATCGCCCTTGAGCACTGGGACAGAACCCCGGTCAGTTTTCAGGAAGAGACGATGGGGCGTGAAAAACAGAGCGGTGCACCGATTGGTGGGCACGATGAGTTCGAGCCGTTGACCCTTGCCCAGAAGGATCATGACGGTAATCCTGTCACGGCACAGAACTCCCACGCCAGACTGGCTGCGCCCGAGGAGAACGGGGGCGCCCAGATCCTCAGACGGGCCTATTCCTATGATAACGGCCTGAGCTTCACGGCCGAGCGTTGGCCGCCATGGCGCCAGGGCATGGAGATGGATGCGGGGTTGCTTTTCATGAGCTGGCAGCAGGACCCCAGGACGGGGTTCACGCGCATCTTCGAGCGCATGTCGAAATTCGACATGATGAACCAGTATACCACCCATATCGGCGGGGGCTTGTTTGCCTGCCCCGGTCGCAGGAAAGGCGGCTACATCGGTCAGGCGCTTTTCGAGGCTTGAGGCCACGAGTTGGGGGACGGGTGCACTCTGATCCAGCTCCGTCAGGCTGAAAAGGCTCTCGCCCTGTAATTCCAGAGTAATGAAGTCCGTTTTTATTATTCTGGACGCCTGGGACCCAGGGTTGTAACCCCTATCGGGCAGGTGCAGGGCATAAAGGGAGCGGGTCCATTCAGGCGTCGAGGCATCATCGGGATGGAAGAGGGGCGAGATGGCCCATCTTGCGTCTTGCTGTGGCCTGTCTTGTTCTCGTTGCTTTCGCGCTCTCTCTGACACTTCAGACTCTCGCCGCGCCTGAGGAGACGCCCCGGGCTGAGATCGAGCGTCTGATTGGTGTGGACATCGCTCCCGCGATGAGTATGCCGGACTGCGAAAGCATGCCCGACATGGTCATGCCTGGCAAAACGGGCGGGGCGCAAAAGGGTCATCATCATGATGCCGCCTGCGCCCTCTGTCCTTTGCTCCAATTGAGCCTCTTCATCCTCGGCAGTTCTGTGTTTCTGGCTTTCGCCACAAGCGTCACGCTCGAGCGCCGATTCAGGCTGCCGCTCTCCAGGGCTCCGCCTCATCTCAGATGGTGTCTGCCCCCCTCCCACGCGCCACCTCTGCCCTGAACCTGATTTGACGCTTCCGTGCGGCGTCGTGACCTACCTTGGGTTGGTCGCAGGCGCACACGGATCTCGCTTACGATCCAGTTCGGGAATTGACCCATGATCCTGCCTCTGTCCGGCAGAGCCAGAACGCGCGCGCTGCGCGTGCTCGGTTGCACCTCCGTTATCGCTTTGCTCTGCGCCTTCGACGTTCATGCTGAGAGTCTTTCGAAAAGCCCTTCGGCCCCCGATGATGACAAGCCTGTGGAATATCTCCAGGTCCAGGGCATAAGGCGCACCGCCATCCATTCGGCCGATACGGCCACACTTCTCAAAGGATCGCTCGGTTACAGCCTCTATTCAGCTGGCGGCGTCTCTGCGCTACCCGTACTCAACGGGATGGCGGATGACCGTGTGGCGACGATCGTTGATGGTATGCGCATCGCATCGGCCTGTCCCAATCACATGAATCCCGCCATGTCCTATATCGACCCGGATAGCGTGGCCTCGGCGGAGGCGATTGCAGGCGTGACCCCAGTCAGTATCGGTGGAGACAGCACGGGGGGAACAGTCAAAATCGAGCGTCGCGACCCGCTCTTCGCTCAATCGGGCAAGGTCCTGATCACAGGACATGTGCGCGGCGATTACCGCAGCAATGGCGGCGGGTCGGGCGCCTCGGGCACTGTGACGGTCGCCAATGACACATTCAGCCTGCGCTATACCGGCTCGTACAGCCATGCCAGCAATTACCATACGGGTGGTGATGGACGTCAGGTGCGCTCCACGAGCTATCTCTCGTTCAATCACGCTGTAACGGCCGGACTGAAGAAGGACAATCACCTTCTGGCACTGACCTTTGGTCAGCAGGACATCCCGTATGAGGGTTTTCCGAATCAGTATATGGACATGACCAATAACCGATCCACCTTTGTCAACGGCAAGTACCGGGGCGAATTCGCGTGGGCGACTCTCGACATCCGGGGCTTCTGGCAGCGCGTGGATCACGTCATGAACATAATGAATGACAAGGGCGGCCATAGCGCGACCACCGGGATGCCCATGAACACGGATGCCCGGACCGCCGGCTATGCAATTGATCTGACTATCCCTTTATCGACACAGCATTCCGTCAAGATCGGGAGCGGCTACGACCATAACGGGCTCAATGACTGGTGGCCTCCCTTGGTCGGAAGCATGATGATGGGCCCCAACACGTTCCACAACATCAATAACGGGCATCGGGACAGACTGGGTCACTACATTGAGTGGAACGCACAATGGACGAGCCGCTTCTCCACGCAGCTTGGCCTGCGCAATGATCTCATCATGATGAACACCGGCAAGGTCGCACCGTACTCCTGGACAGGCATGATGCAGATGGCCGATATCATGGCGGCGAGACGATTCAACGCCGCATCACGCGGGCGCACAGACACGAATTTCGATGTCACCGCGACCGGGCGCTATCATGCTCTGGACAGCCTCATGATCGAGGGAGGCTACGCGCGCAAGACACGCTCGCCCAATCTCTACGAACGTTATGCCTGGGGCATGGGCACCATGGCCACGCGGATGATCGGCTGGTTTGGCGATGGCAATGGCTATGTCGGCAATCTTGATCTGAGGCCCGAAATTGCTAACACGGCGAGTGTGACGATCACATGGCATGATCCGAAAGGGGAGGGGTGGCGAATCCGTCTGCAGCCCTTCTACACCTACACGGAGGGTTACATAAACGTCATCCCGCTTGCCCGATTCAGCAACGGCCTCTCGAAACTGCAATTCGTCAATCACAATGCCCAGAGCTATGGAATTAACGGCAATGCGCAGGCGCGCCTGTGGAACAGCGATCGTTTCGGCCAGGGTAAGATCGTGAGCACGTTCAGCTGGGTGCGCGGCCAGGACATGGAGACGCATACGGGGCTTTATCATCAGATGCCCACCAACGGTACGATAGGTCTGCGCGAGACCTGGCAGAACTGGGCCGGGAGGGTCGATGTCACGCTGGTGAAACGCAAATCCTCGGTGGACTGGATACGCAACGAGCCCCGTACACCCGGCTACGCGCTTCTTGGACTGGGTGGGAGCTATCGCTGGCGTAAATACACCCTGGATGCGAGCATCGAGAACGTACTGAACCAGAAATACTACCTTCCCCTCGGCGGACTATCCCTCGGTGACTATCGCCAGACCAATATCCTCGCCCCCCTTGCAGGGCTGGGACGTTCTTTCAATCTGAGCCTGACCGCCGTGTTCTGATCCTGCCTCTCGGAAAGGACACGCCTCCTCCGGTCCCGGGGCCGGAGGAGGGGGGGCAGGACCGAGCCATCAGCCCGGGTCACCGCCAGCGCGTTTGTCTTGGCGTGGAGGCCTCGATGGGCTACGCCCCGCCCATGCTTGATATAAAAATGTCCGGCGAAACTGTCGCCCCAGCCAAAATCAGCGAAGAGACAAATTCCGTGTCGGACCGTCGTCCTCCGGACAAAGTAACGCCCATGCCGGTCCATGCGATGCTGATACTGGCGATGGCGGCCTTCGTGACACTTCTAACCGAAATCATGCCAGCGGGACTGCTCTCATCCATCTCGGCGGGTCTCGGCGTATCGCAGGCGGTGGGAGGGCAGTTCATCACGGCCTTTGCTTTCGGTGCGCTCGCAGCCGCGCTGCCTTCGGCTGCCTTTACTCACCGCATGGGTCGCAAAAAGCTTCTGCTCTTCGGGCTCATCGGCTTCACGCTGGTCAATGCCGCCAACGCGCTTGTCAGTAATTTCACCCTGTCACTTGTGATCCGCTTCCTCGCCGGTTGTTTCGGCGGTCTGGTTTGGGCCATGTTTGCGGGCTACGCCACCCGCCTGGCCCCACCCGCACAGCGCGGACGTGCGATTGCCCTCGCGGGTTCGGGCGTGACGCTGGCCATGGTTCTCGGGGCGCCGCTTAGCGCCTTTGTGGGTCAGGCCATAGGCTGGCGCGGGGCATTTGGGGCACTCGCAGCACTAAGCGCTGTCCTGACAGTCTGGGCGGTCATCATGCTTCCCGAGGCACCGGGAACCGCCCAGGAAGAGCGTTTTGCCATCCTCCCCACGCTCAGGCTTCCGGGAGTTGCGGCCAATCTTGCGCTGATCTTCAGCTTCGTCGCAGCGCATAGCCTGCTTTACGTGTATGTCGAGCCGCTGCTGGGACCCTCCGGTCTTTCACATCGCGTCGATGCCTTGCTGCTGTTATTCGGAGCAGGTTCTGTTGTGGGGCTGTTCGTCACGGGTATTCTGATTGATCATCACCTGTCGCGCCTGACATCGCTGAGCATTGCGCTGTTCGCGGTAGCCGCCATGTTGCTGGCTCTGGGTCTTGCTCACATCTCCCTGGTGTTGCCCGCCATAATCTGCTGGGGTTTGACGACCGGCGGCTTCGCCGCTCTCACTCAGAGTGCGATGGCACAGGTGAGCGGACGGCTCATCGATGTCGCACAGGCCATGGCGACCACAGCCTGGAATCTCGCCGTCTCAACTGGGGGATTGCTCGGCGGCGCGCTTCTGACACACGTCTCGATCGGGAGCTTGCCGTGGATGGCGCTGTTGCTGCTTCTGCTCGGTCTGGCCGCCTTCGTCAGGGGGCTTCGCCCCCTGATCAGATAGCGCGCGTTCCGCTACCCTGCCGGAGCGGAGAGCACGCCGCTTCCGCCCGGGGAAACACCGTCCGGGCTTTACAAGCGCCCGAACTCAGGAGTGCTTTCTGTGGGTAAGTTGCCAATGCAGGCGTTTGCGTTGAATGGCTCTGACGCTCAGAGTCACGGCGCTAACCAGAATGATCGTGATTCCCAGACTGATCGCCAGCGATTCAAGGTCTGTCATGGCGTAGTGCTGGTGTAATGGACCCCACCATCTCATTGTGCGATCTCCCCTTCATGTCGGTGTCGCCGGAGCCCGCTTCATCTGGCTCTTCAGGGCCCTTGATGTGCGGGTGGTCCAAGCGACACAAGGAAAGTGCGCCCGTACGAAACGAATTTCAATATTTGAATTAATCCATCATTATCACGGTATCGATACTTTGATCTAGATCAATATTCAGCCTTTCGGCGCTATTTCAAGTAACGCAAGCGTGGTTGTTTTCGAACAGGAAATGTGACGCTGTGAGGGTGGAATGCGACGGTCGTGTCTCGCCGTGCAGGGAACGATTGGACGTGTGGGCGCGTCGTGCGGACTGCGACAGGCCGATCCCGCGCTGCAGCAAAACCCGCAGAGACGCTGTGGCGCTCGCGCCTATGACACGCTTCCATGTATCGACCAAGCGCCGTGGGCCATAGACGCCGATCAAAGCGAGAGGCGAAGGATGGGCCATACAAGGAAGCCCGCCCGGGGGGAGACGTGCGGGCGGAACCCATAGGCATGCTCAGTTTCGAGTCATCGAAGACCGACGCGTCGGGGCGTCATTTCATTGGTGCGGGGCTTCCGGCGATCCTCTCCAAGTCATGCGAGCGCGCGCCGGATATGCTGTGCTCGTCAGTGGGCGGAAAAATCAAAAGGGGAGGCGCTGTTGCGCACTCCCCTTGAACCCTTTGGCAGTGAGCCAGAGCTTCCAGTCGCGATCAGTTCTTGGTCCAGCCGCTCAGAACAGCGTTCTTGACCGATTGCGGCAGAGGTACGTAGTCCAGCTTGACAGCGTCCGGGTTGCCGTTCTTCAGCGCGTAGCTGAAGAAATCCTTCACCGCCTTGCCCTGGGCTGCATCCTTCGGATCGGTAGGCACCAGGACGAAGGTGGCGCTCATGATCGGCCATGCATTGGCACCGGCGATGTCGAGCAGATCGACTGCAAAGCGATCCGCATGTGCCCAGTCGGCATGGGAGGCGGAAGCTGCAAACGAGGCGGCGTCCGGTTTGATGAATGCACCATCATGGTCACGCAGCTGAGCCATGTTCAGGTGATTGCGGCTGGCATAGGCATATTCGACATAACCGATACCGCCCTCTGATTCCTTGACTCCCGCTGCCACACCGTCATTGCCACGCGCGCCTGCACCACCAGCCCAGGCGATGGAGGTGCCCGCACCAAATTTCTGCTTCCAGCCAGCCGAGACCTTCGAGAGGTAGGAGGTGAAGACAAAGCTGGTGCCCGAGGCATCAGCGCGATGGATCGGCGCGACATCTGAGTCAGGGAGCTTCAGGCCGGGGTTCAGCGCCGCGATGCGCGGGTCATTCCACGCTGAAATCGTGCCGTCATACAGACCTGCGATGGTCGGGCCATCGAGCTTCAACATGCCGGGGGCTATTCCAGGCACGTTCACGATCACCACGATACCGCCCATGACCGTGGGAAACTGGTAGAGCTTGTTGCTGTCCAGCTTGGCGGCTTCCATCGGCTTGTCGGAGGCGCCGAAATCGACCGTGCGGGCGATCGCCTGGTTCTGGCCCGCGCCCGAACCGACACTTTGATAGTTGATGGATGTGCCGATGGCCTTTTGTGCAGTCTCGCCCCAGGCGCCATAGATCGGCGCAGCGAAGCTCGACCCGGCACCGGTGATGGTCGCGGCATGAGAGACACCGCAGGTCAGGGCCAGGGAGAGAGAAAGGGCACCGAAAATTCGGGTAAGACGCATTGTTTGACCTCTATAGATCGAGATGACGGCTCGTTCTATCGGCGCCAGCAATAGGAAGATACAAATATAAGATGATAGTTTTATGAAACGACGTCAGCGCCCGGCAGCGGAAAACAGTCTGGCAGTCGACGGACTGTGTCTTCCAAGGAAACAGTGTCATTGAGGGAACAAGCTGCCTGGGATCCGACTGCCCGCTCGTCCCAAACGCAAAACGCCCCTCCGGAGAGGGGCGTCCTCGCAATGAAGGAACTCCCTAGAGAGGGGTAGCCCGTCAGAAGCTCACGCCGGTTTCCAGGTCGATCAGCAGCGCATTCTTGTAACGGTTGGTCCCACCAGGGTGCCAAATATATTGCAGACCTGGGCGGATGGTGAGCCATGGGGCAGGGCGCCAACCGTAGTTGATTTCACCTGAATGCTCTCCGCTCGGCTTGAGCAGTCCGGTATCCTGGGTCTGCACGGCCTGGAGGGCGCCCACATAGGCGCCGAGCTTCGGATTGACGAAGTTGAACTTGCCGCCGATGCTGATCGTGTCGTTCGGGCGGTTCCAGAAAGTCCCCTTGCGCACCACGCCCCAGGTGATGAAGTACGGCGCGATCGCGGTACGCGGGTCACCCCAGGTGAAGGACATGAACGCCACCGTAGAACGCGTCGGGTCGCTTTTGTCGCGCTGCAGCATCTGGTCGGCCATGAACCATCCGCCGTAACGCCCGCGCACCTTGTCGATAGGCAGATTGCCAAGCACGCTGGTCGGAAGCTCGAACCCAGCGAGCTGTGCATAGACGTTCTTGACCTCGGACGTATCCCAGTAGCCGCCGATCTTCACATTGGTCGGCAGGCGGCCCTTGCTGTCAGTGCCGCCGAAGTGCCAGCCCAGCTGGAAGGGCAGATAGGCCCCGGTCGAGCCGTGCAGCCACATCTTCCAGGCATATCCCGTGTTCGAAATGGTAGGGTCGACGTTATAGATACCGGCCGAGACCAGCATGCGTTCGTCTCCGAACGGGAAGAGCTTCAGGAAAGCTCCTGGATGCGCCGTCGGATAGTATCCGTAGCCCGAGTTACTCGCTAGCGCCTGGGGCATACCGCAGATCGCGTTTGATTCGAACTGGCAGTAGAGATTCATGCCCCAATGCATGGTCGACTGGCCGAAATCGTTTTCGGTATTGATCCAGCCGATTTCGGTATCGGCGTAGCGGTTCCACTGCATCTCCCATGAGAGGCGGGTGAAACGGATCGTTTCGCCAGACCCGAAGATTTCCTGCGGACTGTTCAGCGCCGGAAGCTGCTGGCCAATACCCAGACCCGCACGCTCGGTCAGAAGCACATGGAACATGCCGTAATTATGGCCGGTCAGCTGGGCAAAATTGACGTCGGCACCAATCGCTACTTCATGCGCATAGCGCACGGTTTGCGCGCGTCCGCCTGTCGGGTTGCCCGCACTATCCTGAAGGTAATGTCCCTGCGGCGTGATACCCATGTTCTGCAGGCGTGTGCGCAGGCCGCCCCAGTCTCCGGTCATGGTGGGTTGCTTCAGCCAGTCGGAAAAGCTTGCCGGAAACAGGGCTTCATCACCGGGCACCGGGACGACGGGATGGCGCACCGTGCCGAGCGAGGGCTGGGTACGATCATAGGGGCTGCCATAGAGATTGGGGGGATTATCCGCGCCCTTGCCCGCGTGGTTCTGCGTAGCCGTCTCCTTCAGCATCGGGTCGAGGGTGGCCGCTGTCTCATCGCTCGGGCTGGCCTTCTGGCTCTGGCTTTGTGCGGTAGCCTGCGAGACGAAGAAGCAGCTCCCCAGAATGGTGCCAGCGGCCCAAAGGGATAAGAGCGTCCCGGTCTTTGATACAGGCATGATCGCACGAACTTTTCGCTGTGACAGGAGGCGGCTTTCACAGCCGCAGGCACTCCCTATCAATATTTCATATCATGACAAGCATCTTGACGCGTTCGCATCAAAACTCACGATATAGGTTTCGCGAGTGTTGTTTTGCCGCCACAGATCATGAGTCGCACAGCGACGTTAAAGAAAGATCAAAAGATCAGCGCTACCGAAGGGAATGTTGCAGGGGCGCCGGACCCGGGGGGGACTCTTCGCTCCTGCAACACTGAAGTGCCTCGATCGGGTTCGACTCACTTCGCCGTATCCGATGCTGCTGTGGCTAGAACCAGCTTCTGATCCCGAAGGTCAGCCTTGCCCTCCCGGCGGCCTCATCATGCTGCTGCGCGAAACGTCGCGCCTGGTAGAAATAACCATCATAGGTCAGGGCAACATACGGAGCGAATTTGCGCCAGATCTCATAGCGCAGCCTGAGCCCGGTATCGATATCGGAGAGGCCGGCACCGTTCCCACGGGCTTCATCGGATTTGGAGTAAAGGTTCAGCTCGACCTGAGGCTGAAGGATGAGCCTGTTGGTGATGGGGATGTCGTAGGAGCCCTCGAACCTGCCTGCGAAGCGTCCTTGATCACTAACATACCCTGTTGCCTGAACCTCGAACTGGTAAAGGGCCAGACCCTGAATTCCGAAGGCACCCCAACTTCGTGTCGGGCCACTATCGAGATCGATCCGGATACCCCCCTGGATGTCGAAATACGTCGAGACGGAGCGGCTGTAGAGCAACTCCTGATCGCCGTCATCCATCCGCCCCTTGGTCACTGTCCCTTCGGAGCGCAGCCAAAGGCGGTTGTAGTCGCCTCCTACCCAGGCTTCGCCGTCCCAGCGAAAACTGGAATCCGCCCCTGCCAGGCGCCCTTCGAACTGGTTGAGCAGACCATGGACCCATATTCGCTGATCCATAACGGGCATGACCCCATCGATATAGCTCGGCATGCTGGCGGGCGCTGCAGGCGTTCCCGATGCAGGTGCGGCGCCAGCCGAAACGGCCACCGTCATGGTCACGGCCAAGGAGAGTGTCGCAGCCGCAGCGAGCGAGGGAGTTACTCTCATGACACCACCACGGTGCGGAACATGCCTAGATGCATATGGTAGATCAGATGGCAGTGCAGCGCCCACATGCCGGGCGTATCGGCAGTGACCAGATAACTCAGGGTCGATCCGGGCTGGGATATGATCGTGTGCTTGTTGGGACGGTGCGCTCCGTGCCCGTTTTCAAGCTCACTCCAGAACCCGTGCAGATGGATGGGATGTTCCATCATGGTATCGTTGATGAGCGTGATCCTGACGCGCTCGTTGAGTCGCAGCATGATCGGGGGGGCTTCGGAGAATTTTTTCGCGTCGAAACCCCAGATATAGCGCTGCATGTTTCCTGTCAGATGCAGCACGATCTCACGGCTGGGCGGTCTCGGGTCCGGTGCCGGGTGCAACGCGCGCAGCATGGCATAGCTCAGAACACGCCGTCCGTTATCTTCCAGTCCGTCCCCCGGCTCGTTCAGGCGGTCGACGGGATGCATCGCCACGTTCTGGTTCTCGACATTGCGCGGTGGGGAACCGGGATCGTCCCTGACGATCGCTTCCTGAGGGGCAGGGCTGGTTCCGGAGCTTGACGGCGCCCGCTCGGACTGGTCCATGCCGCTCATGCCGCTCATGCCGCTCATGCCGCTCATGCCGCTCATGCCGCTCATGCCGCTCATGCCGCTGATGCCGCTCATGCCCGACTTTTCCGGCGCCATTCGCCCCATGCCCATATCCACCATGGTTCTGACGGGCCGAGGGTCCATCGGGGGGATTGGCCCCGTCATGCCTTCGCGCGGTGCCAGCGTACCGCGAGCATAGCCGGTGCGGTCTTCGGATTGCACGAAGATGGTCCAGGCGCGTGCGTCATGCGGCTCTACGATCACGTCATAGGTTTCGGCGGGGCCGATGCGGAACTCCTCGATTTCGACCGGCTCAACGTCCTGCCCATCCGCCGCGACGACAGAAAAACTGAGCCCTGGAATGCGGAAGTCGAACAGGGTCATGGCCGAGGCATTGATGACCCGGAGGCGGATACGCTCGCCGGGTGTAAAAAGACCCGTCCAGTTGGCATCCGGTGCCTGACCATTGATGAGATAGGAGTAGATCACGCCGCTGACATCCGAGATATCCGTGGCGGACATGCGCATGCGTGACCACATGAGGCGGTTGGTTATGGCCTCGTTCAGCCCCTGCTTGCGCGCGTCATGGAAGAGCGACACCAGCGTGCGCTGGCGGAAGTTGTAATAATCATCCTGTTGTTTCAGATTGCTCACGATGTCATGGGGGGCGACATCACTCCAGTCCGAAAGTACCATCACATAGTCTCGGTCGGCGCGCCTCGGGTCCGGAGTGGCGGGATCGATCACGAGAGCACCGAAAAGCCCCTGTGCTTCCTGCATTCCTGAGTGGCTGTGATACCAATAGGTACCTGCCTGGCGCAAAGGGAAGCGATAGGTAAATGTGGAGCGTGCGGGGATTCCAGCAAAGCTGATACCGGGCACGCCATCCATCGCAGCAGGCAGGCGTATACCATGCCAGTGGATCGAGGTCGGCTCATCGAGATGATTGACCACCTCGATTTCCATGTCGTCACCTTCGCGCCAACGCAGCGTGGGGGCAGGGGCACTGCCATTGACCGTAAAGGCCCGGCCGGTGCGATTGCCGATGGTCCACTTGCTTGTGTCGATGTCGAGGCGCGGACGCGATGTTGCGACGCGGGGGATGGCGGCCGGATCTGGGCGTGGCACGACATCGGCTCGAGCAGAGAGAACGGGCGAGGCGCCCAACCCTGCGAGACCGCTGACGAAAATACGACGCGACAGGCCTGCCCCATGGCGGGAAAGCATTGTCATGAATTTTGTCCTGAACATCACGTGCAATAGGAGCCCGCGCGTCGCAGCCATAGCAGGCCATGAGCGGGGCAACGTATCAGAGGTTCAGAAACGCCTTGGGCGGACGCAGATCAGGGGGGGAGAGTTGTCCGGAAAGGAATGCCGTGCGTGGCAGGGCATAAGCTGCCCCCACAGCAGCGGTACTTCTGCCATGGCGAATTTCCTGAGGCAGGGTCAGGCCCGACAGGCAGCCGGGAGAGGGCAGGCAGGAGCCGCAGTCGTGACCATGCGCCTGCTTGTGCGCAGGCATCGCCGGATGGTCGATGCAGCCCTGATGGGATGCTTCAACAGACAATGTCATGCCGCACCCATCATGGGCGTGCGGCAGGGCATTCGCCGTCGCAGGGAGCAACCCACGCAAAGCGATGATGCATGTCACGACCGTGACGATCAGGAGGGAGCGGCGATGCCGGGGCATGGTTCCTCGACCAGGGGACAATACCCATACTCTATGCAAGGCTGCGAGTTGATTGCAACCCGTATGATGCCTACCTAGTTGACCATTGGTACCGATGAGGAGAACCACGATGAGCACAACGATGCAGTTCAAGGTAGACGGAATGTCCTGTGGGGGCTGCTCGAGCCGTCTCGAAAAATCCCTGAGCACGATCCCCGGTGTCACTGCGGTCAAGGCAAGCCACGAGACCGGTGACGTTACCGTATCGACGGGCGATACGTCCCTTCCACGCGCGGCCGTCGAGACCGTGATCGAGGAAACCGGTTTCGACGTGGTACGCCGCTAGGCGCAATGAGCCAAACCGCAGCCAGCACTCAGAACCGGGCGGCGGCGACGGCAATCCGCATTCCGGATCAGGACCTGACCCAAGACAGGATGCGCCTGTCCCCCCCCCCGAGGGTACACGAAGGAAAAGCCGGACCGATGTCTGTTTCTACCCTCGATCTTGAAATCACTGGCATGAGTTGCGCCGCTTGCGCGGCGCGGCTGGAGAAGCAGTTCAACCGGCAAGCGGGCGTCACGGCCAGTGTCAATTTCGCTTCCTCCCGCGCCGTGGTCACGCGGGAAGAGGGGGCCCCGGACTTCCCAACCCTGGAAAATCTGGTTGAAAAGACGGGGTTTGGCATCGCCCGGTCCGAGATCGTTCTGGCCATTTCGGGTATGACTTGCGCCGCCTGCTCTGCCCGGCTCGAGAAGCTGCTCAATCGACTTCCTGGGGTGAGTGCCACAGTCAACCTGGCAAGTGAACGGGCGCATATCCGATATGTGAATGGGCTGATCGATGAGCAGGGTCTCATCGCAGCCGTAGCCAGAGCTGGGTTCGGAGCAAGCGCCCCCCAGCAGGGACGCGTTGGCGCGCAAGACGACGCGAGCCACAGGGTCTATATCGATCTTGTCCTGACCGCTCTGCTCTGCCTGCCCTTTATCGTGGAGATGATCGGCATGGCGTTTGGTTTCCACCATGTCGTACCGCTCTGGATGCAGGCGCTTTGTGCGACGGTTGTGCAATTCTACTCGGCGCGCGTTTTCTATCGAAGCGCATGGCATGCCCTGCGCACGGGGGGCGCCAATATGAACGTGCTGGTCTGCCTCGGAACCAGCATAGCTTACGGGTTCAGCCTTGCTGTGACGCTGTTCGGGCTCGACCTGCCAGTCTATTTCGAGGCTAGTGCCTTCGTCATTCTTCTTGTCTCATTGGGGCGGTTGATGGAGGAAAGGGCGCGTCATCGTGCTGCGTCCGGTCTGGAAGCCCTTCTCAACCTCAAACCGGAAATCGCTAACCGGATCGAGGGCGAAGCAGTCGTCTCCCGCCCAGTATCAGCCCTGCGCGTCGATGACCTGTTCCTGGTACGTCCCGGCGATGCGATCCCGGTTGACGGTGTGGTGGAGGAGGGCGAGAGCGAGATCAACGAGTCTATGCTCACGGGCGAGGCAAGCCCTGTCCTGCGCAAGGCGGGTGACAGGATTTTCGCAGGAACATTGAACACGACCGGAGCGCTGCGTGCGCGCGCCGTTTCCCTTGGGAGCGATACGGCGCTCGCACGCATCGTGGCCCTTGTTTCGCGCGCCCAGGGCTCCAAAGCCCCGATACAACGTCTGGCCGATCAGGTTTCGGCCATTTTCGTGCCTTGCATAGTCCTGATTGCAGTTGCAACTTTTCTGGTCGGCTGGGCCATCAAAGGCGATGCGAGCTGGGCTCTGGTATCGGCCATATCGGTCCTGGTCATAGCCTGCCCGTGCTCTCTTGGCCTTGCGACCCCGACAGCGCTAATGGTGGGTACCGGCAAAGCGGCCTCTGCCGGTATTCTCTTTCGCAATGCCGAGGCACTCGAACGACTGCACCGCCTTACTGTCCTTGCACTCGACAAGACGGGCACGATCACGCTGGGCCAGCCTCGTGTCGTGAGTGTCACGCCTCATGCAGAGCTTGATCGGCGTGCCTTGCTGGCGCTGGCTGCAAGTCTGGAAATGAATTCCGAGCATCCTCTGGCCAAGGCGATTGTGGGCAAGGCCCACGAAGAAGAGGTCTCGCTCGGGGCGCAATTCGAGGGCTTTCGCGCCTTGCCCGGCAAAGGGATCGAGGCGCGATCCGGTGATCTCCTCTACAGGCTTGGAACGCGCGACTACCTTACAGAAAATGGCATAGCATGCGCGCCGCTTAGCGATGCAGAAGAGGGGGCGACAGAGATCTGGGTTGCCCGGCAGGGGCAGTGTCTCGGTATCATCACGCTGGCAGATGCCTTACGTTCTTTAATCGCGTGCAAGGTCTCTCCAGCAAAAAGACCGAAAAACCCGTTTCTATGTTCGGTTGAGAGCCGTTTCTCCGTCCCGGCCTGACAATAATCCTGCGACGCGCGCAACAGAGGTCAAG
>NZ_JBBCQM010000015.1:0-49165 GCF_037150015.1 Asaia sp. VD9 | reverse complement strand
CAGCAGTCTACCGTAGGTCTTCCGCTTCCACCGCCACGCGATGCAGGCGATAGAGGGCGGAAAGAAGTAGACGGTAAGTCTACCGGAAGGCGCGCGCAGCGGGCCTTTCGACAATACGCTCCCTCCCCTGCCGGGGCAGGGGAGGTCAGCAGTCTACCGTAGGTCTTCCGCTTCCACCGCCACGCGATGCAGGCGATAGAGGGCGGAAAGAAGTAGACGGTAAGTCTACCGGAAGGCGCGCGCAGCGGGCCTTTCGACAATACGCTCCCTCCCTGCCGGGGCAGGGAGGTCAGAAGTCTACCGTAGGTCTTCCGCTTCCACCGCCACGCGATGCAGGCGATAGAGGGCGGAGAGAAGTAGACGGTAAGTCTACCGCGAGGCGCGCGCAGCGGGCCTTTCGACAATACGCTCCCTCCCCTGCCGGGGCAGGGAGGTCAGCAGTCTACCGTAGGTCTTCCGCTTCCACCGCCACGCGATGCAGGCGATGGAGGGTGGAGAGAAGTAGACGGTAAGTCTACCGTAGGTCTCCCGTTCTAGAAGCTGAACAACCCAGGAGAGGGGAGGGAGAAAGGCAATATCCACTGTCGCCCACAGTGTCAGCTCGCTTGCAGCGCGCGAGACTAATTACCCTCTCTCTCCAAAGCTTCAACTGCGCGCTCAAAGGTCTCAGAGACCTTCATGCCAAGACGCTCAGCAATCGCGTAAAAGCGCTCAGCATATTCCTCGGTTGTCTTGACGCTCATGACCCTGTTGCGCCCGGTCCTGTAGGCCCTAGGTTTTCTACGCCCTTCAATATCGGCCGGTCGTCTGTCCTCACCTGGAGTCTCGACGCTCTCTCGGCTTACAAAACGTGACCCCTCGGAGGCTCGATCGATCTCTGAAGCGTCGGGTCGCTGATCTCTACGCCCCTTCGCTTTGAAGGACGATAGATCGAGCCCGGTATCCGAAACCGGATTCGAGAAAACGCTGATCCTCTGGCTCATCTCAGCTCTCCCTGATTTTGCTGAATACGAAGTATCACCTCACGCGCCAAAGCGGCCACATTAGCTGTCGCACCCTCCAAATTGCGCACGTTTTTTGGATCTAAGGATCGAACAGAACCGCCGAACGAGAATATAGCCCGATAGGCATCACGTTCGTGAACCTGAACGTTGAATACTGGCACCCCATTGTCCTTGAAATCAGCCTCAATCGCTGAAAGCGTACGAGGCCGAATGGCCGCGCTCGTGCACGTAAATAAGATGGCGCAAGGAATGGTTATCCGAAATGCCTGTTCCTGTTGGCGTACTTCCCTAACTGCTGCAACTGCCTCTACCGCATCTAAGGCCGAACCTCTGGTCGGGATGATAACCAGATCTGCGCGGCTCATCGCGTAGGGGACCATGCGAGACGCTGTACCCTCTAGATCGACAATAACAAAGGCACTCTCTTCAGCCTCTTTATCGATAGTCGTGATGATCGTTTTTTCCGTGACGTCCTCGATAACCTTCACGCCGTCCGGTCTTCCTGGAAGCGTCGACCAGCGAGCGACAGGTTTATTCGGATCGGCGTCGATCAGAGTGACAGATGCTCCATTGTGGGCCAGCTCAGAGGCGAGAAGAATGGCGGTAGTCGATTTCCCCGCGCCACCTTTCGGAGAAGCAAAAACGATTGTTGGCATCAGTATCTCTCGCTGCTCGGTGCAACGCACCGTTGAAACTACCGACAGTCTACCTAGGGAACACGGTAAGTCAACGGTATACCTTCGGTAGACTTTCATGAAACGCGATGCGAATTGGTATCCTACGCCTGATCATCAATCAGAACCGACTTCTACCCGGATTACGTGCTTTCACACTGGCCTCGTCAATATAGGTCTCGACGACCTGGAGGCTCTTGTGACGCGAGAAACGCTTGAGCTCGAGCAGGTCGTATCCATCCTGGGCGCCGGTGTTGATCGCACCGCGCCGCAGGCTGTGACCTGAGAAATCACCCTCCAATCCAGCAGCCGAGCACCGCTTGCGAATGATATCCGCGATCGCACGGTCGGAAAGCGCGTCCTCGCCGATCTTCGGCAGGGCAGGGGAGGGCATACCGGCTTTGACCTGGGCAGGTAGCCAGACCCTGCGAAACACTGGCCCCTCTTTTATACCAGCCACACGGAACCAGGCGTTAAGCGCGAGGATAGGGCAGTGACGAGTTATCCCAGAAGGGATGCCGATCAGTTCGCCTTTGCGCGCCTTGTCACCCTTCGAATGTCGGAGACGAACGATCAAGCCGTCTTCGGAAAAGGTCAGGTCGGATACGAGCAGGCCTGACAGCTCAGAACGACGAAACGCCCCGGCGAAGCCCAAAAGCAGAATGGCCCGGTCTCTGCGCGAGGTCGGATCCAGACCTGGTATTGCGTCAACTGCCTCCGTCAATGACTCCCAGGTGAGAGCCGTCTTCTGCTCCGGCTGTGGGTTGATTGCATTGCGGCGAATACCTGCCAGAGCCCCTGAGACCAGAGGATGGCTTGTAGGAATGGCGATCTGCGCCAAGTGATGCAGATAGCGCAGCGCGGCGCGGTGGATATCGATCGTAGATACCTTGCGCGCACGCAGTGCCATATCAGAGAGATAGGCAGCGACATCATCACTGCGTGCGGGAAGGGCAGGGAGGTTGTGGTCGCTCGCCCAACGGCACCAGCCACGCACTGCCGAACGGTAAGTCCGCAGCGTGTTACCTGACTTGGCTAACTGGTTGAACACCTCGGCCGCATCCCGGGCCGTCTGCAGGGTACCATCATGCTCAGGCAAGACGATGGAAGAGACGTGCGAGAACCACGCCGAAACGGCCGCGGGCGGTTGGCCGATAGGGCAGGGGGGTAATTCGGCGAGCACCTTGCCTGGCCTGGCGCCGTCCGCATTCTCCAGCGCCCCAACGAAACGAGGCACACCGCTCTCTACCTCCAGACACAAGGTCAACTTGTGCTGCCTGGGGAGAACGCCCACCACCCTTCGTAACGCTACAAGAGCCTGATCACTCGTTTCAGCCGGCGCCGCGATCGATGTGTCGGCAGCAAAATCGCCGTTTGGTAATTGGCCACCGGCCAGAACTACGGGAAGGGGAGGGGTGAATACCGCCTGCGATAAGATTACGGTCGAGTTGCGCAGCTCTGCATCCCCGATGAGACCAGTGGCGGTGCCATCCAGGCGATCGAGGACGGCTTGCCGGCCTGCCGATCGGCTTCCAAACAACCGCACCTCATCAATCATCGACGTGTAGTCCGACTCAATCTCATCCCTACTCCCATACCACGGTCGGAACAGGGTGCGAACGCGTGGATTGCGACTGCGATGGAAGTGCTGGGAATCTCGGCGAACGAACCCTATGCCGCACGCCGTTAAGATCTGATCACGGCTAAGTCCGGTTCAGGATCCCGCCGTTCTGCTGACGATATTTTTTTGTCTTTGTAGATCCCGTCTAGGTCACACTGTGGGCAATACCCTCCACCGGGGTTTCCTTTCCATCCGCATCGTCCACAGATCAGCACCTCATCCTCATCGATACGAGCGGCAGGATGATAAGGATCTGCATCCCAATCGTGCATCATCCACTGGTCACACACCTCTAGAGGGAGGTCCGTCACCGCTTGCACAAATCCGACTGCCTCCTGTGTGTGATAAACTGGGGTCCCGTTCTCTGTTCTGATGAATGATGCAAACTTCATTCTGTCAGCGGCCAGGACTTCGCTGCCGCTTGCTGCATCAGCGTCAACTATCCCAATCAGCGCTGCATAGCGAAACCCGGCGTCGCTGAGACGATCACGGAGTTCGCTGTCACCTTCCCAAGGAAAGGGCTTACTCGTTCTAACCATCTCGTAAATCCATAAGCTGAGTAATACATGGTAAATCTAGCTCATGAGCTGCTGCTCCTCAATCTTTGTTTCGTATAATTTACGAAGAGCAGTCTAGTATCGGGGATTGGTTGTCAGGCATGACTTTCTTCGGTGACGGGTGAACCAAAACCTATTGCGGCCGCTTGACGGTGAAGCAGTACGGTGAATTCCGAAATGTCCACATCATCACCGTAAGTCGGCCAAGAACATCCGAGCAGAATTTGAGCCACTGCGTCAGCGAGAAGATCGCGGACCTCACTGTCCACATCACCGTGGTCGGCTAGCTTGATGCGAGCCTTTGGATTCAATTCGAGTAGCGCCCGGCACTCGTCCCTTGAAAGATTCCATTCCAACCTGAACTTGTAGAAGGAAATTGCCTCGTCGATCTGCTCGTCTGATGGCTCCGCCTTGACGTTATCGAGGTAATAACGGGCCCCGCTTCGCTGTAGGAATAGAAGTGATGGAACACCCTCGACCAGCTCTACGCAGCGATGGGCAGCTTGTAATACTTGGCGCGGTGATAATGTCATGATCGGCATGATCCTTTATTAATTCTGGGGATTGGTTGTCAGGCAGGACTTTCTTCGGCGACGGGTCTTCCACCTCACTAAGTTCGCCTACTTCATGCTCCCGGTAGTTTGAGCGTCACGGCAAGGATTTCATGCTCAGTATGAACCGAAACCAGGGTCATGCGAGCCACGCGATGTAGCCCTTGCCGCCCCTCAATTGTATACACTGGATAATGCTCGAGTGCCTTCGCGAGGAGCGGTCCGCCGTGTTGGGAAAAATAATTGCCCAGGCCGAGCCGGTGTTCTTCGGTTGCCTTTCCGACTTTGTCCTCCAGATTAAGGATATTGGCTGCGCTTTGCAGCGCGCCGACCCATGACCACGATGAATCCGGCGATACCCCTATCTTGGACAGTGAAACAGGTTCGACCTGGCAGGTGTTTACCTAAAAATCGGACAGGAAAAAGCGCGCTTCGTCATAACGAAGACCGGCGGATAAGCTCGCGCTGATTGGAGCTTCAACCGGGCCCACCGCAAGAGTGCCCGATACTTCGATCGCGATCCGGTTGCCAGCATTCAGGGTCGTCGTAGCTTTCATCAGACGAAACTTGCAGCCGGCCTTTTCAACTGCGAGGGGTATTTTTTTATCGATCCGCTCTTGGATCGCCCGGCCCGGTATCCTTATCGTGACTGTTTTCATCCATCGGAATGCTGCAACGATGACGCACAAGCACAATATGGTGGCGACTGTTAATACAGTGATGAACTGCGACATATTTTCCTCAGTGTACACTCACGGAATGAGGGTGTTTTAAATAATCGATCATTGAAGCGGTGATCTGAGGTACCCAACGGCCCCGCTTAGGTGGCAGAAACGGGCCAATCATCACCTATTCCCAATCCGTCCAATCGCCGCGCGCCATTGATGTTTTCACTGCGCGTTATGACACAGACAAGAAGTGAGCCAGATCTCAGGCTGGACGTACTTGAGGCGACGAACTGGACCCTTTCAAATCGTCACTCGCCTGCTCTTTTTTTCGATAGAACTCAGCTAATTTTTTAAGCCAAAGCTCCTGATCAGGATCTTTGTTGTCAGCCGCCACAGCCACTTTACGCAGTAATACAAGTTCTTCGCGGTCAATCAGAGTGACATCCAGATCCGACAAGGTTGAGCGCAGAATCTCCGTAGCCTTGTCCCCGATAGCGGATGGATCTGGTCTCTGGGATGCCGCCCCGGAGAACCACGCGGGGGCCGCGAAACTCTTAAGCATCCCACTCGCTTGATTTGAGGCCTCGCTCAAAATGCCAACGGCGAGGCGCCTGCCAACAGCTTCAACAGCGTCGCCAGCAAGAGCTGCTGCTCCTACACAAACATCCGGAATCGACATTATTGCGAGACCAGCCAATACACCTAGAACCACGATGTAAATCCTTCCTTGACCGCTGAATTTCTGTGAGCCGGGGATTGGTTGTCACAAACATGGTGCAATAGGCACCCAGCTTTCCGTTCAATGAGCGGACGGGCGTCTCTTGCGATGCATCGTTACTACATCATCAGGGTTCGCCGTGGGAGCTGCTGCGACGATACGCTGCCAGTACGCTTCTGCGCTCGGAATTATGCCCCGTCGTTCAGCGAATTCCAGGAACGCGCGCGTTGTAAGAATGTCGATATCGGCGCTCACCCCATAATCGCCAATCATGCGCGGCACACGACCGTTCTCGTAGACAATCAAGACCGCGTTGGACGACTGATCAACTTCGTCGCGGAGCCACCCGACGATCGATAATTCCCCAGCACCTCTCCACCGGAACGCAGGATCAGCACGCCGCGCTGTGAGAAATGCCCGGCCAACGTCAGTTGTCTCAACAGAAACTGGCGCATTTGATCCAGGTATGAGGCCAACATCAAGCCAAGCCTGAATCTCTTGAGCACCCGGCTTATCGAGCGAGGCAGTCGCTTCAAGAGCGACCATGTCCGTTACCACGACACGGCCTCCGACCTCATGCAAGAGATGCAATGCCTTTGCCTGTGCGAGATGAATCAGTGGACCAGTGTCAGGAACGATAACGTCCGGCCGTTCGATCTGCGCTTGCGGCTCTTCAGGAACAGTCTGCATCGTTATCCCCTGCTTCAAGTTATATTATCACCATAAGCTGCCAGCGCATAAAAGTCAACCAACTTGACAACAAATACAAATCGCCTTATCTAAAATCCAGACCGGTTGAACAGGATCCATAATTTGTCTGACTCCGATCCATCCACGACAAAAAGACATTTGGTCGGCTATGTGCGGGTCAGTGCATCCGATCAGAATAATGAACACCAGATCGACTCTCTTATTAAATTCGGGGTGGACCCTCGGGATATTTTTGAAGACAAAGCTAGCGGCAAAAACATGGCACGGCCTGGTTGGAAAGACTGCTGGCGGGACATTCGAGAGAAAGATATTTTAGTCGTTCACTCTATTGATCGTCTCGGTCGCGATTTGGTCGAGGTCGTACAGACAGTCAAAGCCTTACATGATCGGGGCGCCGACCTAAAAGTGTTGACGATGGATCTCGACACGAGAACACCTACAGGACGTCTAATCTTCGCGGTTGTCGCCGCCATGGCGCAGTGGGAGAGGGAACTAATCGTTGAGCGGACCCGAAACGGATTGGCTGCTGCACGCGCAAGAGGAAAAAAGGGGGGACGCAAGCCTATCCTGACAGATGAACAGGTCACCGAAGCACTGGCCAGGATACAGGCAGGCGAGAATGCTCAGACGGTCGCCGCCGAATATGGGGTATCGCGCCAAGCTATCTACAAACGGTCTAAAAACATGCGAAAGGAAATCGAAGGTGGCTGACAATCAAACGACCGGCGCAAGAGCGAATGATGAGCTCTACCTGAGACTCTCATTAGAGTCGTCAGCTACCATTCTTAGAAAACACAGAGCCTCCGAACGTGTCGCCCCAGCTTTTTCCGAACTGACCGCGCTCCTGGTAGTGGAAATGCATGGTTATCCAAAGCGCATAGATATAGATTATCGGCGCATCAGCAATTTGGGGGCCGCGCTCAATTCCCTCGGAAAAGATGAAATTGAGGGGCATCGGATAATGACGGCTGGGCACTATACGATGAAGGAACACTACAAGATCAGCGCCGATTTATTGAATGGGCAATGGGGCGGCATAGGCTGCTGGACGCCATGAAAACGGACAACCATACGACGGAAATCCGAGCAAAAGCCCGCGCACTGATTGGCAGATAACGAAGCTACTATGAATGAGGGCCAAACGACTATCCGTTCGCCGTTCACTTATTTTTAACCCACCACTTACAAGCATGTTGATTACATCTCGACGCGCGAAATGTCACAAGGATATGGATCAATGCGTAATGTGACTGATGGAATACCTTTGACCGCTCTTGTCGCAAAAGAGAGCGTCAAGACAGGTTGGAATGGAGCCGGCGGTGGTTTCGGTCTATCGAGCGCAGGCATTGCGCCGATGCTCGGTTTTGCAGCCGGGTCAGCATATTCCCGGACGGAGCGAGCAAGAGATCTGGCAGCGCCTCAGATAAAGACTGGTGTCGATTTTGGGATTATACCGCAGCTTGTGATGACTTCCGTTGCGGCCGGTTTTATCATGTACTTACCAGACATGATGTTGAGGTATCGCTCAATCGATCCTGGCGACCGCGCTCTGAGAGCAATCACGACTTTGATGCATTGGGGTGGAGCAGCTTGCATTGCGGGGGCATTTATTTGGATAGTCGTCGTTCTCATGAATCAGACGAGAGAGACCGGCGAGAATGATTCCACGGTAGCTCACGCACTCACGAAACAGATTTACAATCGCCTCCGCTATGTCGAGCGCGAACATATCATCTTCGACCCCACAACTGGCCAAGAGGGCCCTGCAAGCAAGGAAGGTCTTACCAACTTGCTTAAACAGGAAAGCTGACCGCCAAACCCCGAACAAAAGCAGATTTCATGAACGTTTTTGAAGAGATAAAAGACCCGGATGCGTGAAAAGCAGACGACCGTGGCACCTGGTCTAATTATCATGTCGGGGCCGACTGGACGTAGATCAGATGATGCTGATCTAGGACTGAAGACCGAAGGCTTGATAGCAATCGAGACCAACCTCGATCCCATGTCTCTCGCTTTGTTGAAGCGAGCCCTTGGGCAGACGCCGACCCCAATCATTATTCCGTCTGGCGAGAGGACCTTCGCCAGCAGCATACCGGGAGAGGACGAAGATGCCTGACAACGAGACGACCCGGTCGACACTTGAACATGAGCAGATTTGGCGTACAACTATCCCCGGCAATATTGAACCGGCACGGCTAGTCCAGGGATCGCCTGTGGGGAATGCCGTGATCTTTGTCCAGCTAACCGGCCGGCACGCGCAAATTGCTAATTCGAGGAGGCAAGTCACAGTTCCTGAGTGGTGGGAATGGGTAGACTCGCACAAGGCCAAGATCACTGCCAAGAGCGACCTAGGAAATCCTCCTGGACAGGAACCGTAGTAACAATGACAGCGACAGGGCCGTCTTCGTTCTCGACACAGGCTCAATGCTGGATAACCTCTGAACTGCATCGAGATTGACAGAGACCAGTTTGCACGAATTACGCGGCCATAGGGAGATGGCCCAGAGAAGCGTAAAACTGTTGCTCGGCCTCGGATGGCGTAATGTTGCCGATCGCGGCTCGAGGATACGACTGCGCGGGTGTCAGCGCTTCGTCTCCGTCTTCTCTGCGATCCGTAAACTCTTCGTCCCCCCGGCCTCCGTCACTAGAACTCCTTCCCGTCACATCCATCGGATCAGGGCCTCTGCCCAATGGCGCAGCGCAACCGCTCTCAGCTTCGGAATTCCCGTTCCCCGGGCTTCGGCTAACTGCCGTCAGTTAATGTGACATCACCAGCCGGAGTGGGGACGTGCACAAGCTTTGAGAACAGAGACGATGGTCCTGCGATTAAACATCCCATACCTGTTACATGAAACATAAGACGAGTTAGGTAGGCTGCGAGGTGGGAATAAACCTCGCAGGCACTGGAGACGCGTTGGACGCTATTGTCTCCCGCATCTCTCAATGCATCTAGAATCGAAGTATCCACCGAACCTTGAGACCCATGAGGGATCATGGCTGTGAGTGCAACAACAGTCTCAGCACTGGCATGGCACCCCTATCTACGTCGTAACCGTGCAAGGAGAGCTAGCCGGATGACGCGAGAGCTCGACCTGGCCCGCAGACACTAACGCGACCGATACAAATTCGCCGCCAATAGTATGATTACCCACTGCAAGGCTTGCGGCGATGCCCTCATTGATCGCTGCGATAGCAAAATTAACAGCGACATCTTTCGCCATGTTCGGAATGTACAGTGCGTTCTTTGCCCTAGTATAACCACTCACCTTTTCGGTGTCTCCGATCCATTCAATATAGTTGTCGCTCGCCGCGTCCGAAACTGTCTTTACCGGCTCGAAATACCTTAAGTCCGAAACTCGTGTCAGCTTGTTGACTACCATTCCAGGGCTGGCAACGCCGTACCCAGCCAGCAAAAAGGTGTTCCCGCCTCGGCAGGCTCCATGAATGTCTCTCGGTACCTCTCCGATGACCTTACCAAGGAACTGTTGCAGCTCGGATGTAGTGATGGAAGGGTCCGTACCACTCCTGAGCTGGCTAAAATCGGCTAGGATCTCTTGCCAATTACGACCGAGCACACGGGAACAACCGGCGCTAGCGATCACTGCGTCCTGAGCAACCGCATGCAGTTTTTGGGTTGTGCAGCTGATTATTGCATCTCCCCGCGAGCTCAAGCTATCGGCAGCAAATACAATACAGTCTTCTGCCTTCAAACAAACAATCAAAGTCATTGTCACATTCCAAAATAGGAGATTTCTATGATAGATGTCTGGTGCTAAGACGAGATTTCTATAAGCCAGTGCGATAAAAGGTTCTCTTTCTCCGGTAAGAAACTTCACTTACATTGAGATGTCTATTCATTTCGTCTCTAATAAAATTGATGCCTGATTTAATTTCATTTGCCGCACTGAATGCATCAGATATAAAAAAAATGAGTCCATCGTACAATCCTAAGCAATAGTTTTCTTTTTCAATAAATTCCTCTAATTTTTTACCAATCTCATCAATATTTTTCCTATGGAAGTCTATGTATTTTTGACGTTCCCCAAATTCGTAATTGCTGTTTTGGTCTTCTTCGTTTTCCAAAACGCTAATTTGTTTTTCGTGTTGACGAATATCATCCGTATACTGCGTTAATATCAAATTCCTTGAAACTTTTATGGTATTTTGTGCAATAAAAATAATGTATTCACCAAGGCGATTGTTTGCATTACCGCAAAATTCATATTCCACGCCTTTGAGTTCATACTTTTTGTTTTTGATTTCATTAAACTCTTTTATGTTCTTCTTTAATAAATCCACCATCTCAGGAGTTATATTTCTGTAGAGCCTAACAGACTTATTTATTTCATCATAAATTACTTCAATCGAACTGGTATCGAAAGCTCTAATTTTATTGATATGACTAATATACAACTTGCGGCGGGAATTGACTTCCTTACTATAATCTGCTAATTTTATGTCTTCATATACGCATTCATTTCTTGTATCATAACTTTCAGTTTTTTCTGCAGCCTCGTTGATTTTTTCAAAAAGAGGGTACCGCTTATCAAATAAATCCAAATCATATTTGTTTGCCGCAATTTCTCTTTGCGTTCTCGCCACAATATATGCGGCAGACGCTATCGAACCTGTGACACAAGCAGTAACTATACCCGGTCCGAATGTCTTCGCCCACATGTGCCAACTTGACCAGTTATCAGGTGTCGAGCAGGCGAATGAATAAACAGTCATTGGTAACCTCGGAGAATTTCTATTATCATATATATCCTCCGACCATACTACCACCTACATTAATTTTCTTTGTCCTACTGTTAAAAACTACACCAATAAATTTGGTGAAACCAAAGATCACCCATACCATCACGGTGATCAGCCTCAAGCACCTATCAACACAGCTCTTGCCACGGTAGGGGCAGATCAGCACTGGACCTTCACCCTGCGGGCAGTGGCGCAAATCGGTTTTGTTGGGCTGGGGGAGAATCTGAACGGGATTATGTCCCCGGATATGCTTTGCACGCACGCAGTTCCTCACAGCGGCGCGAGCCTGCTGTCAGTGCCAGAACGGGTTATGGCCACGCTGGACGTGTTGCTAGATGGTATGTGCTGCACCGATTGATGGGTGCAACACACCGTCTTCGCCCCGCATTGGCAACACGTTCCTTGATGACCGAAATGACCGGGGAAGCTGACATCCGAGCTTGAGCGCGGCCGTATAGGCAGACAGACGATCTGCGCCGCATCGAAAGCGTGCCTCTGAAGCACGCTTTTCGGCCCGTCCACCGCCGTGTTTCGCGCACCCTACCTACTTCCGATAAGATAATCTATCTGAAGTAGGTCGGCGCATAAGAAGCCACACCGAAACTCGTTGTCCGGAATGGGGGAAAACGAGAACGTCCGCTTTGGAACGCTCAAACGACGTTTTCTGCCGTTCATCCAGCCGTACATGACGGCCTCTATGCGCGCTCATTCCTGACATTTGGTAAGCTTCTGGCTATTCTTGATGATGGACACTGACAGCCGGTCAACTATCAGATCAGGCTGATTGGATCTCCCGTATAGGACGCAACGAGCACTTATGTCGGCCACCAGGAAAAACCATTATGTCCCGCAATGGCATCAAGAAAGGTTCTTCACCCCTGCGAAAACCACGCATTGTCTCCTTGACCTGAGCCCATCCACCTTCAAACGTCGGGACGGAACGACGGCTAGCGGGCGCTCCCTTTTTTACTCACCTACCTCGCGGGCATTTGTCGAGCAGGACCTATACTCGACATTCTTTGGGTTCGAGATCAACGACGAGATCGAGAGAATATTTTTCGGTGACATCGACAAGCGCGGTGCTGACGCGGTCCGGGCATTCTGTGGCGAAGACCAAGGTGCTTGGCGTGAACATTTCAGGGACCTCTTCGACTTTCTTGATATCCAGAAGCTGCGGACGCCTAAAGGTCTTGCATGGCTACGCCTGCAGTATCCGGAGATCGGTCGGCTCGGTGAGATATTGCCGCGTGCTGCCCAGAATCAATTGATGGTCGAGATGCAGGGTATCCGCATGCTGAACGTGACAACCTGGACCACGGGAGTTCGAGAGATCGTCTCGGCGGAGCAGGCCAACGTCAAGTTCCTGCTAAGCGACCACCCTGTCACTGTCTACAATCATGCGATACCGCCGTCCGACGCACGCAACCGGTATCCCGCAGACCCATCGACCGCTCTCAAGGGCTCGCAAACGCTTTTCCCGTTGGGGTCGGATCACCTTCTGATCTTGACCAACCTCGAATACGCAAGGAACCCCGAGACGGACCCCTGTGTGAAGCGAACATTCGCAAAAAACTACCACTCCACGATCGTGTCCGCGACAGAGTTCATCAGGAGGCGGTACCTCACCGACGATCAGGTTGCCGAGGTCAACCTCGTGATCAAGACTGGTGCGTGCCGTTATGTCGCTGGATCCCGTCGTGAGGATCTTTACCCTGAAAGGGTTGTCTCCAAGTCATGGGCTGACCTGCGAACGACGTTTCTACCGCCGACGGATCAACTCCACCACTTTGGCGGAGAGATATTTGCCAGCTTCGAGAACGGAGATGTCTATCATCAGGACGAGTTCGGTCGATCAGAGAAACCGCGGGAATGGCTGCTTAAGAAGGAGCTGAACACCCGGCGCCGGCCACGCGATTACTGCCCTTGTGGGTCCGGCCAGTCTTTTGGGAATTGCTGTCGTGACAAGCCAATGCACCTGCGCATGTCGTGGACGGAGCGAAGTATCCGTGAGCGCAACATAATGTTCATGGACGCCCTATTCAGACTCTTTGAATTGGAGACCAAGGATTGGGATACGATCCGCAGAGAGATGACTGACGGCAAAATCGCGCAGATGTACAGCCTGTACGAAGCCCTGTGGCCGATCGAGACTGATCTTCTAGCCCTGTTGCCCAAACCGGACGGCAAGATGCGCTCGGTATATACAGGATTGTTGCATCCCAAGATGATCGAGGAATTCGCGCTCGGGGCACCGCTGTATTTTGGGGAGGTTATTATCCAGAACCCATTCTTAATCTCTCGGACCCTGCGAAAGGACATGCGGCCGACTGAGCACCCTCGCCTATATCGAGGAGAAGCGCTCAAAACTCTGATGACCTTTTTCCAGCTCATGCCCCTAGTTGAAGCTGGTCTGATCACTCTAATCCCGGATCCATGCGATTTCGATTTTCACCTCCGTGACCAGATAATGGACATGGCCCGGGCCCGCTCCCGGACCATCAAGATAGACCCCTACGACGACCCAAGGATCAAGGCAGTAGCGCAGGAGGATGAGTTTCGCCTGCGGCTGAGTATGCCCAAGGAACACCTTGTTCAGCACATGTCGGACATCGCGGGCGATGATAAGCCAATTCGGAGGGATGCCCTTATCGATCTCATAGAAAAGATGAAAGTCGAAGACAGGCTGGCTATTCTTCAGGACGACTCGCTCACAAACGGCGGCCAATTCAACTTCATGAAGTTAGCACCTAATTTCGAGGTGGCGATGTACTTGGCCCAGGCGACCGGCGCGCAGATACTGACAGACAGTCCTTTGCGTTGGAAAGAACTCCAGATAGTGCTCGCCAAGAGGCACTTCGGACCCACCCCTGCCTTGATCCCGTTGCAACGCGAGATCGCATCGACTTCTGTTGAATTTCCGGTAGGTCCCGAAGCAATACTCCAAATATACAACGATCCGTCGTTCCCGAGGATGGAGTCGCTTTTCCGAGCTGCCTTCGCCTACACGCTGGCTCGGAACGTGGACACGCTAAAGCCGAACTTCGAGGCACACCTTGCGGCACGCTTCCGGCGACAGCGGAACTCGATGAAATCCTTGATCGCTCGCGCCAAAGTCCCCGCCGTTGCGGCGCGCTTCACGACCGCGTTCCAATACGGAGGTTTTCAGGACAATACCATCAATAGGCTGTTGCTGATGTCGAGCTCCGAGCACCACTTGCACTCCGTTCCCATGGCGACGTTGATAGAGCGTTGGGATCCTGCACCAAGCGCAGATAACGTGAAATCTTAGCTACACTGAGCTTAGAGCACGGTGTTAGTCTGTCGACTGTTCAAGCTTGGCTATGTACCGAAAGTTGCTGGTCTGCTGTGGGCCAGTCTCCCCCACGAGAGATCGAGCTACTCATGTCCGTCCTCAGGCTGCGCCTAGTTGCTGATCTATGACCGAAACAAGGCGGATGCTGCCGTTTGGCCCTGAGCACGCTGATGGGAACGCGAGCTTCTGATGCAGGCCCTCCGGCTCATCCTCCGCTCTATCGCGCCTTTCTACCCTACTTCCGATAAGTAAAATTATCGGAAGTAGGTGTGGGCGAGGGGGCTTAAATTGCAAAAAAGCACAGTTTGAACCTAGTGCCGCTTAAGGGTAAATTGTATCTCTTGCCTTTACGAATGTAAAGACGTATAACCTTCCTCAGTCTGAAAGGATAAGAGGCCATGGCGTCCATCAATCTGCGCATTGACGAGGCTCTGAAAAATGCCGCGTATCAGCGCCTGTCCGAACTCGGGATCACGCCCTCGGATCTTATCCGCCAGACCTTTGAGTACGTCGTCGAAACCGGAAAACTGCCGGTCCAGCGCGTCATCCTGTCGAATGACGATCGCGATCTTCTGGCTCTCGTACGTGAGCGCCTTGCCTCGCCCCAGGGTTCGATTGCCGTCAGTCTGGATGACCTGTGACCCGCTACGCGCTCCATTTCGATCCACGCGCCAAACGCGAGTGGGACGCTCTGGATGGCAGTATAAAGACGCAGTTCAAGAAGGTTCTGGCGCGACGTCTCGAAGAGCCGCATGTCCTCTCAGCCCGTCTCACAGCGGACCTTCGAGACTGCTATAAGATCAAGCTACGCGATGCCGGATATCGGCTCGTCTACAGGGTCGATGACGGCAAAATCCTGATCCTTGTCATCGCTATAGGTCGACACGACGGTGACGCGATCTATCGGAACGCTGCGAGGCGCTCTTGAGCGGTCGGCAGAACCCGCCCCACTCTCCTGGCGACAGGCTTTACGCCGCGCTCACCCGGGCCGCTGTCTCCATAGGGCGATTGGATCAACGCCTTCATAATCATCCCTTACTCCCAGCCATCCTGTTTCGTGAGCGGCTCGAAGCGGCACGTGTCTGCGCAAGTATGGATGGTTATGTCATCGATCCATGGTATCTTGCCGCCGAACTGGAAGGCCTGCGCCTGACGATGCCGGGCGAAGGCGTAGCCGATCGTGGCGTGTTCGTGGACAATGCGAAAATCGCATTCGAGCAGTATCAATGGCTTGCGCATCCGACATCGACTCAAAAAGCGCATATCCAGCAGGCCACTGAGCTTCTGCGTTCCGAGGCTACAGCCGTAGGGCCGCTTCTTGGAGCTGCCCGGGCTTTTCATTGCTGGATCGATGCCGGAAACGGCCGCTCGCCTATGCGCGGCGCTCTTGTCTCTTTCTGGCAGGAAACACAGCTTTTGCGCGTTGGGCTCCCCCTTACAGGGGCCCGATCCTTCGCATCCGGTACATGCTGGGAGCGCTCGGTGTGGATCCCCTGTTTTCTTAATGCTCTGGCCGACGAGGCAGAAGGTATCCATGCGCGTATCACCGGGATCGAGCGTCAGTGGCATCATGCGAGAGCTCATAGCGGATCCCGCCGCTGCAATTCGCGAGCAGACACAGCGATCGATCTGATTGCAGCTTTTCCCCTGCTATCCGCGACACGGCTTGCCAGTCTGCTCGGCATCTCCTCAAAATCCGCGTATCTTATGCTTGAGCGCTTTCTCGCTGCAGGCCTCATTACCGAAGTCACTCACCGCATGGCGCGAAGGCTTTTCGCGCTCAAGGGATTCGAACCTTTGCGTGAAGTGGTTCGTCCGCCCAAACGTGCCGTAGCTGGCAGGAAACAAGGACGGCCGCGACGTGATGACAGGTGTTTCCTTGTGGATCTCACAGAGGAAGAAAATAAGGCTGAGTACGCTCAGCCGGCAGCTAAACTAATCGGGCCCCTTGCGATCGATTATGGCCCCCTTGAAGAGGCTCTAGCTCTGGCGGATGCTGCAATTGGGCGTATGCAGGCCTTCTCGCGGTGATGTCAGGTTGTATGGATAAGGTAAACGGGTGATAAGAGCGTCATTTGTGCTGTGAGCTACAAAGGGCACCAATTTGTGCGTTAGCTGATCTTACATGCGATCTGACTGTATTTCCGCCTCCCGGTGAGCTCTTGCCTGATGGACGAATATTAACCGAGTGAAGCATTGTCGTCTTAAATGAGACCATCCGTTGGTGAAGGGCTCTGTTGCAAAATCTTGGGTTAGTAGCGCAAACTCGAGGCTCAGGGCTTTTCAGAATGTGTAGACCCCGAACTGCCTCTCGATCAGGCGCACTTCTCCCATGATGCCCTTATCCTGCTGCCAGGGTCTGGCTTGCCCCTTTTTCAGGGCGTGCATGACTTCGAAACCCTTGATCGTGGCGCAAGCGGTTTTCAGTATTTTGAAACCACGAGCCGGCCTGATCAGCTGTTTCAGCTTGCCATGATCGGCCTCGATTACGTTGTTCAAATATTTCACCTGACGGTGCTCCACCGTATCCGGCAGTTTTCCGGCCTTTTTGAGTTCTCTAATCGCGATGCCGTAGGTCGGGGCCTTGTCCGTGTTGATCGTCTCGGGCTTCTTCCAGTCTTTCAACCCACTCACCGCCTTGCCCGGAAAACGCTTCGCCGCCCTCGCGTTCCGGGTCTGTAACAGGTAAAAATCGATGGTATCGCCGTCCCTGTCGACCGTCCGATACAGATACGCCCATACTCCCTTGACCTTGATATAAGTCTCGTCCACCCGCCAGCTGCGGGTGAAGCCCGGGCGTTTCCAGTACCAGCGCAGGCGCTTTTCCATCTCGGGCGCATAGCGCTGGACCCAGCGATAGATCGTCGAATGATCAACGTTGACGCCGCGTTCGGCCAGCATGGTTTCAAGATCCCGATAGCTGATCCCGATAGCTGATCCCGTAGCGACAATACCACCGCACAGCCCACAGGATCACCTCACCCCGGAAATGTCGTCCCTTGAAGTCGCTCATACACCATGTCCCACGCCAAAACCGTGGCCGGTTTCAAACAGGGAGGCGGACTTTGCAACAGAGTCCGCCAAAGCATACTCACAGTCACATTAACCGTGGCGCCACGAGGAAAGGACCGCAGACTTCGCAACAGAGCCGAAAGAAGAATGGCTCACGGCGCTCATGTTTCTTTGGTCAGGGCAAATGGCAGCGCCATTCCCATCATCGCCACGGCCGCGAGCAATACGCCCACGCTTCCAAGGGCAAATGGCAGGCTGACGGTCTGGGATACGAACCCAAGTGCGGCGGGACCGGCCAGAATGCCCGAATATCCCAAGGTGGTTATGGCTGAGACCGCGAGATGTTCAGGCATAAAGGTCTGCCGCCCGACCGACGAGTAAAGTACGGGCACTACATTGGCGCAGCCTGCACCCACCAGCGCGTAACCGGTAAATGTGATCTGCCAGACTGGTACGGTCGCCACCAAGAGCATTCCCAGGCAGGCTAGTAGGCTTCCCCCCGCGATGATTATACGTCCAGAGAAATGTCGAACCACCCGGTCTCCTAGCAATCGCCCAAACGTCATCATGGCGGCAAATGCAGCGTATCCTAGGCCGGTATACCTCATGTCGACATGACGCACCGTAGCCAGAAAGACGGCACTCCAGTCCAAAGCCGCTCCTTCCGCTAGGAAAGTGATGAAACACATGATCCCGATAACAAGAATGATCCCGTGCGGCAGGACGAAAATAGGCCCGTCGTCGACGCTTTTTCGCTCGGTCAGCAATCCAGGGATTGTCAAGCTTCCGACCATAATCAGCAAAGCGACACCGGCGAAAGAGGCGTGGGTCGGCGACAGACCCAAGCTGAGCAGGCCGCTGACGCCGATGGCACCCAGCAGACCGCCCACGCTGAACAAACCATGAAAACCAGACATCATGGTTGTCTGGCAAGCCCGTTCGACAATGATGGCTTGCACATTCACGGCGCAATCGATCGAACCGACGCTGGCACCGAAGATGATCAGCGTGACGGCAAGAAGAGGCGGAAAAGCAGAGGATGCCAGAACTGGCAGAGTACAACACACCGCCAGGGTAGCGATCGCGATCACCCAACGGCAGCCGAAACGCCCGGTTAGAAGCCCGGCGACGGGCATGGCGACGATCGACCCCATTCCAAGACACAAAAGCAGGAGGCCAAGATGCGCATCCGAGAGCCCGCATCGCAGTTTGACATAGGGGATGATAGGCGCCCAAGCTGCGCCCGAAAAACCGGCAATGAGAAACGCCAGTCGGGTCGAGCGCTGCGCCAGTGTCGAGTACGGCGGGGGACTGCTTACGTAGGGCAAACTGGAGTCCTAGCTTCTGTTATCAAAGGGATACTACGTCTCGCTGTGAGTCAGTTAAACAACTCTGCAGTAGGAAGGCTATCGTGGGTTGAGGGGTACGGTTTGCATATCCCAGGATCAGACTGTCCACTGTGAACCGCGCCGTATAGGAATGCCCCTTGAAATGCAGGTAGAAGGGTGATGTCACATTAACCGTGGCGCCACGGTTAATGTGACTGTGAGTATGCTTTGGCGGGCCGACACCCTGACCCTTGCTGTGACTGGCATTATGCCCTGGTGATGATGTGTAGGGTGTCGGCCCGCCCCGGACATCGGGCGGCGATGTGACCTGATAGGAGCCTGGCGGGTTCGTCCCCTCACAGTCCTGTCCTCTTCGTCCGATGCACGGGCACTCTTTTCGCAAGGAGGCCCTTCATGACACCATGCCTGGTTCCGACGATCATCATCGGTGTAGACACACATAAGGACAAACATGTTGCCGTAGCCCTCGACGGCCAGGGAACGACTTTGGGACGTCGATCCGTCAAGGCGGATACGGGTGGCTATCCTGACCTCGAGCAATGGGCACTGACCTTTGGCAAGATAAAGGCCTTTGGCGTCGAGGGCACCGGTTCATACGGAGCCGGGCTGTCACGCCTGCTGCATGCCCGCGGGCATAGGGTTATCGAGGTCAGCCGTCCCAATCGTCTGATCAGTGCCCGGCATGGCAAAAACGATCATTTCGACGCCGAGGGCGCTCCACGCTCTGTCCTGAACGGACAGGCGGCCGCCGTTCCCAATCCCCACGATGGAACGGCGGAGATGATCCGCCAGTTCAAGATCATGCGTGATACGGCGGTCAAAAGCCGCTCACAGGCTATGGTGACGCTGAAATCGCTGATCATCAACGCTCCTGCGGCTTTGCGGGCGAAACTCGGCAATTGTCGCGGCAAGATGGCGCTTATTCGCCTGATCGCTGCTTTTCGGATCTCGCGGGAGGGAACGTTGCTGTCGTCTACGAAGACATCCATGCGCTCGCCAGGCGGTGGCTGGCGCTCCATGACGAAATTGCCGCCCTGGATCGCGACCTCGATCCTCTGGTCGAAAGCAAGGCAGCCGGACTGCAGGCGGCTCATGGTATTGCCACGATGACCATCGCAGACATGCTGATCCTGGTCGGCGATGATCCGGCTCGTATCAGGTCCGAAGCGGCCCTCGCCCGTCTCTGCGGGGTCTGTCCGATTTCGGCACCAAGCGGCAGGACAAACCGCTTCCGGCTGAACCGCGGCGGTAACAGGCAGGCCAATGCCGCTCTCTACCATGTTGAAATCGTCAGAATGCGCACTCATCCGCCAACTCTGGACTACGTCGCAAAAAGGACCGCAGACGCAAAGAGCAGAGGCAAGATTATCCGATGCCTCAAGCGATATATTGTTCGCGAAATCTTCAATGCCTTATGCCGACCCCAAAAAGTCGGATTGGCCGCTTGACGAATCCGGCGCCTACGTTGCCGCCCTTCACCCAGTCAGGGCGATCAGCCCTCTACGTATCCGCCGTGCAAAAACCCCCTTTTCAAAACCGCCGGTGAATATCAATACTGAATCGCTTTCATTTGGCCGCGTTAGTTTCTATCTATTAATGAGTGTCCGTCGGCATTGGGAAGGATATCACAGCCTCAACGGGGAAGTGATCCGATGGGTAGGCGCGGCCCTTATGGAACGTATCGGTCTTGATGCTGGAGATTATCGCGCCATGTAGCATGATAGTGTCGATCCTGTCTGTCGGTATGCCGGTGAAGTCATGGAAAGTTTTTGGCGGGCCGGAGCGATTTGCCGCAGCGGTCCATGCGTCAGTGAACCAAGTAGCCAAGACGGCATGAGCCTGGCTTTCGGGATCCGCGTTGAGGTCGGCGGTTAGGATCGCTGGTCGTTTTTCAGCGTATCTGCGCGCCATGTTTACGATCAACTCGGCGGAGTGGACCCGGGCCTGCTCGTCTTCAATATCGCGATTGGCTAGATGGGTGTCCATAAATAAGAAGGCACGGTTTCTATCGCAACCTTGTGCAAAAATTGCCCAGTTCGCCGATCGGGGCAGCGGGGCGCCCCAACCGAGGGAGCCGGGTTTATCGGGGGTTTTGGAGAGCCAGAACTGGCCATGTTCGAGTAGGCAGAGACGCGTCGGGTCGTAAAAGATACCCATATGCTCGCTTGTGTGGGCCCCGAAGCGGTCCAGCCCGAACCAGCGATATTTGGGGAGGGCCTTGATCACGGCGTCAGCTTGAGACTGGAAAATCTCTTGCGTGCCGATTACATCCGGGTGTGCACGACGGATCGTCTCGATGAACAAGCTCTTACGTTTATCCCAAATATTTGAACCGTCGTTGGGGCTTGGAAAGCGGACGTTGAAGGACATGACCGAGACGGTATCCTCTCTCCTGGCCGCAGTTGAAGCTCCGGCTGCCGGCTGGAGGAGGAGCATGCCGACGCAGAGAAGGATATGAGGTCGCATTAGAAATCGCTCGAGAGCGTGATGAAATATGAACGTCCGGGTTGGACGATCTGAGGCACGTCAATTGAGCTGCGGCCTCGTGTTGAATAGTAGGAAACGTCGTTCAGTAGGTTCTGTGCTGCGAAGGCGGCCGCGACATGCGGGGTGAACTTGTACTGGAAGAAATAATCGAGGCGCTGGATGGGCTGATCCCACCATGAGAGATCAATGTTGCTCCCGTTTGTATTTTTATATTTGTATTTTTATACAGGTAGTATGTCTCGATGAATTTTCCGCTGCGGCGGAAAGAGAGATTGCTGTTGACCCGGGCCGACGTATAGCTCAGCGCGACATTAAACATCCATGCGGGGGCATACTGGATCGGCGTGCCGTTGGCGATGCCGGAGAGGTTGAGGTTGGCATGGGTCCGCTGCAGGGTGAGGTTGCCCGACAAGGAGAGATTTCTGGCAAATGACGGCAGGAACCGAAGCTTTTTTTCCGCTGCCACTTCAAGCCCGTAGGCCTGCGCATTGCCACCATTTGCAGGCTTGTTGATGATCAGGGACGGGGATGAATTCGTCGTGCTGTCCGAACTGACGTAATGCGTGCCGTCCGTACGGGTCGAGGAGCCAGCGTCGAACAAGTAGTCGCTAAGCAGTTTGTAATACCCCGTAAGGGCGAGGCTCGATCCGTCTTGGGCAATCCACTGTCCGCCGATATCGAAATTACGTGAGACTACGGGGCGGAGGTTGGGGTTGCCTTCTTGCACCGTGAAAACGCCGTTCCCGTCTGGCGTAACGGTTCGGCCGCCGCCAAGCAGGAATGTATTGGGCCGAACATAGGAGGTGACGGCAGAGGCGCGGTAGACTGAGAGGCTCGTCGGCCGATAAGTGGCGAAAACACTTGGTAAGAACTGATTATAATGTGTGTTATCTGACTGAAACGCTCCGCCGGTCAGGTTCCCGTCTGTGTCGTAAACTGCGTTCCAGTAGCGGTTGGTGATGTCCGAGTGCTCGAAGCGAAGGCCCGGTTCAAGGGTGAAAGCGCCGAACGTGATGGGTACGGAGAAATAGCCTGCGATTAAGCCTTCGTTGGCTCGTTGGGTGTTTGCATTTGCGTTATAGGCGCTGTCGATTGCGTTGCCCGTCCACGGCAGATCACCACCGGAGGTTGCGTAGGAGAGTGGGAGACCGGAAATATAATTTTTCAGGGCAGGCATGCTCAGGATCGGCGTCTCGAAAGGCATGATTCTGCTAAGCGCGCCAAGATAGGGCGAAGAAATCGACCCTGTCTGAAACTGCCCCGAAGCGAGGGTTGGCGCAAGGCCTGGGAGGAGGCCGTCAGGGTTGTCGTAGGAGTAGTCGCGGTTTGTAGCATTGCGGATCGTGTCGTAATAGCGGAGGCCAAAGTTGATATGCGGGGCATGGGTCCAGCCCGTGTCAACCATGTTGTCGAACTTCACGCCGCCAAGTGCCTGATTGTTCTTGTAATCAGTTGTTTCAACGCCGGGGTAACCGTAATTCGCCGATGTCTGCGGCACATAATCGCTGAAGTTGTTCATTTCGGATATTTGAGGCGCGGTCAGGTTTGCAACCGGGTAAGGCGGCCTCCCGGCGAATTGCTGGTTGAGAATGAGCGCTTGGCCGGACGGGTCGAGCTGGTAATTTTTGTAGGAGACCTGCACGGAGGAGGAGTCGTCCCGAGCAAAGCTGCCGAACGCCGCAACCGTTGCGTGCCATTTGTTCAAGTCAAAGGCTGCACCTATTTGCATAGTCGAGAGCGCCTGGATCTCCGGATTGGTCTCGTACCAATAGGATCCGTTTACGCCACCTTCCTGGACGGTAAAAGTGCCGTCGGGCTGGGGAAGCCAGTTCGTTGACATGGCCTGAAGCGAGCGCTGGACCGTATATTGCTGTGTATTCGAATAGGCGAAAGATCCTCGCGCGAAGGCATGCACATGCTCGCCCTGCCAGTCGAGAGCCAGATTGCCGCCCGTGCGCAGGGAATTGCCGAAGGACGCTTGAGGGTTGATGAACGCAGCGATAAGATTGTTCGTCGGCGGGGTCGAGGGAACAGGTGTGTGATCCGATCCGGTCAGCGTATGGACGAAGTCCCAGTAGTACTCATTATTGTTGGCGACCTGGGTCGCAAAGTTACGAGACTGGTAATAGCCAACGACACGAACGCCAAACTGTTTGTGCGACCCGAAAAGTTTCGTCGCGTCCGCCTGCACGACGCCTCCGCCATTGAACGGGCCACGCTGGACGCCGTAGCGATAGGCCTGCTGGTTGAAGTCGCCGCGACCTTTGAGAGAGAAGGCGTCATGACCGAGTTCCAAAGCGTTGGGAGTGTGGAAATCCACAAAGCCGGAGATCCATTCACCCATCTCGGAGGCTTGGGCCGTCTTGTTAACAACGACATCCGAAAACCCGAGTGGCGGCATGAGAGAGAGTTGGACCTGACGGCTGGCTGGTTTCGCCGTTGCGACGTTTACGCCATCAATCAGGTTGAGCGTATAGTCTGGTCCAATACCGCGCACCGAGATAAGCTGCCCTTCGCCGCGTGAGGCGTTGTCGATCATTGAGGCTGTGCCACCGATGCTGCTGCCAACGGTTGTCGACAAGACATTCACGCCGGGGAGGCGGGCGAGCGTTTCTGCGATGTTCGTGTCCGGGTGGCTTGCGATAAACGCGGCATCGGCGACCGAGACATCATTTTTTGCCCTAAGCTGCAGGAGGGCTGAGGATTTGCGAGCAACGACGGTTATATGTTCTGGACGTTCGCTCCCTGGGACAACAGATTTTGTGCTGCCCTTGGCGGGTTTTTTCGCCGTGCTCTGAAGCGTGGGGGCTGCAGGCGTCTGGGCTACAGCTGTTTGAGCGATAATAGCACAGCTGGCAAGGAGGAATGCTCTTGTAGCTACTGAGGTGATCGCAGAAATCTGAAAGCGCATAGACTACTGTCCCACATAAAAGTTTCAAAATATCAAACTTTCGTGAGCCTCTATTTGGTTGGCTTTGATCTTACAACGCAGTCACAATAATATAATATAACGTAAACAAAACTGACGCTGTAAGTCTGCCAACTTATATAATATGTTATTTGCATTGATAAAAATTTTATTGTGCGTATTTATATCGCCTCCAGTATCCTCGCATTAAATGTTCATTTCTTTCCTATCCCGGCGTGGTTATCTTTAAGTTGTTGAAGTATAAGAGCCCTTTTGAAAATTCGGCGCGAGGGGTTTTCAGGACGTCTGGCGCGTGATTCAAACTCGGGATGTGGATGCCAGAACAACGAGGCCGGATGGCCAATATCAAGCGCAAGACGAAGCGTTATCCGCCTGATCTGACCGATGGGGAATGGGTTGCGATGAAGGCAGCGACGATCGCAGCGGAACGCCGCATGCCCGGTCCGATCGCGATGCAGGCCGCGTATTCGTTGGTCGCACGCGACGTTGAGGCCGAGCATTTTCCGGTTGCGCGGGAAGGCGGCAGGTGATGAAGCTCCTATATTCGTCAAGCGGCCAGTCCGACTTCCTTGGGTCGGCAATACACAGGATCTGCTGGCAAGATCACCAACAGCCAGATTGGCGTGTTCGCGACCTAATGTCTCTGACAAGGGGCATGCTTTTCTCGACCGGGCGCTCTATTTTCCGAAAAGCTGGACTGATACATCGGAGCGCCTGGCATCCGCCCATGTGCCCGATGATATCCGCTTTGCCACCAAGCCGTCTCTGGCCACCACCATGATCGAGCAGGCGCTTGCAGCTGAAGTGCCGTTTTCCTGGGTTGCCGGTGACAGCGTTTATGGTGTCGGCGACCTGGAAATATCGCTGCGTCGCGCGGGCAAAGAGTTCGTGCTGGGCGTGAATGCCAACCACTGTTTCCATTCCTGGCGTCCCGACGTGACGTGGGTCGGCGAGGCACGCGAGATTATCAAGATGCTGCCTGATGAGGCCTGGATCCGCTGTTCGGCCGGTCACGGCACCAGGGGTGATCGATGGTATGACTGGCTATATTGCCCCATGGCCGATCTCCAGGCATCAGAAATATTCTGACGGCCCTGGGGCCTTTTGGTCCGCCGCAATCCGGCTGATGGCGATCTACGCCATTTCACAACCTGGCGCCCACAGGGGACACAACTGGAGACGCTGGTGCAGGTCGAAGGAACGCGCTGGCGGATTGAGGAAGGCTTTGAAACCGCGAAAAATGAGTTCGGGTTCGACCATAACGAGACCTGTTCCTGGCACGGCTGGCACCGCCATGTCTCGCTCGTTATGCTCGCCTACGCCATGATGGCCGCCGCGCGCTCCCAGGTCAACGCCGCCGCGCTCAAAAAAAGTCCAATGCCAGCACGCAGAAGCTTATCCGGTGGTCGATCCAGGAAATTCGACGCCTTGCTGTAAAGATCACTCAGGTTCAGATCCCTATCCAGCATATCCTCGGTTGGTCCGTCTTTCGGCGCGCCCATCAGGTAGCCTCAAACCTCTCACGCACGAAAATGAATGCGCAACTGTAGCGATAGGGTGTTCTTCGAGCCCACCAGGTTGCGGCGGGTAAGTCGGTCGACACGTTCGAGAAGTGCTTCCCAAGCCTCGATACGGGAGCCAGCGACAAAGACGCCATCAATTACGGGTCCGCTCCTCGGTCTCGACGCCGGACGCAGACTTGCGGGCAATGACGCGAGCATCCTGCTCCCGGATCAGCCAGTAAACGATGCCAAGAGAAAGAACGGCCGCAGCCAGCGCGAAGATCTCCATGGGGGCCGTGGCCTGAAGATCGAGCAGGATAAACTTGCGGGCGATCGCCAGCAGGGCGATCAGCACGATGGTGCGCACGCGCACGACGTTCTCGTTATGGGCGAGGACGGCGAGGAGCGAGCGTTTGAACTCAAGGGCGATGATGACGACGAACATGGCGCCGAAGACGGTCTGGAAAACGGCCTGATCGGTGGGATCGATAGCGGGTGAGGTCAGTAGGCGCCAAACGGCGACGACGAGATGCAGCGTGGCGGCGACGGTTACAGCCATGATAAGCGCTATGACGACTAGCATGATGGCCTGCTCAAAGCGCTCGTAAAGGCTTAGTCCGCTGGTCGGAGACAGCATTGCACGCCATGCTGTGTGACGATGGGAGTTCGACCGGTTCTTCATGGCGGGTTGATCGGTGGACATGGGATCGCGACTTCTTCTGAAAGGCGCTTGGACGGCGCGTTTGGCTTGCCGAAAGTCCCGGCAGATGGCGAATTTTTGCGAGATCTTAAGTCGAAAACTCTACCCTCGACAAGAAGGCGCTTTTCCCTGGTTACGAGCGCAACATCGCTCTGCAGGACGCCTTTTTGTCCCATCCTCATTGCGCGCGCTATCGCGACCACTGTTCCGAACTCGGGCGACCCATCCCCGGGCGTTGATCGAGGTGGCGTGCAAGGGTATGGGGGAGCGCGAGACTGGTCTCGTCGTCCTGGCCGAACCCATTCCGGGGGCTGGGATCTGAAACAGAATTTCGGGTGCTGAAGCTCCTATATTCGTCAAGCGGCCAATCCGACTTTCTTGGGTCGGCATAAGGCATTGAAGATTTCACGAGCAATATATCGCTTGAGGCATCGGATAATCTCGCCTCTGCTCTTTGCGTCTGCAGTCCTTTTTACGACATAGTCTAGGTGTTTAGTCCCGGGGTTTGATGGTGTGGTATTTTCACGAAAGTGGAAGGAAGCATTATGAGACAGATACGTCATGGCAGCGCCACGACCACGCACGCCGTGCGAGCAGCAATACAGCGATCGCAGGCTTCGCTCGCGGCGCTGAGCGAGGAGTTCAGGATCAACCCGAAAACAGTTGCAAAATGGCGCAAGCGCCAGACTGTCGAAGATCAGAAAACTGGCCCTAAAGAGCCTCGCTCAACGAGCCTGCACGTTCGACCCTGCATCGCTGCTTTCAGCGTCACGAGATCTCACGGTTGCCGGACATCGAGGGAGACAAGCCCAAACGCCAGCGCTTCAAACGCTATCCCATCGGCTTTTTTCACATTGATATTGCCGAAGTCCAGACTGCTGAGGGCAAGCTGCACCTCTTCGTCGCAATCGACCGGACAAGCAAACTCGCTGTCACACAACTCGTCGGGAAAGCCGATCGGAAGACAGCCTGGGAATTCCTCGAACATCTCCAGAGCATGAACCCTTATCAGGTTCATACCATTCTGACCGATAACGGCATCCAGTTAGCTGAGCAGCCTCGTAATCGCAATACGGCGTGGTCGCGTCCCATGCGCTTCGACATGATCTGCGAAGCCCACGGGATCAAACATCGTCTGACGAAACCCAATCATCCCTGGACGAACGGTCAGGTTGAGCGCATGAACCGGACAATCAAGGAAGCAACCGTCAAACGCTTCCATTACGACAGTCATGAGCAGTTGAGAGAGGTGGTCCCGTCTGTTCGGACAGTTTTGGGGTTTGAATAAGCTATACCCGATTGTTGTTATGCCGCCTGTTTGACGGCGTTGCTGTTGGCCATTGGGTCCGGGGTTAACCCCGGACCCAATGGCGTCGGCACGTCATGATACGCCTCATCGGGCGTTCGTCCACCCAGTGCCGAATGCGGACGTTTTGCGTTGTAGTGCGCGATCCATGCGGTGAGCCCGGCTCGCTGTTCTGATCCTGTCTCGAACGCGTACAGATAGACGCATTCGTATTTCAGAGACCGCCACAGACGCTCAATGAAGACATTGTCCAGCCAGCGGCCACACCCATCCATGCTGATGCGGATCTGTCTTTGCTCCAGCACGTCCGTGAACCGGGGTGTCGTGAATTGCGAGCCCTGGTCCGTATTGAAAATCTCCGGTGCCCCGTAGCGGATCAGCGCCTCCTGAAGGGTATCGATGCAGAACTCGGCATCCATCGTGTTCGACAGCCGCCAGGACAGAACCTTGCGGGTCGCCCAGTCCATAATCGAAACCAGATAGAGGAAGCCTTTGCGCATAGGGATGTAGGTGATGTCCGAGCACCAGACCTGATTAGGCCGGTCGATCACCAGATCCCGCAGCAGATACGGATATTTCCGATGCGCCGGATGCGGCACGGTCGTGCGTGGCTTCTGATAGATCGCCTGCAGCCCCATCGTCGCCATGAGCCGACGAACGCGCTTGCGCCCGACATCATGACCAAGCCTCTTGAGATGCCGGGTCATCTGCCGCGACCCGTAATAGGGCGTCTCCAGAAACTGCACGTCGATCAGCCGCATCAAAGCCAGGCTGGTCTCACTCTCCGGCACGGGCCGGTAGTAAACGCCCGATCGGTTGAGCTGCAGCAGCGCGCATTGCCGCACCACGGATAGCCGGGGCCGCTTCAGGTCAATCATTTGCCGCCTCTGAGCACGCCCAACCGCACAGAGGCATCCCGTAAAAAATCCCGTTCCACCAGGAGCTGCCCGATCTTCGCGTGGAGTTTCTCCACGCGAAGATCGGGCTGATTGTCGCCTCAGCTGCCTGCTTGCCGGAGAACGTTGCCGACATGCCCTCAATCGCCTGGCGCTTCCATTGGGCGATCATCGTCTGATGCACGCCGTGCTTCGACGCCAGTTCTGCCAGCGTCTGCTCGCCCCGGATCGCCTCCAGCGCAACCCGGGACTTGAACTCACACGAATACCGTTTCCGCGTAACCTTACCCATAAACCCGTCCTCTTTCAGGCCGGTCTATAGACCCAATGACCGTCATTCGCCTCGGTTTCCGAGGTCAGGGGGAGCGTAAGCTCACTTTGTCAGGAGAGGAGAATGACAATGTCGACTGCGAAATTCATTGGCCTGGACGTTCACAAGGAGACAATTGCCGTGGCGGTCGCCAATGACGGGCGATCGGGAGAAATCCGGTTCCACGGGACTATTCCCAACACGGGCGCTGCCATACGGCGCCTGGTGACACGCCTGGCAGCGCCCGATGTCACGCTCCACTTCTGCTATGAAGCAGGCGGCTGTGGATATGGTATCCATCGTCAGTTGACTGACCTGGGCGTGGAATGCAGCGTCATCGCGCCGTCGGTCATCCCGCGCAAGTCGGCGGATCGGGTGAAGACCGATCGACGCGACGCCCAGATGCTAGCGCGCCTGCTGCGCTCGGGCGAACTGACGGCAATCTGGGTGCCGGACGAGGCGCACGAAGCCATCCGGGATCTGATCCGGGGACGTCGGCAGGCGAAACAGGATCTGGTTGCCAGCCAGCAAACAGTATTGAGCTTCCTGCTCCGCCATGGGCGCAAATTCACCGGGCGATCGAATTGGACCAAGGCGCATTGGCGCTGGCTCGGTGAGCAGGCCTTCGACGCACCGCATCAGCAATTCGTGTTCGGTGAGGGCATCCGGCGGATTGAGGAGGCGCAGCATCGCTGCGACAGGCTGGACTCCATGCTGGTGGAAGCACTGCCGCAATGGTCGCTGGCTCCTCTGGTTCAGGCGTTGCAGGCCCTCCGTGGTGTCGGGCTCGTGGTGGCCGCGACCTTGGCTGCCGAAATTGGCGATCTCAGTCGCTTTGATACGCCCAAGCAACTGATGGGCTGGCTTGGCCTGGTTCCCTCCGAGGCGTCCAGCGGCACCCGCACCCGCCGTGGTGCGATAACAAAGACGGGGAACCGGGAGGCACGGGCGATGCTGGTAGAGGCGGCATGGTCGTATCGCCTGCCGGCGCGCGAAGAGAGGCGATATCAAATGCGCGTCGAAGGCTTGCCGGAGGATATCAGGGCCATCGCGTGGAAAGCTCAGGTCCGTCTTTGTCAGCGCTACCGCTCGTTGGCATCAACCGGAAAGGCCCTGCCAAAAGTGATTACGGCGATCGCCCGCGAGCTGGTCGGGTTCATCTGGGATATCGGCCGACGCATACAGCCAATCTGACAGAGAATTCCGCGCCCGATCATTGGACCTGACGGGCGTGCCGCGAAGACCAGGCAGGATGGGTAACCCTCGTTTTAAGCTGGGGCAGGTCTCGACCGACGCCCGTCTATAGAGAGAGGAAGGCCCACGACGGAAATGGGAAATGCGGTAGCCAATCCGCGGATGAGAGCATGATCAATCGTCGTCGATCGGCTCGCGGCACACCTGTCAGGTTCATCATCAGTTTTTGGTCACATCAGACGCCAGTCTGGTGTAAGATTGCCGTAGCTACATTCCCCATATGACGGTCATGAGAGCTTAACCCCCTGTCCGAAAAACCGGGGCCACCTCTGAGGGCACACCTCAACGACTTCATGGCAGCCTATAATTTCGGGCGAAGGCTCAAAACGCTGAGTGGCCTCACACCTTACGAATATATCTGCAAAATATGGACCTCAGAGCCAGAAAGATTCATCATCAATCCAACCCATCAAACCCCGGGACTAAACACCTAGCAACTGGGCAGCGTCGGCAATGCCAATGCGCACATTGAGTCCTTTGCGGCTATCGGGCAGGAAAGCCTTACGGCGTAGTCGCTCGATCATGCGCTCGCCAGCCTCAGCGAGATCACCGATCTGACTGACGATTGAATTCATTACAGCCCCTCAAGAGTGATTTGAACCATAAAAATAGAAATTATCGTCTGCTTTGTTCAAAAGGCAACGCCTTTGATGCTTGTGATAATTCAGATGCTTAATTTCGGGGCTTGCTGATATTCAAAGGCATCAAATTCTGCGCGCATGCTAATCGATAGAAAATGCTATGCAGGTTACCCTGCGGCTTCATATCCCATTAATTACATACCCGTAATGTTGCTTCTTTATGTATTTCGTTTTGACATCGGATCGATACACCTGGTAAAAGACTTCTAGTTTAAAGCCGTGTCAATGGAGGCACTGGCCTCACAAGCATCATGATCGAATTCAGGGCCAAGGGCGGCCCTGATGCCTTGAGGGCTTGGTGGCTTGCGCCGTCGCGCATGCTGCCATTCGGGAACTACCTTGGACAGGTCATTCTTCAAAGCCGGCCACTTGCCGACACTCATCGCTGCTTTCCTGTATTTCGACCTTTCTTTCATGGTCTGGGTGCTACTCGGTCCTCTAGGAATTGCAATCTCTCACGACCTGCATCTTAACGCAGGTCAGAAGGGCTTTCTGGTGGCGATGCCGGTGCTGGCAGGCGCCGTTTTTCGTGTCGTGCTTGGGGCCTGCGTGGACCTCTTTGGAGCGCGCCGAAGCGCGATTGCAGCACAGGTCACTGTAATTTTGGGATTGATCGTGACATGGTTTGCGTCGCCCTCCTCATATGTGGCGATGTTTCCACTTGCCCTTCTGCTAGGGATAGCAGGTGCGTCTTTTGCTGTGGCACTGCCATTGGTTTCGGGCTGGTATCCCCCTCAGTATCAGGGGACAGCTCTGGGCATCGCAGGCGCCGGAAATTCCGGCACCGCCTTTGCAGCGCTGGTTGCGCCTGTTCTTGCCGTCAGGTTTGGCTGGGTGAACGTCCTTGGGCTCGCGGTCATACCGCTCACAGTTGTGCTGATCGTGTTTCTAGCAATATCCCGAGAGCCACCCCAGCGTCGCTCGAGCGGGGGGCTGCGCGCCTGGGGACCTTTGCTGCGCCGGTGTGATGCCTGGATCCTGATGGGATTTTATGCCGTAACCTTTGGCGGGTTCGTCGGTCTGGCCTCTTTTCTGACCATCTATTTCAATGATCAGTACGGCCTAAGGCCTGCGACAGCAGGGTTTTGTACCGCAACCATTGTTTTTGCAGGATCTTTCGTTCGGCCACTGGGTGGCGCTCTAGCTGACCGAATCGGAGGAATCCGTGCCTTGGCCATCCTCTTTGCCGCCGCCAGCTTTATCTATTTATCGATCGGTATCGGTCTACCATCCCTTATACTTGCACTAGGCGCCTTTTTTGTCGGCATGATGGTTCTGGGTCTTGCAAATGGTGCCGTATTCCAGCTCGTGCCGACTCGTTTTCCACAATCCGTGGGGATCCTGACTGGACTTGTCGGCATGAGCGGCGGGATTGGCGGGTTTTGTCTGCCGGTTCTTCTGGGGACCATCCGTCATGCGACAGGGGGATACGGGGCGGCTTTTCTAGTGTTTGCTGCTTTCTCGTCATTCGGTCTGCTCTCTGTATGGCTGGCTCATACGCGCTGGGCGTCAACCCGGAGCCTCGCTTCCGGCGGGCAAATATGAAGGGGTGGCTTTGTGCGCTGTCGGCTCTTCCGGTCTTTCTCGCACTGCTTGCAGCACAGGCCGCTGCCGGGCCGTATGGTGTCTTCAGTACGGGCGATGGCGCGGCGGCGGGTTTCGGGACGGTTGGCGGGGTCGGACAGGTCTCCTGGGCACAAGACTGGTCCACGATCACGACGATACCTGGTCAGAAGCGCCCGCGCGACTGGTTCTCGCGTCTCAAGCATGTCTCCCTGACAGACAAGGGCGATATCTGGATCAGTTTTTTCGGTGAGGAGCGGCTACGGTATATTTTCGAGAACCAGCCCCTGATGGGGACGGCAGGCAAGACAGATGCCTCCCGTCTGCTCCTGCGCAGCCAGTATGGTGCGGATCTGCATATCGGAAAGCATGTCCGGGTCTATGCCGAACTGCTTCAGGCGTTGGCTGGTGGCTCGAATTATTACGGGTATCAGACCGGTATCCAGCGCGAACGGCTGGACCTGCAACAGGGTATTCTGGAGATACATGGCACCGTTCTGGGCGCGAAGGCAGGTGTCATCGGAGGTCGGCAGGTGTTTCTCGATGCCCCGGTCTCGATGCAGTCCGCGCGTGATCTGACCAATGCGCAGCAGACATGGGACGGGGTGCGCGGCTATGCGATCTGGAAGCGGACACGGCTCGATCTGTTCGATTTCGCACAGACCAACAAGCTGCCTGTCGGGATTTTCTCAGACGGGACGAACTATGCTGCGCGGATGTTCGGTGGGTACAGCTCGACGGCTCTTCCGGGCTTCAGACTGTGGGGCAAGCCGGGACAGCTCTTCGCTGATCTGTTCTATATCGGTTATCTCTTTTCCGGTTCCCTGGCTGCCCAGCCCCTGCTGGCCCAGGGCCGTACGCAGGCCGGATCGACACGGCGTGACAATGTGGGTGCGCGGCTGTGGGGCAAGGCAGGGCCGATCGCGATCAATCTGACAGGCGTGTTCCAGGGCGGGCAGTACCGTCCGGTAGACCGGACCCTGCCGAACCGGGCCGTCCGGGCTTATGCGGTGAATGCGGCTGTTCTTTACGCCGCGTCTGCCAGAGCCTGGAAACCCAGTCTCGGTGTGCAGGCCGATCTGTTTTCGGGCGGCTCCTACCGCTCGCAGGGCGAGGCGGTCGGTACCTTTGCCACGCCCTGTTTTCCGCTGCCCTATTACAATGACGTAACCTTGTCGCTTACATCGCAAAATCTTGTCGGTGTTGGACCATTGCTTGATCTTGCGCCGTCATCGACCTTTCATATCAAGTTGCATCTTCCGTTTTTCTGGCGGGAGAGTACCAATGATGCCGTCTATGCTGTTGGAAAGACCTATTCCTGGCGTGACAGACTGTCAGGGGGCTATATTGGTACCATACCCCAGGCACAGGCCGCCTGGAATTTCGCGCCGCACTGGACGTGGACCCAGGATTTCGCGGGCTTTTCCGCCTCGCACGCCATGCTACGGGCCGGTGCCCGTAGCGGCGTCTTCATCATGCAGACCATGATGCTCAAGTTCTGAAAAAGGACATTCCGGACATGACTGACACGACCAATATCATCATCATCGGCAACGGCATGGTTGGCCATTACTGCGCCGAACAGCTCGTCAGTCATGGATTGCACGAGACGCACCGGATCCACGTGTTCGGAGCCGAGCGGCACGCCGCTTATGACCGGGTGCATCTGACCGAATACATGACCGGACAGGATGCTCTTTCCCTGCGCCTGCATGAGGAAGGTTTTCATGATGCGCACGGGATCACGCTTCATCTTGGTGTGGCTGTGACGGCCATCGACCGCGAGGCCCGGATGATCCGCACCGGACAGGGAGATTTTCCCTATGGGACCCTTGTGATTGCGACCGGTTCCTATCCGTTTGTGCCGTTTGTGCCGGGCAATTCTGGAACGGCCGGCCTCGTCTATCGTACGCTCGACGATCTCGATGCGATCCGCGTGGCGGCACAGGGTGCGCGGCATGGCGTGGTAATCGGCGGCGGTCTGCTGGGCCTGGAAGCGGCCAATGCGGTCAAGTCCCTCGGGCTGGATGTGGCCGTGGTCGAATTTGCACCGCGCCTGATGCCGGTCCAGCTCGACGAGGAGGGCGGGCGGGCGTTGCGTCACCGGATCGAAACCATGGGGATCGATGTGCGTACCGCGCATGCAACGCAGGCGATCGAGCCGGGGGAAACCCTGCGGCACAGACTGGTCTTTGCGGACGGATCCATGCTGGAAACCGATCTTGTCGTATTTTCGGCCGGGATCCGGCCCAATGATGCGCTTGCGCGTGGTTGCGGACTGGAGACGGGCGCACGCGGTGGGATTGCGGTGGATGACCAGTGCCGCACCAGTGACCCGCATGTCTTTGCGATTGGCGAGTGTGCGTCGTGGCAGGAGCGTGTTTTCGGTCTTGTTGCACCGGGCTACACCATGGCGCGTACAGCGGCGGCCGTCATTGCGGGGGAAGATGCGGCCTTTACCGGGGCAGACATGTCCACAAAGCTGAAACTGCTCGGGGTGGACGTCGGTTCGATCGGCGATGCACAGGGGGCCGAACCCGGATCGACCAGTTATCGCTTTATCGGGGAGGCGGACGGTTCCTATCGCCGTCTTGTGCTTTCAGCCGATGGAAAGCGCATAACCGGTGCCGTGCTGGTGGGCGATAATTCCTACTACGATACGATCCTGCAATTCGTACAAAATGCCATCAGGCCGCCAGCCGATCCGGCTGCCCTAATCCTGCCCCGCGGTGAGGGTGCGGTGCTTCTGGGTGCGGATTCACTGCCCGATACGGCGATGATCTGCTCGTGCCATAATGTCACCAAAGGGGCGATCAGCGCGGCCATTGAAGGAGGATGCACGGAGTTCGGTGCGCTGAAGACGCAGACCAAGGCTTCGACAGGCTGCGGCGGATGTGCGGGTCTGCTCAAATCCGTGTTCGAAACGGAATTGTCCGCACGCGGGATCGAGGTCGATCATTCCCTGTGCGAACATTTTTCCCATACGCGACAGGAGCTTTATGCGCTTGTCCGGGTTCACAATATACGGACTTTTGGCGAGCTGCTGGAGAAGCATGGCAATGGCGGACTGGGCTGCGATATCTGCAAGCCCACAGTCGGGTCGATCCTTGCCTCTGCCTGGAACAGGCCGATCACCGATCCGGCCTATATTCCGCTGCAGGACACGAATGACACCTTCATGGCCAATATGCAGAAAAACGGCACTTATTCCGTCATGCCGCGTATTGCGGGCGGCGAGATCACGCCGGACAAGCTGATTGTTCTGGGGCAGGTCGGAAAGAAATACGGGCTCTATACCAAGATTACGGGCGGACAGCGCATTGACCTGTTCGGCGCGCAGATCCATCAGCTTCCCGATATCTGGGCTGAACTGATCGAGGCGGGTTTCGAGACCGGTCACGCATATGGCAAGTCGACCCGTACCGTGAAATCCTGTGTGGGGAGTACCTGGTGTCGTTACGGCGTGCAGGACAGTGTCGGTCAGGCGCTCGACCTTGAAAACCGCTACAAAGGACTGCGCAGCCCGCACAAGCTGAAATTCGCGGTGTCCGGCTGTACGCGCGAATGCGCGGAGGCGCAGGGCAAGGATGTCGGGGTGATTGCCACTGAAAACGGCTGGAACCTGTATGTCTGCGGCAACGGGGGCATGCGTCCGCGGCATGCTGAACTGTTCGCGACCGATCTCGATTCGGAGACTCTCGTCCGATATATTGATCGTTTCCTGATGTTCTATATCCGCACGGCCGACAAGCTTCAGCGGACCTCCGTCTGGCGGGAGACTCTCGAAGGCGGTCTCGATTACCTCAGGGATGTCATCATTAGGGACAGCCTGGGCATTGCTGACGAGCTCGAGCGCCAGATGCAGAGCGTTGTGGACAGCTATCACTGCGAATGGCGCGATGCACTTTCGGATCGGGACAAGCTCAAGCGGTTCCGGACCTTTGTCAATGACAGCCGACCCGACCCGAACGTGCAGACCGTGCCCGAGCGTGATCAGGTCAGACCTGCGGAAAATGGTTCCGGCAGTCCGGCGGGTGTCGGTCCCCGTGACTGGCAGACACTGTGCGAGGAGGGAGATCTCGTTCCCAATTCAGGTGTGGTCGCCTGGTGGGAAGGCGCACAGGTGGCCCTGTTTTATCTGCCTGCAACGACGGGGGGGCCGGCGCGCATTTTTGCCATCGACAATCATGATCCCTTTTCGAAGGCCAATGTCATCGGACGCGGAATAATAGGCGATCTGAAAGGAGAAATTGTGGTGGCCTCTCCGCTCTACAAGCAGCATTTCCGTCTGCGTGACGGGGAATGCCTAGAGGATGCAAGCGTTGCCCTGCGCGTATGGGATGCGCGGATTCATGAGGGACGGGTGGAGATCCGGACGCCGGAACCGGCCCTCGTTCCGGTCTGAGCCGATATGGCCCTGCCTGATGCCATCCGGTCGGCCTGTCCCTATTGCGGAGTAGGTTGCGGCATTGTTTTCGAGGTTGAGGCTGGCCGGATCGTGAAGCTGCGCGGCGATCCGGACCATCCGGCCAATCGCGGGCGGCTCTGCACCAAGGGCAGTTCCTGTGACAAGCCGATTACAGCACCCGGTCGGTTGACCCATGCGGCGATCCGGCCTGCGCGGGATGCGGAGCCGCAGCGCCTGGACATGGAGGATGCGATCGGGCGGACGGCGCAGCGGTTGCGTGCCATTCTCGATGCGCACGGGCCGGATGCTCTGGCGCTCTACGTATCCGGTCAGATGACGATGGAGGCGCAGTATCTCGCCAACAAGCTGGCCAAGGGGTACTGGCGCACGCAGCATATCGAATCCAATTCGCGCCTCTGTATGGCGTCTGCAGGGGCAGGATACAAAACCTCGCTGGGCGCGGATGCTCCGCCCGGCTCCTATGAGGATTTCGATCACGCCGATCTGTTTTTCGTTATCGGTGCGAACATGGCGGACTGCCATCCGATCCTGTTCCTGCGGCTGCTGGATCGCAAGCGGCAGGGCGCACGGCTGATTGTGGTCGATCCGCGCAGGACCGCGACAGCCGACAAGGCCGATCTGTTTCTTCAGATCCGGCCGGGAACCGATCTTGCCCTGCTGAACGGTATCCTGCATCTGCTTCTGGCCTGGGATGCAATCGACCGGGAGTTCATAGCCCTTCATACCCGAGGATGGGAGGCAATGGTCCCGTTTCTGGCGCAGTACGGGCCTGAGCAGGTGGCCGAAACGACGGGTATTGCCATCGACGATCTCAAGCAGGCTGCCTACTGGATTGCGGAATCGGGGGCCTGGATGAGCCTTTGGACCATGGGGCTGAACCAGAGTGTGACCGGAACCTGGAATACCAACGCGCTGTGCAACCTGCATCTGGCGACCGGGGCGATTTGCAAACCCGGCAGCGGTCCGTTTTCCCTGACAGGTCAACCCAATGCGATGGGTGGCCGGGAAATGGGCTATATGGGGCCGGGTCTGCCGGGTCAGCGCAGTGCAATGGTGGCAGAGGATCGTCTTTTTGCCGAGAAAGTCTGGGGGCTACCGCCCGATACGATCCGCGAGGCAGAGGGTTTCGGAACGATCGGCCTGTTCGAGGCGATGGCCCGGGGCGAGATCAGGGCGGTCTGGATTATCTGTACCAATCCGGTGGCAAGCGTTGCGCGACGCGATGGCGTGATTGCCGGATTGCAGAAGGCGGAATGCGTGATTGTGCAGGACGCTTTCAGGAGTGCGGAAACGACGGCCTATGCCGACATCCTTCTGCCTGGTGCCCTTTGGGCTGAAGGGGATGGCGTTCAGGTCAATTCCGAGCGGACCATGACCCTGACACGTGCCGCTGTGCCGCCGCCAGGCGAGGCTTTGCCGGACTGGGACATTATAGCCCGTGTCGCGCGCGCCATGGGATATGAAGGATTCGATTTTACCAGTGCCGCCGAGGTATTTGCCGAGGCGGCCGGGTTTGCCAACCCCCGGACGGGCTACGATATTTCAGGAATCAGTCATGCGCGGCTGATGCAGGGTCCGGTTCAGTGGCCGAGCCCCCCCGGCGATTCGAAGGCACGTCACCCGATCCGTTACCGGCCCGATCCACGGTCGGGTCCGCGGTTTGCAACCGATGACGGTCGGGCCGTGTTTCTTGCGCGGCCTTTTCTGGGAAAGGGCGAACGGACGGATGCAACGTATCCGTTTGTGCTGGATACGGGTCGTCTGCAGCATCATTGGCACACGCTGACCAAGACAGGCACGGTCGACTCCTTGTGCAAGCTGCATCCGGAGCCGTTTCTGGAGGTGCATCCAGATACTGCGCACGATCTGGCGCTCGATCCTGCCGATCGTGTGCTGATCCGGTCGCGTCGCGGGTCGGCGACCTTGCCTGTCCGGATCAGCGACCGTGTGCCGCCGGGTGTGTGTTTTGCCCCGTTTCACTGGAACGATGCGTTCGGAGCGGATCTGGCGGTTAATGTCCTGACGCCTGACGCGGTCGATCCGATCTCGCTCCAGCCCGGATTCAAGCTGTGTGCGGTCAACCTAACGCGAGTAGCAGCGCCTATAATTATGCCAGAGTTAGACATTGTTTCTCGCCTTGCAGCTCAGTTGAAGGTCGGGGAGATAGCATCGGCTCCCTTGTCAGAGATGGCACAGCACTGGCTTGCAGGCTTTCTCGAAGGCTTACGCCTATCGCCCCCTTCGGATGATTTACCGGTCGTGCCGCATCGCGCGCCGCTCTCCGAGACGGAACGCTTGCGGATCGATGGGTTGCTGGCAGGCCTGTATGCACGCAAACCGCACGACGCGCCGATGAGCAACTTAGAAACGTACTCCCCGCATCCGACGGTATTCTGGGCCTCTCAGACCGGACGAGCGGAAGACGCAGCTAAAGGGCTAGCTGCTGCACTGGGTGGCCGATGCATCTGCCTTGATGTAGCCAGCGTTGATGATTTGCCCCAAGGGAATATAATCTTTGTCGTGTCGACATTCGGGGATGGGGATCCCCCCGATTGCGCTGCCTCATTCTGGGGTGCGCTTCAGGCCCGTTCCACACCGATCATCGACATGCGCCATGCCGTGCTAGCATTCGGGGACTCGAGTTACGCGAATTTCTGCGGTTTCGGTCGCGCTTTGGATGCTCGACTGGCGGAACTTGGGAGCAAGACGCTGCAGGGACGCTACGATTGCGAGCCTGATGACGACGTCGGCCGCGCCGAATGGCAAGCACGGTTATGCGCGATCCTAGGAGAAAGCAGCGCGTCGATCCCTCCTGCAACCATTACGCTCACTCCACGCAATACGCCCGTAATAGCGAAACTGTGCCAAAATGTTCTGCTGACGCCCGAAGGCGCCAGCCGGCAAACACGGTTGATCGGATTCGACATTGCGCAAACAAATCTTGCCTATGAGCCAGGCGATGCTTTGGGTGTCTGGCCGCACAATCGGGTCGAGGTCGTCGACCAAGTATTATGTGCCCTTGGATACGAAGGTGAAACACCAATCGATCTGCCATTGTCTGGTACTGTGACATTACGCGAGGCGTTGACGACTCATTTTGACCTGTCGCGAGCCAATACCGCCATGCAAGAGCATCTTGAGGTAGAATCGGGGTATTTGCCTCAGATGCTTCAGTCCGCTGGGCGCGCGATCACGCTGGACAAGATTCCGACCCTGTTCCGCAGGCTGCAGCCAAGATTGTATTCCATTGCGTCCTCACCTCTTGCCCATCCGGGCGAAGTCCATCTCACGGTGGGGGTCGTGCGCGAGCCCTATCCCGGAACATGTTCGCCTTGGCTCGCGGGACTGCAGATCGGTGCAGATGTGGCGTTGTTCGTGCAGAAATCCGGACACTTCCGTCTGCCAGACGATACCGCGACCCCAATCATCATGATCGGACCGGGCACCGGTATCGCCCCATTCCGTGGCTTCCTGCAGCATCGCGCAGCCATGAGGGCACCTGGCGAAGCATGGCTATTTTTTGGTGAACGCAATGCAGCCTCTGGTTTTTACTATCGCGACGAACTCGCGGCGTTGCAGGCACACGGGATCCTCACCCGGATCGATCTGGCCTTCTCGCGTGATCAAGAGGCTCGCATCTACGTTCAGGATCGCATGAAGGCCGCTGGCCCTGCCTTATGGGACTGGATCGCGCGTGGCGCACATGTCTTTGTCTGCGGCGATGCGAGCCACATGGCTCGCGATGTCGATCTGTGCCTGCGCGAAATCATTGAGCAGCATGGGAATATGGAACCCGCGCAAGCGGCGGGATATGTGGATGAAATGACGAGGTCCGGACGATATGCAAGGGATGTCTATTAAGGCATGCGTGTCTTGATCGCCGATTCCAGTCCTCGTCGTGCCGTCGCCCTTTCAGACATACTGAGTGTCGATGCAGCATTGACGGTCATGCGGCCCGAACCGGGCATGACCCTGCTTGATGCGGTGCGGATGGTGCAACCCGATATTGTGCTGGTCGATCTGGACCGTGCGGATCGCGATGCGCTTGACAGTGTACGCGTGCTGGCTGGGGCAGGCACGGATCGCCCAATCGCATTGTTCGTTGATCGGGATGACGAGGCGCTGATGCGCGAAGCCTTTGATGCAGGTGTGTGCTCCTATAACGTGATTGAGACCCTCCCACACGACGTCAAGCCGCTACTGAGAGCGGCAATAGCACTCTTCGGTCGCTTTCAGGCCCAGGCGCGCGCCCTGAGCGATGCACAGCGCCATCTGTCTGATCGCGCAGCAATCGATCAAGCCAAGAGACTATTCATGAAATCTGAAAATACCAGTGAGGCCGCCGCCCATCGATGGTTCCAAAAGCGCGCGATGCAGGATGGACGCCGCATGGTCGATATCTGTCATCAGTATCTCGACCGTAAGGCTCCGGGGCCGAAGTCATGAGCGTTCCGTTTCGTATCGGCCTCCTGCGGTTAGCTGACAGTCTGCCGATTCTCATGGCTCATGAGAAAAATCTGTTCGCGCAGGCCGATATTGAAGCTGACATCGTGGTGGAACCGTCATGGGCCAATATCGCGGACGGGTTGAGCTGGGGACGGCTGGACGCGGCCGTGGTCTTCCCGCCGCTTGCGATCATGACCTATCTGGGTAAGCGTGGCCGACCGACACCGTTACGGGTTGTTGCCGATCTGTCCTTCGGTGGCAACACGATCGTTCTACGCGACCAGACTTATCTTGAGAGGTCTGCACCATGCATGGCAGTTGTTCACCCTTATTCGACGCATTTCCTGCTGTTGAGGCGGTATCTGCTCGCACAGTGCCCGCGCGCGCTCGAACATCTGATCATCATGCCGCCCGATATGATGCTGGAAGCACTGGCAAACAGGACAATCGATGGTTTCTGCGCTGGACCGCCATGGGGCACTGCCGCGGAACAGGCTGGACTTGGGCGAATCGTTAGCGGATCGGCAGCTATCAAGCCAGGTCATCTGGAAAAGCAGTGCGTCGTGACCGAGACTTGGGCGGAACGTCACCCCGTGCATGCCATGCAACTGACGCGCGTCCTAAAGACATCGATCGCCCATTGCCTCGACCCAGCGGAGCATGAAACGTCGCTCGGCATGCTGAGCCGTCCCGTCGACGCGGGTGGGCTGGCCCTCCCGACGAAAGCTGTACAGGCGATTATGCCTAGCCGCATTGCTCCACATGCGATCGAGCTTGGGCGATCACATGATCAGTCCATCGACTGGATCGCTGCCGAGATGCAGGCGCTAAGCTGGATAAATGCCGATGACGACCTCCTTCCATGGAGCAAATAATACCGTTGCAAGACCATTCGGCGATTTCTGGGATCAGATCGAAAGAGAAGAGCGTGAGGGAGGTCTGGCAAGACGTAAAGCAATGGGAAGGTAGCGAGGTTCGAGTTTCATGCGCATTCGAAACAAGATTAATTCGCACAGAAGAGAGTCTAATATAGAGGGTGGTACATAAAATGGGCGCGGATATACGTTTAGCGTGTTGGAAAACCTGAAGTGGTCAGTTTCCGATGCAAGGGGCATTCCAACAGCGTCTTACGAATATCAGAAGATCCGTTTCCCGAGCCATTTTCCAAGCGATCGGTCCAATGTCGAAAAATACATGATTTCCGACATGATGGACACCGCCATTTTTGCCGTCACGCCGTGCTTTTTTCAGAATAAGCAATCGGAAATACCCGCAGACAATACTAGAATCGCAAGATCGGTCGAGCGCGTCGCATCCGGAACCGTCTAGCTGGTGTTGCCACGGAGGATAGGATGAGATGAGGGATGCACTTCACAACTACCATGCCCGGATGCAGAGGGTGCTGAATCACATCGACCAGCACCTGGACGACGATCTGGACCTTGATGCGGTAAGCGGCATTGCGGCCTTCTCGAAATATCATTTCCACCGGCAATTCACGGCGACCTTCGGCTTGTCCGTGCATCGCTATATCCAGCTCGCCCGCATGAAACGGGCATCCTACCAACTGGCCTATAGAGACGCGCAGAACGTCACCGAAATCGCGATGGATGCTGGTTACAATGCCCCGGATGCTTTTGCCCGCGCCTTTCGACAACGGGTAGGGCAATCGCCGTCATCGTTCAGGAAAGCTCCCAGTTGGGAGCCGTGGCTTGCGGCCTTTCGGCCTCTCAATAACGCGAGGAGCAAGCTTATGCAGACCACGTTCAATCCTTCCGACGTAACGATCCGAGACGTCGCCCCGACGCCTGTGGCGATTATGGAACATCGCGGTGATCCAGCGACAATTGGCGCAACCATTCAGCGTTTTATCGCTTGGCGCAAAACAGCCGGATTGTCGCCGAAGACCAGTCCAACCTTCAACGTCTTTCACTCAGATCCGCGCACGACGCTGCCCTCCGATTACCGGATGGATCTGTGCGTCGGCACCGATCGCCCCATCGAGAAAAACGGCGAGGAAATTGAGGCTGGTACCATCCCCGGCGGGCGTTGCGCGGTCCTGCGCGTCGTCGGCAACACCGACAATCTGGAGCCTGCCGCCCTATATCTCTACCGTGATTGGCTACCGGCCAGCGGGGAGAATGCGCGCGATTTTCCGCTCTATTGCCAGCGCATCGCCTTTTTTCCGGAGGTGCCAGAGCATGAGGCGGTCGTAGACCTGTTCTTGCCGCTAAAATAGTGCGGTGGCAGGGCGGTATTGGTCTTGTGGACTCCTTTGGCAAACAAAGGTGCCCCTCCTTGACCAATCACCGTTTGCAAGGAGGCGCTGCTAGAGCGTTTTCCTCTCAATCTGGCTCGTATCCAGCGGCGGTGAAGAAGTTGGCGCATTCTGCGGGCGCGACCTGATCGATGAGTTTGCCGATCCTGTTCCAAAGCCCGTCGCGGGTGCGTTCGGCGGCGCGGCGGAGATGGGCCTTGAGTTTGGAAAACGCCATCTCGATCGGGTTGAAGTCCGGGCTGTAGGGCGGCAGGAACCGCAGGCTGGCTCCGGCGGCCTCGATCGCCGCCTGCACGCCCGGCCCCTTGTGCGAGCCGAGATTGTCCATGACGACGATGTCGCCGGGGCGCAGATCCGGCACGAGGACGCGTTCGACATAAGTGGGGTCGGTTCCGGCTGGGGGCGAAATGACACCCTAAGCATTTGCGTCCTTGGGCCAGAGGTATTCGCCGGTCAGAAGAATGTGCGCCCACCCGAGCGGTGAGACATGGGCAAGGAGGTGATCGGGCGTGTCGAGACCCTCCCGGCGCCGTGCTTCGACAGCATGACCAAGGTGCAGCGTGTTCCAGTAGATGATGATGGCCGTGATCAGATTGAGGCCTGAGATCCGGTAATGCTGTCCTTCGGTCGTGCGATCGCGGATTTCGCCTTGGCGCCCGATCCGCAATGCATTCTTGAGCGCGTGGTGTGCCTCCCCCTTATTGAGGCCGACCTGAGCACGGCGTTGCATGCCGGCATCAAGAAGCCATTCGATAATGAACAGGGTGCGCTCGATCCGGCCGACCTCCCGCAACGCCGCCGCCAGATCGTTCTGACGCGGATAGGCTGCGAGCTTGCGTAAAATCCGGCTCGGCGCGACCTGTCCTGCGCTCATGGTCGCAGCACACCGGAAGAGATCGGGCCAATTGGCAACAATCAGCGCCTCACGCACCTTGCCACCGACCAAAGGTCTCAGGTCCCGAGGTGTGGCGGCGGAATCGAACACATACAGTTTTTTGGACGGTAGATCGCGGATACGCAGCACCAGACGGTAACCCAGCATCGCGCTGATCCCGAACAGATGGTCGGTGAAACCGCCTGTGTCGGCATACTGCTCCTCGATCCGTCGCCCGGCCTCGTTCATCGTCAGCCCGTCGAGGAGGTAGGGGGCCTCGTTGACCGTGACGGGGATCGTGCGCGAGGCAAATGGCGCGAAACGATCGTTTACATGGGTGTAGACCTTGATGCCCGGATCATTGCCATACCGGGCGTTGATCGTGTTCATCGCTTCGCCCTGCCGCGCGGCTAGAAAGAACTGCCCATCGGCAGATGCGGTTGTGCCCATGCCCCAGACCTGTGCCATGGGAAGCTCCCCCTGGGCAGCGACCACGGCCGCGAGCGCCTGGTTCATCGCTTCACTTTCCACATGCCAGCGTGCCAGCCGGGAAAGCTCCCAATAATCGTGCGTGTTCGACGCTTCGGCCATCTTGCGCAGCCCGAGGTTCAGCCCTTCGGCGAGCAGGACATTGAGCAAGCCGATCCGATCGTCACAGGGTACGCCGGTGCGCAGATGCGTGAAGTGTTCAGTGAAACCGAGTGCCGTATCGACCTCCAACAGGAGATCGGTGATGCGGACGGGTGGCATTCGCCGATACAGGTCGAGCATCAGGGCCTCGACGCCATCCGGAACATCCGCAGTCAGGCGGTCGATCCGGAGCACACCGTCCTCGATGACGCCTTGCGGGATCGTCCCTTTACGGGCAGCGCGGCCCAGGCGGACGAGCCCATCAGCGAGACGCGCCTTGCGCTCGGCCAGCCAGACATGCGGGTCGGGTGAGACCGCCAGCGTTGTTGCCAGCGCGACCGGCATCGGCACCAGGACCTCCCGGAGATCGCCATATCGGTGCGACCGTTCGATCCAGATATCGCCGGCACGCAAAGCATCTCGCAGGTGAAACATCACCGCCACTTCCCGTAGGCGCGCGTCATCGTCGCTTTTCACCCGCAAATGACGGCGCCACTTCGAATGAGGGCGGAGGAAGGCATCACCTGCCGAAATGGCCCCCTTGATCGCGATGGCTATAGCCGCGTCTAGCAGCGGGCGGCCAACCGGCGCGGCTTCGAGCGTCAGGCACCGCAGCATGCGCGGTGCGTAGCGGCGGAAGCGATGATAACCCTGATCGACATGGGCCAGCGGATCGTCACCCAGCGTGTCTGTCAGTTGCATGCCAGTGGCGACGAGGCGGGTCAGCTGCTCCCATCCGGCTGAATCCGCTACCGCCTCTTCCAGAGAGGCACCGTCTCCGTAGGCGGCGAGGAGCGACCTACCCAGAGTGGTGAAACCGCCCAGCGTTTCGGCCACGGACGTTCTTGCGTCTGCGATCCGCGCATCATGTAACTGTTTCGCCTCCCGCCAGGTGCGGCTGACGATCCGGTCATGAGTTTCGATAATAGCGTCGGCGGTCGCGGTGCCCCACTCAATGATGCATACAGCGAGAATGGCACGGCGCCGCTCGGCGTTGATGTCACGTAATCCATCGGCAAAATAGCGCTCCCCCTGACGGCGCAGACGAGCGACGCGATGCGGCGCAACGCCTGCCAGCAATCGCGTATCCAGATTCACTGCACGCAGAAATTCCAGGCGATCCAGCAACCGGTTTGCCGCGGCCGAATTGTTGCCCGGCTCGATCCGCCGCAACCAGATGAACCGGGTGATTCCGCCCGGCAGTATTTCGGTCGTGAGGTCGTCCAGCCGAGAACAGGCGGCGGGATCAAGCTGCTGGGCGATTTTCTTCTCCATCCGCCGCTCGGCGGCGACGAGCGCATCCGCGCACAGACGCTCAATGGTCGAGATCGCAGGCAAAATGGTCATGGTTGCGCGGCAGCGGGCGATGAAACGTCGAGCGAGATCCTCGTTCGATCGCGCCTGTTCGGCTTCGACGGACAGCCAGTCTCGGAAAGCCTGGGCGCGAGCACCCTGGCTGGGAAATGTGCCGTATCCGTAGATACGGCGTAAGGCTTCCATGTGCTGCTGACGTGTCTGACGTCGCACGGCATACCGGACAAGCGTATCTCCGGCGATACCGAGCTGGGCACCGAGAAAGGTGGAAATGGCCTGCGGGATCAGTTCTCCCGGCGCCAGGCTCCGTCCAGGGTAACGCAACGCGCACAGTTGCAGGGCGAAACCAATCCGGTTCTCCGGACGGCGTCGCTGATTGACATGGATCAGATCGTCGTTTGCCAGGATGTAATGCTGGAGCAGCGCTACCTCATCGACCGGCAGATCGAGCAGGGCCGCTCGTTGCCGGGCGCTGAGGATATGACGTCTAGGCATACACGATTGTCCCAGTTGAACAGATGTCTGTTTTGGACAACACTGACCCCACGTCAATCAAGGGTTTGTGGGGCATAAATCCGGAGGGGTTCAATTGGGACAACGCGCGGTCATCTACGCCCGTATTTCGACGGCGGACCAATCCTGCGAGCGGCAGTTGCGCGATCTGACGGGTTTTGCCGAGCGCGGCGGTTACGAGGTGGTCGGAACCTTCCGCGAAACCGCATCCGGCATGAAGGCAAACCGGGCCGCGCGAACCGAAGTGATGAAACTGGCGCAAGCACGTCGGATCGATGCGATCCTCGTGACTGAGCTGAGTCGTTGGGGTCGCTCGACGCAGGACCTGCTCGATACGCTGAACCGTCTGTCGGGCTGGCGCGTGTCGGTCGTCGCAATGAGCGGCATGACTTTCGAGGTCGATACCCCGCACGGTCGGATGATGGCGACGCTACTCGCCGGTATCGCTCAGTTTGAACGCGACATGCTGAGCGAGCGAGTCCGCTCGGGCCTCGCCGCCGCCTGGGCACGTGGTCGCAAGCTGGGACGCCAACTTGGCGATCGGCCAAAGTCTGATCGGCTCGCGCCCAAGGTACTCGCCCTGGTCGAGGAGGGACGCAGTTATCGGTGGATCGCCCGCGACCTCGGGCTCAGCAAAAACACAGTAGCTGCGATCATTGGGCGATCGCGCCTGGAGTCGGTTTCTGATATCGGAATTACGGGGTGAGCGGGGCTAGACCCATGACCTTGCCAAGATGGCAATATTCACTCTTCTCTCGAGCGTCAGCGTCTAAATTTAGCAAACCAAAAAGCAAACGTACCTTACAAGGATCACTTGCCCGAAGTGACCGATGGAGGCTGATATGGCGATAACACGGAGGTTCCCATGTCAGAGCTTCTTCTAACCACTTGCGACAGCGGTGGCGGCCATCTGCTCGCGGCCGGTATCGGCGATCGCGTCATGACGTTTGTCCGCCGATTGGCCGAAGGGCCGATCCCGGCATCGGGCCCGCCAGAACGCTTCTTCACCGATCGCCGTGCCCTATATGAAGCTGAAGGATTACCCTTTGAAGACTGGTGGTTCGACGTCGAACCCAAGGGCGTGCCCTCACGCAAAATCCGCGTTTGGTCCGGCCTGCCGGATCTGGCCCGTCAGTTCGACCAGGTGACGTTCTGGATCGATCCTGATCCCAACGCACAGCTGACCTTGATCCAGCTGCTCGACTGGATCGGCCACATCCCGGAGATCCTGCCCAAACTGCGCCTTAAGCAATCAGAGGAGCGTTTGGGCGCTCGCAACCCGGGAAACTGGTTCATGCCGCCCGTTCCCATCACGATCAAAGACGTAGGGCTGGCGTCCCGCGCCTGGGCGGCATTCCGCACCTCCACTCCGCAAGCCTGGGCTGCACTGCTGAACGAGGATCTTGGTCGCTTGCCAGGCCTGCGCAACGCCGTCCTCGGTATGCTCGACGAGTTGCCGGACGCATCAGGCCTCGGCGCCGGCGCGCGACGCATATTGCGCCTGACCGAGCGATACGAATGGTGGGACAAGATCGAAGCGCGCGGAGAAGCGGTCGATTACCCGTTCAAGGACAAGGATCGCCCGGCAACGGCGCTGCTTCAGAGGGTAGGACAGGTCAGCACCCGCATGGCACCCGGTTTCTGGGAGTTCGGCCAGACGATGTGCGCGCTCGGCACAGCGCACATGCCCGCGTTGGCGGGCATCACTGAGACGTCGTTTGACCTTGCCATGCATGATGACGAGACCCGACGGCGGACATTCATGGAATCGCCGGTCACTCTGACAGAATTTGGGCGCCGGGTGCGGGACGGTGCGGCAAACTGGTCGCAGCACAACCCGGTTCACCGTTGGTGGGGAGGCACGCGGCTTACCGGCAGCTCCCTATGGCGCTGGAACGGCGCCACGCAACGCTTGCTGGAACCTTGAGATTTTAAGCACAGCAGAACGCAAAATCAGACGTGCTGGCTTCCTGCCGTGCAATCGCCATTCTGCTTAGGGTGTCATTTCGCCCTCAGCCTGAACCGACCCCTAATTGGTCGCGGCGACCGCGACGGGATCGACCGAATCGGGGCGGATCAGCTTGCGGGCTTCATCGACCTCGCGGCCGAGATCATTCCATCCGATCGCTGCCTCGACCGCAGCGCCGATATCGCCAC